>JAFSNG010000009.1 GCA_017447515.1 Prevotella sp. | reverse complement strand
TGGCTCTGCCCGGTCTGGGAACCATGCGCTTCGGCCTGCGTGCCAAGTCGGTGGCAAGCGTCAACGACGTGCGAGCATCGCTCATCACCAGCCGCCGCATCATCTTCACCCCTGACGTTGACCTGAAGGACGAGCTGAAGAACACCGCCGTGCAGATTACCTGCTACGACCGTGACGGCAAGGAGGTGAAGCGCGTGACCTCGACCGACGACGGCACCGTGGAAGACCCCGAGCAGGAGAACGGCAGCGGCAGCGGTGAGAACGGCGGCACGAACACTGGTGACAACGGTGGCAACCAGGGCGGTGGTAACAACGGCGGTGGCACGACCGACCCTGACTACGGCGACATCGGCGACGGTAACTAATTAATTAAAGAAAAATCAAGCGTATGAAGACAAATCGTTTTATTGAGATTGCGGTGAAGGTGGTAGTAGCCGCACTCACAGCCTTCCTGACGGCCATTACGACCACGTCGTGTATGGGCCACGGACCACTCTCGTTTTAACGACCGACTAACAACCTCAAAGCCTGCATCTTGTGACGCAGGCTTTTTCATTTAATGCAAGTTTTTCCGCAACTTTCCTGCTTTTCTGTCTTGTATTTCGGAAATAATGCGTAATTTTGCAGGGCGGTTGCGACGAGTGAAGCAATCGGCAGATGATACGACTAGGCATTTATGAAAGAAGAACAATACAAATTACTGGTAAGCCAGATTGCGGCGCTCATTGAGGGCGAGAAGGACATGATAGCCGTTATGAGCAACGTGGCTGCGGCCATTCACCAGGCAATGGGATTCTGGTGGACGGGATTCTATCGGGTGGTGGACGGCGAGTTGGTCCTTGGTCCCTTCCAGGGCCTTGTTGCTTGTATGCACATCCCTTACGGCAAGGGCGTTTGCGGTACTGCGTGGCAACGGGAAGAAACCGTCATCGTCCCCGACGTCGAACAGTTCCCAGGACATATTGCCTGTAGCAGCGCGTCGAAGTCTGAAATCGTCGTGCCAGTGTTCGGCATTGACGGCAAGGTAACGGCCGTACTCGACATTGATAGTGATGAGTTGGCTACATTCGACGAAACCGACCGCAAATATCTGGAGGAGATTACATGTTTTTTGAAAGGAGTTTGAAGATGAACGTCATTGTATCACAAGAGATAGAGCATGTATGCCCTGAGTTCGTTGGAGCATGTGTGGAGGCGGATGTTGTCAACACGCCATATAACAGCGAGTTGTGGCAGGAGATAGAGAGCCTGGGCAACAGGTATCGTCAGGAGCTGACTACCGAATCGCTGAAGGAAATGACGAGCATAGCGGCCACAAGGCGGATTTACAAGGCTTGCGGCAAAGACCCGTCGCGCTATCGCCCTGCCTCGGAGGCTCTGATAAGAAGGGTGCTGCAAGGCAAGGAGTTGTATCAAAGAGACACGCTTGTTGACCTCGTGAACCTGGCATCCATCGCCTTCGGCTATAGCATCGGCGGTTTTGATGCGGACAAGTTCGTGGGTGATACGCTGACATTGGGCATTGGCCGGGAGGATGAGCCATACGAGGGCATTGGTCGTGGCATGATCAACATCCACGGTCTGCCAGTCTACCGCGATGCTGAAGGGGGTGTCGGCACGCCTACCAGTGACCACGAGCGCACGAAGATGAACATTGACACACGGCATCTGGTGGTGCTCATCAACGGCTATGACGGTAATGAGCAAAGGGTGCGCGAGAACGCAGAATACATCCAGTCGTTGCTTCGCAAATATTGCCAGAGCGACGGCGGGTCATACCATATCTACAAATAACCAGACTTATTTCTTGTCCAACTCCTCGTAAATGGAGTTGTTAGACTTGTATTCGGGTACGATTTCCTTCATCTTCTTCACGGTGGCCATGTCATCGTAACGTTTGGAAATCTCGATGAGGTCGTCAATATCCTTGCAGACCTTGTCGTAGTCGTACTCGCGAACCTCAGCGATGCGAATCTTCTCGTGGAAAGTCGGCTTGGTGCCTTCGAGTTCGTTGAGCACCTCCTCGTAGAGTTTCTCGCCAGGACGAAGGCCGGTGAACTTAATCTCGACATTCTTGGCACCTGACAGCTTGATCATGCGCTTGGCGAGGTCGGCAATCTTCACGGGCTTGCCCATGTCGAACACGAATATCTCGCCGCCATTGCCCTTCGTGCCGGCCTCGAGCACCAATTTACAAGCCTCGGGAATGAGCATGAAGAAACGTACGATACGCTCGTCGGTAACAGTAACAGGGCCACCGTTCTTGATTTGTTCGCGGAACAGGGGAATGACACTTCCGTTGGATCCCAATACATTGCCGAAGCGTGTGGTAACGAACTGTGTGCGAGCCATCGGGCCACCCATTTGACCAGCTGTGATGAAGCTGAGTCTGTTGCCCAGAATTGGCAAATGGTTGGCAACCTTCTTCTCCTTGATGGCCTGATCAAGTGCCTGCACGTAAATCTCGCAAATGCGTTTCGAGCAACCCATGACGTTGGTGGGGTTCACAGCCTTGTCGGTAGATACCATCACGAATTTCTTCACACCGTACTTCACGCTGAAGTCAGCAATGACCTTCGTACCGTAGATATTGTTCAGCACAGCTTCTGAAGGATTGTCCTCCATCATCGGCACATGCTTATAGGCGGCAGCATGAAATACGTAGTCAGGACGGAACGTACGGAATATCTCTTCCATTCTGCGCTGACGGCTGATGCTTGTCACTATGACTTCTGCACTCACATCCGGAAAGTCCTTGGCCATCATCAGACGAATGTCGTGTTGAGGTGTTTCTGCCTGGTCGATGAGCATCATCTTTGCGGGCTTGAACTGGGCAATCTGTCTGACCATCTCACTACCGATAGAGCCGGCACTTCCTGTTATCAACACCTTCTGCCCCTCTATCAGTTCCTCCACGGATTTCAGGTCTACACGAATTTCCTGACGCGGTAGCAACTCTTCGACCGAGACTTCTCGCATCTGTATGTTGCCATAATCCTCCGACGACAATTCTTCGTCCCCAGTCATCTCCTTGGCACTCTGAGCCATGTAAACCTTGGCACCAGCTCCGATAATCTTATCCTGAATCTCCTGGTTGTCGCGGAATTCCTTCACACGATAAGGCGAGACAAGAACGCCCTCAATATCGTTATTCTTGATAATCTCGGCTATATCCTCATCAATAGAATACACGCGCTCGCCCATAATCATTTGGTGCTTGGCCTTCTTGTAATGCGTAATGAAGCCCTTTACCACGAACCTTCTCGGACGCTGACTCTGGATATTTTTCGCCAATCCTACCCCACCCTGCATGGCACCGTAAATCAGTACGCGAACAGCACGGGTATTCGAAAAAGCCACATCATACAGGGTTTTCACAAACACGCGCAGACCCCACATTAAGAGGGTGGCAATAATATAACAGAGGAATATGCTGGTAGTGTTGAAATGCACAAACCACTCATGGGGCAACATTTTCATTCCCCAGTCAGCAATCAATACGAGTCCAAGGCTGACCAGATTGCCATAAACCACGCGCATCAAGTCGACAAAACTTGAATAGCGCATAAAGCCGGAATAGGTATGGAACAGGCGGAAACCAGGTATGCTCAACAACGCAAAGATAATGACGGTGTTCAACACCTGGAATGTGTTTTCATATAATGTCTGCGTGTCGTGGAATATCCAGTAAGTTACCGCTCCACTGAACATGACAATCGCACAATCAATCAGGAAAATGCACCAGTATGGTAACGAATTCTTCGTAAAATACCAGTTCAATATTTTGTCAAACGGATTACTCATATATCCTTATGCTTCATAAACCGCTGCAAAATTACAATAAAATGTTTAAAAATCCAAATAAATTGCAATTATTTTTTCTTAGCAAACAAAAAGACGCCTTTGTGTTGCCACAAAGACGCCCTAAATATCAGTTTTCAGCCCCAAAAACGGAGCAATCAACGTCAGATCAGAAAGTGTAGGTCAGCGAGCAAAGCAACTGGTGGCGGTTATCCTTGACGGTAACGGCACTACAGTCGTTCGACTTAGGATCGGGATAGTCCATGTTGGTGTTCTGGAAGTGGCTCATGTAAGGATAGAAGTCGCCTTCGCGCATCTGGTACTGGTAAGCCAGGTCGACGCGGAACTGGTCGAAGGTGAAGCCGACGCCAGCGGTGATGCGGTTGGTGCTCTTCCAGTTGGTGTAGTCGGTGGTGGAAGCCATCAGGACGCCAGGCGAATCGAGGGTCATATCGCGCACGCCATTCTCTTTATACATGGGCGATACGTAGTTGTAACCCACACGCACCGAGATGTTCTTGTCAATCATATATTCTGCACCAGCCTTGATGGTCGACACGCCCTTCAGCGTACGCTCAGTGTGGGCTTTCATGACGGGGTCACTGTCGCTCTTGTTGTAGTAGTCGCCATACCAGTCATAGCCCGACGAGGTGATGGCACGCATGTCGTTGGTTCCATAGTCGGCGTATTCGTAGCTGAGACCCAGCGCGAGACAATTGTCGATGATGTGTCCGGCAGAGATGCCAAACACCCAAGGAGTGTTGAAGCGGAAATCAGCCTTGTCGTTCAATTCCATTACCATGCCATACTGGTCGTTGAGAGACGTGATGTTTTCTGTGGTCAACTTGTAGAATGTCGGTGACGAAACGCTGACACCCAGACGGAATGGCGACTCCTCGATGGGCCGGCCAATGATACCTGCCTTGATGTTGAATCCCGTACCGGTAATCTTGTGGTTGTCCTTCATCTTGACATAATTGACCTCGGGGTCCGACGACACCAGCGACTCCTCATATTCCGTATAGCTATTGTAGTGGACACCCTTCACACCAACCGTCAGACCCCAATAGATGCGGTTGTTGACGTTGCCGCTGAGGTTGAAGTCGTACTCACCGATATAGCCTGTCTGGGCACGGTTGAACGCGTAGTCCTTAGCGTCGATGTAGGTGTAGTTGACGTTACCTGTCTTGGGATCATAACCGTCTTCCATCATGCGCAGGCAGAGCTCGTCGACCACGCTGACACTGTAAGGGCCGATAAGTTGGTCGTTCATGCCCTTGATGTAGGTCTGGCGATTCTGCGACGAGCCGTTAATGGCATTGGCAGCAGCAGAAAGCACATGGTTGAAATTACGGCTCTTATGGAAATTGAAGCCGAAATTAATGAAATCGGAAACACCTACGTGAGTTGCGATAACAAAACCCATCTGGTCGAACGATGCGTTGGTCTTGGAGCCGTCGGCAAAGGACTTTCCGTCCGACTGCGACACCAGTCCGAACGAGCCAGACACCTGACTATGGCGGAAGAGACCGATGGCGGCAGGATTGGTGCCAATCGTCGAGATGTCAGCTCCCAGAGCCTCCATCGCTCCACCCATGCCCACATAACGGGCTGTTCCGTTGAGGTCCTCAGTAGTCAGCTGGGCACCGATGTAGGTGTCGAGGTTGACTGCATCCTGAGCACGTGACTGCATGGCTGCTACAGCCAGAGCAGCGAAAACAAATATCTTCTTCATTGTCGTATTCCTTAACTGTAATCTATTATCTGTTAACTGTTAACGGCGTCCTCCAAAGGTGCGTCCGCCAGAAGAGTAACCACCACCGCCACGGCTACCACCGCCGCCACCGACGCTACCGCCACCGCCGAAGCTGCCAGAACTGCGAGAACCGCCAAACGAACCTGACGAACTGCGGCTGGAGCCGAACGAACGGTTGTCGTTATACGTCGTACGACCATTGCTTGTACGCGAGGTAGTACGTCCGAAAGCACGATTGCTGTCGTAGGTCGTCACACGGCCGCGATGAGGAGATGTACGCGCATAGCCACCACCATACCAGCCCGGGCCATAGTAGCCGTAATATCCGTAGTACCAGGGACGATAACCGTAATACCAGGGGCTATACCATCCATACCAGCTGTTATAGTAGCCGTAGTAGTACGGGTAGTTCCAGTACCAAGGGTCATAGTCGTACCAGCTATACCAGCGGCTTGCATACCAAGGCGACATCCATTGTCCGTCGCGATAGCCTTCCCAGTAGGCCTGACTGGGGGTATAGTCGTCGAAACGGCTCAACTGACGTGTCAGCTTATAGTCATCAGCCGATGATGCATTCACGGTAGAGTCAGGATACACACCACGAACGGCAGAGAAATCAATGATATCGTTACCTGCCGAATCGGTGGGAATGGCACCAGCCATCACGCGACGGTTGTAGTCGTCAACCGAGCGTGAGCTACCAGAATAATAGGTGCCGCGAGGCAAACCGTATTCGTAAACATCCTTGGCTTTCTGTTCCTTGGATGGAACGAAATACATATCATCCTGAGCCATCATATTGATGGGCAACACTCCCAAGAGGAGCAGTGACATGATCAACTTTTTCATCTTCATATCTCCTATGTTTAATTGTTCACGATGCAAAATTACTACTAAATTCTATGCAAAAGTAAGGAAAAACCCTAAGAACTGATAGGTTTTTCCCTATTTTTTGTAATTTTGCACTCAAATTTTAACAGAACTATGAAATATTTCGAGGTAGAATTCACCATTACGCCCTGTTCGCAGGTTGCTCAGGACCTGTTGTCGGCACTAGCTGGAGAGGCAGGATTTGAGACATTTGAAGAAACGACAAACGGTCTGAAGGGCTATGTCCAACAGGCGCTGTTCGACCAAGCTGCACTTGACCGAGTGCTCGAAGGTTTTCCCCTTGAGGATACCCATATTTTATATAAGGTGGAAGAAGCCGAAGACCGCGACTGGAATGAGCAATGGGAACAAGAGGGCTTCGAGCCGATTGGTGTCAGATGCCAGACTGCTGATGGCAGAAGTAGGACGCTGGTGATTCACGATGGTCGCCACCTTCCCTCAGACGTCAGTCTTCAGCCATCGGACATCGAAATAGAAATTGACGCCCATCTGGCCTTTGGCACTGGTACTCACGAGACAACGCGAATGATATGTGCAACACTGCTTGGCATGGATCTGAATGGTATGAAGGTGCTCGACTGCGGTTGCGGAACGGGCATTTTGGGCATTTGTGCACTGAAACTTGGTGCCCAGCATTGTGTAGGCTATGACATTGATGAATGGAGCGTTGACAACACCCGTCATAATGCCGTTATCAATCGCGTCGATGACCGTTTGCAGCCACTTCATGGCGACGCCACTGTGCTCAGCGGTTTCGCTTCTGAGTTCGACCTCGTAATGGTCAACATCAACCGTAACATTCTTCTGCAGGATATGGAACGTTTCGTCAGCGTGATGAAACCTGGGGCGACACTCATCCTCAGCGGATTCTATCAGGCAGACTGTCAGTTGTTGGAAGAGAAAGCCAACGGCTTAGGACTAACAATAAAACAAACGAAAAACGATGGCGACTGGTGTTGCTTAGCGTTTCAATACCAATAAGTTACCGACATCCTTTCATGTAAAGCGACAAGGCTTCTGCACAACGTTCGCCATCAACACCAGCCGATACGATTCCACCTGCATAACCGGCTCCTTCGCCACAAGGGAACAGTCCTTGCAGACGGATATGCATCAGGCTTTCCGAGTCGCGAAGAATACGGACAGGAGCACTGGTGCGAGTCTCGACACCAATCATCACGGCTTCGTTGGTCAGAAAACCGTGACTCATACGACCAAAATGCTTGAAGCCTTCCTGCAAGCGATGAGTGATGGACTTCGGCATCCAGAAATGCAGGGGCGACGAGATGAGTCCTGGCGCATAGCTGGAACGCGGCAAATCGAACGAAAGGCGATTGTTCACAAAGTCTGCCATACGCTGAGCAGGTGCTGTCTGCTTGCGATTCCCTTGCTGCCAGCAGTCGCGTTCGAGTTGCTCTTGGAAATGCATCACGCGTAAGGGGTCGTTGCCCTCGATATCTTCTGCGCGCATTTCGACAACCATACCACTGTTCGACCACTGACCGCCACGATTGCTGGGACTCATGCCGTTGACGACAATCTGCTCTTTATCGGTAGCGGCAGGAATGACGAAACCACCAGGACACATGCAGAACGAATAGACACCGCGTCCGTCGACCTGCGTAACGAACGAATATTCTGCCGCTGGCAGATATTTTCCGCGTCCTTGCTTGTTATGATACTGTATCTGGTCAATCAGTTCCGAGGGATGCTCCAAGCGTACCCCAACGGCTATGCCCTTGGCTTCGATTTCAATCTTGGCATCAGCCAGATAACGATAGACGTCGCGGGCAGAATGGCCTGTAGCAAGAATCACAGGACCACGGAACTCTTTATCGGAAGCCAAACAACCGATTACCCGATTGCCGTCAAGGATGAGGCTTGTCACCTTCGTCTGGAAATGCACCTCACCGCCACGGCTGATGATGGTGTTACGCATAGCCTCAATGACTCGCGGCAACTTGTCAGTACCGATATGCGGATGGGCATCGGCCAGAATGTTGGTCGACGCGCCATGCTGGCAGAAAACATTGAGAATTTTCTCGATGGAACCACGTTTTTTGGAACGCGTATAGAGCTTGCCATCGGAATAGGCTCCTGCCCCACCCTCGCCAAAGCAATAGTTGCTCTCGGCATCGACCTGTTGTGTCTTGGCAATCTGTGCCAAGTCGCGTTTGCGTTCGCGAACATCCTTGCCACGTTCGAGCACGATGGGACGAATGCCCAGTTCTATCAGTCGGAGGGCAGCAAACAATCCGCCAGGGCCTGCACCAACGACAATAGCCTGTGGTGCCGACGAAACGTCAGGATAATCAGTGATGGCGAATTCGTCCTGCTTCGGCTGTTCGTTGATGTAGCAACGAACCTTCAGATTGACGAAAATAGTGCGCTGGCGGGCATCAATGCTACGACGGAGGATTCGCACGGCAGTCAGCGTACGGACATCGAAGCCATACTCATCGGCCAGCCAACAGCGAAGCGCCTGTTCGTTGGTTGCCACATGAGGCTGTACGCGGACTTGGTATTCGTTGACCATTCCCTCAGGCGGCTAATGCCTTATTTGCTATTATCCTCTTTTTTATCTATAGGCATGAGGTCGTTGATTTCGGAAATCTCGTCCTCATCAAACCACTTTGAGAGACGTTTGCGGGCCTTGACCTGGATATCGGGGTCAATATCGGTCCAGACTTTCTTGAGTACAAACACCAGCACGCCCAAATCGTCAGCCAGTCCTGCAATGGGAATGGCATCAGGCACTACGTCGAGGGGACTGATCAAGTAACCCAAAGCACCGATAATCATGGCCTTGTTCGTAGCACTGACCTTGTCACTCTGCAACGTATAATAAAGAATCAACGCTGCATATACCAACTTTGCTCCAGCACCTTTGGCAATGCGGGCGATTTTTTCAACAAAATCTTTCTTTGAGAATTTGTTGGCATAGTTCATAAAATCGGGTAATTCCATATCTGTTAGTATTCGTTTGTCATTATTATATTAACGTAATTATACCATATTTATTGTATTCTCAATATTCGAATGCCCGTAAACGTCTTATGTTTCTGCAGATAGCGATAGAGCGTCATGGGTTCCTCAACGACTTTCTTGTGCAGCATCGAGGCGTTGAGCAAGTGCAAACCATCCTTACGCCAGACGGCAAAGCCCAGGTGGGCAATGTCCAGCCCTGCTTTGTTACAGGTAATGGCGATAATGTCACCATCCTTGATGACACTGCGCAACAGTTTCGTATTGCGAACAGCCGACTTGGGGATGTAGCGTGCTTTCAGCCCACTCAACGACTGTTCCTGCTGACGTATCAGCGGCACAAGGGCGGCATTGGCTTTCAGTGCTTTGTATGCCTCCGGATGCGTAGACATATAATTGACGTTGACCGTCTGCACAGCCGAGAAGGGAGGATTGGGTTGCTGGATGTCGTTAACCAGTTGCATTTGTACCTTATCGCGTATCCAGTCGGAAAAGTAATGCAATCGTGAAGGATAGCCATCTAACACCCCCTGACGATAACGCAACATAGTGAGCATCCGCACATAGTCTGCCCATGTGCGTTGGCCTCGGTCATTACATAGCATTAGTGCCGTCACCGTCTCTACCAGTGTGGTGCAGTCGAGTTGGCGGGTATTCACCACCAGTCGCTCGTCATCGTTCACCTCCAACGTGTGAGCAACATAAGGCACTCCTATGAACTGACGGGCAAACCACAGCGTGGAGGTCTGCTTGTCGGCCTGTCGAAGCAGCTGGCAGACTTTGATGCTGTCGGCGCGCTGATAGGTTACCTGGGCTCCTGCTTCCAGGACGGCAGTCCATACGAGTATGAATAAATATAGTTTTCTCATTGCTTTTTCTTTTTATATCCTTTCCTCGGGCCAAAATTGAAACCTGCGTAAATGTTCAGACTACCGAAGATATTGTTGGCGGCAAATCGCGACTTGTGGTAGTTGTAGGCACGGACAATAGCTGACGCACCGGCATACCAAGTGTTGTTATTCCACACGACGCCGAAACGTCCGATACCATCGATGTTGAAGTTGCCAAAGTCGAAGCCCGTCTTATCCTCGTCGGCTGTCTCACCTCGCGATTTCTTATAAGCCAGTGCCAACGAAAGGCTGGAGCAGAACAGGCAGTTGCGGGCAAATACCCAGTTGTAGGCATAACCCACAGAAGCATTCAGATTATAGTATTTCACACTGTTGAACATCAGTCCGCTGTCCAGCTGTACTGGCTTATGCAACCGTCGTTCTACTAATGACTGCATTTTGTCGTAGTCAAACTCCAGCGAATTACGCATATAGCCCAATCCGGCCATCCACGAACCGCAACTGATTTTCTGCATCGTACTCTGGTTGAACGCGGCAGGATAGGAGAAGCGCTTGTGGTTGAAGATGTAGTAGGCGTTGAATCCCGTAATACCCACGCTCAGTCCGTCGAAGCTGAGATTCTCAATCTCGTGGGTGTCAATGTCGTTGCCCAGATTGACGTTGCGAATCTTATAGTCACTTCCCGTGCGGCGATAGTATAAGTCGACGCCCACCTGTGCTGCGTAGAAGCTGAAGTCGAACTCCTGCTTGATTTTGCTGACGTTGAAGTTTTTGATGTCAACGGTATAGCCCAAAAAAATCCACCGCCAACCGAAATAGGGGCCGACTTTAAACGTCGGAGCAGGGGCGAAAGTCACCGTCTGCTTATTGTCGCCTTTAGAGCTAAGACGGTAGATGTCGTAGTTGTAGCTGCCTTGTAGCATCAGCGCCCAGTTGTAGTGCTGTGGCTCTACGTAATTAGTGTCTATCTCTGTGAATTTGCGTAGTGTCCGTTTGAGCCATCCTTCCTCCTTCGCTGGGGTTTCTGCGGTTGTGAGCGTATCGGAGGCCGATATGTTCAGCGCTATCGTCAGAAGGAATATGGTCAAGGCTGCTCTCATCGTCACTACATTTAGAATTTCCCCAGTATTCGGTCAAGTGCCCAGTTTACAGGTGTTGCAGAAACGCTGGTACACTCGCAGACAGCAATGCCTTGCAAGTGTTCTATGACATTCTTGATGAGTGGGAACTGGACGTAAGGCGGGTTTGGAACGGCGAAATTTTCCTCGCCATAGATGGTATGCAGGCGGATGGGCTGATAGTCGAACACCGAAAACGACACCGAGCCGCGATCACCAACAAGTTCAATACGGTCTTCGCGGGCAGACTCATGAGCCACAAAACACCACGAACCCGAACCTGGCAAACCGTTCTCAAACTCAAAGCAAGCACTTACGGAGTCCTCTGCCTTGTACAATCCACCACGATTGGCACAAATACCGCGTGCTTCGATGATGACACCAAACCAGTGTTGCAACAGGTCGAGCTGATGAGGTGCCAAATCGTAGAAATAGCCGCCACCAGCAATGTCAGGTTGCAGACGCCAAGGCAACTGGTCGCTCTTGCTGTAGTCCAAATCACGGGGTGGGACGGCAAAGCGTACCTGAACACTGACCAGTTTGCCAATGACTCCGCGCTCCACTATTTCGCGAACCTTATCAAAATATGGAAGGTAGCGACGATAATAGGCCACAAAGCATGGTTGCCCTGTCTCGGCGGAGATGCGGTTAATACGTGCACAGTCCTCGTAGGTCGATGCCAGCGGCTTCTCTACGTAGACAGGTTTCCCTGCCTTCATGGCCATGATGGCAAATGTTGCATGACTGGATGGCGGGGTGGCGATATAAACGGCATTGACCTCGTCGTCGTCAATAAGTTCCTGAGGATCGGTATACCAACGGGGAATACCGTGACGTTCGGCATAGCTACGTGCTTTTCGTTCGTCACGGCTCATTACCGCAACGACACTCGAGCCCTCTACTTCCGAGAACGCAGGACCGCTTTTCTTCTCTGTCACTTCACCACATCCGATGAAGCCCCACTTGATGATTTTCATATTTTCGCCTGCAAAGTTACGAAAAGTCGAGGGCAAAACAAAGAAACTCGGTTATTTTTTTTGCCGAGACAAAGTAACTTCGCGTCTTTTTGTCGCAAAGTTACGAAAAAATCTTAATTCTTAATTCTTAATTCTTAATAAATTTGTACCTTTGCAGGCGTAAATATATAAAAGATGGAAAAACAAGACGATTTATCACTCATAAAGGCCCGCAGTTATCGCAAAGTACTGACTGCTGGATTCAGACTTTATACCAGCCATTTCCGCCGCATTTTCAAGGCTTCGTGGCAAATGGCATTGCTTTATGCCCTCAGCTGTGGTGCATTAGGCACGTTAACGGCAATCAAATTGCCGGAAATCACTATTGGTATTACACAACAAATTATTGCCTATCAATCAATTAGCACTGAAAGCATAAAGCAATACGGCATCACTGTTTTGGAGATTCTTCTCCTCGTGTTGTTGGTGCTTGCAACCCTATCGCTGGCATCGGCACCAATACTCAGCAAACTGAAGGAACACAAGGAAACGGGGGCCATCACTACCCCGCCCCACTGGTTCTCGGCCAGTCCTCACATGATGGGACGCTCACTGAAGGGTGTATTCCTCACCGCTTTGGTCATCCTTATTCCTTTCTGTTTGTTTATAGGTGCCATGATATTGGCCAACACCATCAGTCCGCAGTTCATTCTCCGTCATCTCATGACGACAATGGTGACGTTCCTCGTTTACACCCTCATCGTCATCCTGTTCTCATTGCCGTTATACCACGTGCTCATGAAATACCTGATGGAGGCACCATGCGGATACTGGAAAACACTAGGCCGTAGCTACAATAGTGGATTACGTTATTGGGGAATGTTCTTCCTCGTATTCTTTGTCAGTATGTTGCTGATCCAGCTGGTGTCCTTTGTTGTCATGCTGCCCTCGCATATCCTTAGCTTTGCCAACCAGCAGGCACATCAGGGACTGCTCTTTGGCGACCCGCTGGGCATGCCTTCCTACATCACCCCACTTACCTTCATCACCGTTACTCTCTGCTGCTTCATCCAGTTCTACGTCAGCCAAGTATTGTTAGTCCACAACTACTATACTTACGGCTCTATCGAAGCTCGCGAATTGGAACGTAATAGCATTGAAACCCCATAAGACAATGAAAAAGATATTGTTCATCGACCGCGACGGAACCATTATCCGCGAACCAGAGGACGAACAGATTGACTCCTTTGAGAAACTGCAGTTCGTACCACGTGCAATTAGTAGTCTGGCCTTTCTGCGCCAGCATACTGACTACCTCTTCGTCATGGTCAGCAACCAAGACGGACTAGGCACTTCGGCATTCCCCGAGGACACTTTCTGGCCTGTGCAGAATTTCATCCTCGATACCCTGCGCGGCGAAGGTGTAGAGTTTGATGATATCCTCATCGACCCCCATTTCCCTGAGGATAACACCCCTACGCGCAAGCCCAACACCGGACTGGTGGAGAAATACATGAACAATCCCGATTACGACATTGCCAATTCGTATGTCATTGGTGATCGTGATACTGACCGCCGCTTCGCTGAAAACATCGGATGCCGTTTCCTCCAAATAGTCAGCGACGATTCGGCCGCAGAAAGTTGGTCTCGCGCGGTTCAGATTGCCTTCGGTGGTGAGCGCACCGCTGAAGTACGCCGTACTACCAAGGAAACCGATATTTATGTTCGTGTCGACCTCGACGGTAACGGCCGTTGCGACATCAACACTGGATTGGGATTCTTTGACCATATGCTCGAACAGATTGGCAAACACGGACAGATAGACCTCACTGTTCATTGTAATGGTGACCTGAATGTCGACGAACACCATACCATTGAGGATACAGCCCTTGCTCTTGGCGAATGCCTCTTGAAAGCACTCGGTGACAAACGCGGCATCGAACGCTATGGTTATGCTCTGCCTATGGATGATTGCCTGTGCAGCGTTTGTCTCGACTTCGGCGGTCGTCCCTGGCTCGTCTGGGATGCCCAATTCCATCGTGAGCGCATTGGTGAGATGCCTACCGAGATGTTTCTCCATTTCTTCAAGAGTCTCAGTGATGCTGCCAAGATGAATCTCAACATTCGTGCCGAAGGCCAGAACGAGCATCACAAAATCGAGGGCATCTTCAAAGCCCTCGCACGTGCCTTGAAAATGGCCGTCCGCCGTGATGTCTATCACTACGAACTCCCTTCCACAAAAGGCGCACTATAAACAGATGAAAAGACTGACATTATTTCTCATCATATTTTGTAACGTGCTCGGCACGAATGCAACCCCCTTCAACGTTCCCGCCGGTAATCCGATGGATCCGAAGTACGAGGTACGGGCAGTGTGGCTGACGACTATCGGTGGCATAGACTGGCCACGCACGTACGCACACGACTGCATGGGAATCACGGAGCAGAAACGACAGTTGACGGACATGTTGGACCGGCTGAAACGAGTAGGCGTGAACACGGTGTTGCTACAGACCCGCGTACGTGCGACGACGATTTACCCATCGCAGTTGGAGCCGTGGGACGTCTGTATGAGCGGCAAGGCCGGACGGTCGCCGGGCTACGACGCCCTTCAATTTGCCATCGACGAGTGTCACCGCCGCGGCATGGAACTGCACGCATGGGTGGTGACGATACCAATAGGCAAATGGACCACGTATGGCTGTCAGCAACTGAGGAAGCGCTACCCCTCGCTGGTGAAGAAAATCGGCGACGAGGGCTATATGAACCCTGAATTGTCGGGTACGGCAGACTATCTGACAAACATCTGCGAGGAGATTACCAGCCGCTATGATATCGACGGCATCCATCTCGACTACATCCGCTATCCCGAAACGTGGAAAGGCCCTAAGTCGGCTGAGAACATCACCCGCATCGTCCGCGCCATCAGTCGTCGGGTGAAGGCCTATAAGCCGTGGGTTAAGATGAGCTGTTCTCCAATAGGGAAGTACGATGACCTTGCCCGCTACTCGTCGCGTGGATGGAACGCCCGCCGACAGGTCGCACAGGACGCTCAGGCGTGGTTGCGCGACGGGTTAATGGACCAACTGTACCCGATGATGTATTTTCAGGGCAACAATTTCTATCCGTTCGCCATCGACTGGCAGGAGCAGAGCTACGGCCGTACCATCGTCTCTGGACTAGGTATCTATATGCTCCACCCGCAGGAACGAAACTGGTCATTGAATGAGGTGAAACGTCAACTGAACGTGACAAGGCAGATTGGCATAGGCCACTGCTATTTCCGCGCGAAATTCCTGCTGGACAACGTTAAGGGCGTGTACAACTACGTCCGGCAGTTTGACCACCAACCCGCACTCATTCCCCCGATGACGTGGGCACAAAGCATCACGCCGACGGCCCCGACGACGCTCGATGTGACCCGCACTGCGCTCGGTGACCATATCACTTGGAGCGGTGCCACTGACCGCAGCGACGGCCCATACCTTATATATAATATATATGCGTCGCCCACGTCGCCCGTCGATACCAACGACCCTGCCAACCTGATAGCCACCCGCTACCTATGGCGACAGTTGGACATCCAGCGCACTGCGATTCGGTCGCCTCGTATGTATTACGCCGTGACAGCCATAGACCGCTATGGCAACGAGAGCCCTGCCATTCAGGAACTCACAGCCCACTCCTCGCCCGGCGGTTCTCCCGCTGGTCTTCGCCGTCCCCTAACCCCATTAACTCAGACCCCATGGAGAAAGTAATACTTGGCATAGACCCCGGCACGAATATCATGGGCTACGGCATCATCAAGGTCGTGGATAACAAGGCCGAAATGGTGACTATGGGTGTGATTGATCTGCGCAAATTCGGCGACGGATATCTGAAACTGGGACATATCTTCGAACGCGTTACCGGCATCATCGACGGATACCTGCCCGACGAGATGGCCATCGAGGCTCCGTTTTTGCAAAAGAACGTGCAGACAACGCTGAAACTCGGTCGCGCCCAGGGAACAGCTATCGCTGCAGCCATCCACCACGGGGTGCCTGTACACGAATATGCGCCGATGAAGATTAAGATGGCCATTACAGGCAATGGTGCTGCATCGAAGGAACAGGTAGCAGGCATGTTGCAACGGTTGTTGAAGTTCGACAAGGAAGCGCTGACGAAATTCATGGACGCGACGGACGCGCTGGGTGCGGCATACTGTCACTTCATGCAGATGAACCGCCCCGAGAGCCGGGTACACTACAAGGGTTGGAAGGATTTCGTCAACAAGAACAAAGACAAGGTAAAGAAATGAAGGTTACAGCTATTATAGGACGAAACGGCAGCGGCAAGACCGCATATGTCGACCAGCTGCGCAAGACGCTGGCTTCGGACAAGGTACGCTATATTGCGTTCTCTGACTCCTATGGTCCGAACGTCGACAGCCAGTACTACCTGCAGTTGCGCTGGAACCAACACGACATAGATCACGAGACACCCACCGCAGGCGAACTGCTGGAGCGTGCCTACTTGTTGGCAGGTGCCGACACCGTCGAGCGGCGCCAGACGAAGAATCATTTGTATGCGTTGTTCCACATGGATGCACTGCTTGACAAACTGATTATCACACTGTCGAGCGGCGAACTGCGCAAGTTTCAATTGACAAAGACACTATTTGCCAATCCGCAACTGCTCATCATGGACAACCCGTTTATCGGCCTCGATGCTGAGACCCGCGACCAGCTGAAGGAACTGCTCCGCACCCTCTCTCGTGAGCGCAATATGGACATCATGCTCGTCATTGCCAAGAGCGACGACCTGCCCGACTTCGTGGATGAAGTGGTGGAAATAACCCCCGATAGTCCCGCCACCATTCTCGCAGGGTCACCAGTTGACCCCGTTCCCGCCCACGTCCTGCCTGACGTCTCACGAGAAGCGATTCTCTCGCTTCCATACACCGACACCGACTACGACTGCCAACGCGTGGTGGACATGCACCACGTCACCATCCGCTACGGCGAACGTACCATCCTGAAGGACGTTGACTGGACAGTGATGAATGGCGAGCGTTGGGCACTGTCAGGACAAAATGGCAGTGGCAAGTCAACGCTGCTGTCGCTGATTTGTGCCGACAATCCGCAAAGCTACGCCTGCGACATCACGCTGTTCGACCGTCCGCGCGGTTCAGGCGAGAGCATCTGGGACATCAAAAAACATATAGGCTACGTATCGCCCGAAATGCACCGCTCATACAAGCGCAACTTGCCCGCCATACGCATCGTAGCCAGCGGACTGATGGATTCTGTAGGACTTTACGCCGTGCCTAACGCTGACGACTACGACAAATGCCGTTGGTGGATGAACGTGTTCGATATCAGCCACTTAGCCGACCGTCCATTTCTGCAGATGTCGAGCGGTGAACAACGTCTAGTGCTGTTGGCACGCGCTTTCGTGAAAGACCCGCAGTTGCTGATACTCGACGAGCCCCTGCACGGACTCGACCTCTGGAACCGCCAACTGGTGAGGGACGTCATTGAGACGTTCTGCCAGCGAAGGAATAAGACCATGATTATGGTGACTCACTACTTGGAGGAACTGCCTGCCAATATCACGCACCACAAGTTTTTGGCACGGAATTTGTAAATTGTCAAATAGATAATAGTAAATCGTTAAATATAGTGACTAGTCAATTTTCACCTAAGGTATCCGAGATTCTCGCATTCTCGCGCGAAGAAGCCGCACGCCTGGCCAGTCAGGATGTGGCACCAGAACACCTGTTGCTCGGCATGATGCGCATGAAGGAAGGCACTATCGCTGACCTATTCCTACGTATGAACATCAATCTGCCAAGTATCAAGAGTGCATTGGAAACACGCGTACGCAACGACGATATCAGATACCCCATATACGCCCAGCAATTATTGCTGAACGACAACGCAAGTAACATCCTGAAGTTGGCGGTGCTCGAGGCTCGTTTGCAACACTCTCCCCACGTGGAAGAACAGCATGTACTATTGGCCATCCTGCATGACGCCGCCAACAATGGAGCAAAACAAATTCTGGAAATGAACAACATGAACTACAAAGACACGTTAGACATGCTCAGCGTGAAAAACGGTATAGGACTGCCCGAGGAGGACTACGAAGAGGAAGAACCCACCAACAGCGGCCAAAGTACGTCCAGCAGTTCGGCCGCTGGAAAAACCACGACTGCTCAAGCCAAACAGCCGAAATCGAAAACTCCTGTGCTCGACAATTTTGGCACCGACCTGACACAATTGGCACTACAAGGAGCCCTAGACCCCTGCGTGGGGCGTCAGGACGAGATTCAACGCGTGATTGAAATCTTGGGGCGCCGTAAAAAGAACAACCCCATACTGATTGGTGAACCGGGCGTGGGAAAGAGTGCCATTGTCGAGGGACTGGCACAGATGATTGCCACGCGCCATTGTTCGCCGATGCTTTTTAACAAACGGCTGGTGACGCTCGACATGACGGGTGTCGTCGCAGGAACAAAATATCGCGGACAGTTTGAGGAACGTATGAAGATGCTCGTCAAAGAACTAGAGCAAAATCCTGATATTATTATATTCATCGACGAAATCCACACTATGATTGGTGCGGGTTCGGCAGCTGGTACGATGGATGCGGCAAACATCCTGAAACCGGCATTGGCACGCGGAACCATACAATGTATCGGAGCCACCACATTGGACGAATACCGCAACTCCATCGAAAAGGACGGTGCCCTGGAACGCCGATTCCAGAAAGTGCTCGTCGAACCTACCACCGACGAGGAGACGTTGCAAATTTTAAAGAATGTCAAAGGCCGCTACGAGTATCATCACCACGTGACATACACCGACGAGGCGCTGGAGGCATGTGTCAAATTGACAGCACGCTATGTCAGTGACCGTTTCATGCCTGATAAGGCGATTGACGCTATGGACGAGACTGGTTCGCGCGTACATCTTCAAAATGCCAGCATTCCACCCGAGATTACAGAGAAAGAAAAGGAACTCGAGGAAATTCGAGTTCACAAGAGCGACGCCGTGGGCGACCAGAACTACGAGTTGGCTGCCAGCTACCGCGACCGCGAAATGGTGCTTAAGAACGAGCTGAAAGAGCTGAACAACAAGTGGCTCAGCGGCGAGGTGGACATTCGCCAGGAAGTCACTGCCGAACAGGTGGCTGCAGTGGTTTCGATGATGACGGGCGTCCCCGTGCAACGAATGGCACAGGAGGAAGGCATTCGTCTGAAGGGTATGGCGCAAGAACTGAAACAGCACGTCATTGCGCAGGACAAGGCGATAGAAAAGATGGTTCGTGCCATCCAGCGCAACCGCGTGGGACTGAAAGAACCCAACCACCCTATCGGAGCCTTTATGTTCTTAGGTCCCACAGGTGTCGGCAAGACCTATCTGGCCAAGAAATTGGCGGAGTTTATGTTCGGTTCGTCCGACGCACTGATTCGTATCGACATGAGCGAATATACGGAGTCGTTCAACGTGTCGCGACTCATCGGCGCGCCTCCGGGCTATGTCGGCTATGAGGAGGGAGGACAGTTGACCGAACGCGTGCGCCGTCACCCCTACTCCATCGTGCTGCTCGACGAAATTGAGAAGGCCCACGGCAATGTCTTTAATCTCCTGCTTCAGGTATTGGACGAGGGCCGTCTGACCGATGGCAATGGTCGATTCGTGGACTTTCGTAACACCGTCATCATCATGACCTCAAATGCCGGCACGCGTCAGCTGAAGGAATTCGGACGCGGTGTGGGATTCAATACCAACTCGTCGTCACTGGCTCTTGACGAAAAGGACAAGGAACACGCTCGCCAGATTGTGCAAAAGGCGCTGTCGAAGCAGTTCTCGCCGGAATTCCTTAACCGTCTGGACGAAATCATCACTTTCGACCAGCTGGACCTCGAAGCCATCAAGCAGATTATCGACGTGGAACTGAAGGGCCTTTATCAACGCATTGGCGACATGGGGTACACCATCGACCTCTCGGACGAGGCGAAGCAGTTTGTGGCCGAAAAGGGCTACGACGTTCAGTTTGGTGCCCGTCCGCTGAAGCGCGCCATCCAGACATATATTGAGGACGGCATCTCGGAACTCATCGTGAATGGCAACATCGAGATCGGAGCCACGATTCACATCACAAAGGCCGCCGACAAAGATGAACTAACTATCAATTAATATAATTATGAAACAGATTAAGATTACCCTCGCGTCGCTGTGCCTGGTGGCACTGACGGGCGTCGTTATGACATCGTGTGGTGCAGGAACGCTATTGCAGACTATGGGCAGCGGTGGCACAGTAGCCAACATTTTTACCAGTGTCATCGGAATGGACAAGGTGAGTGAAAAGGGACTCATCGGCACATGGCACTACGACAGTCCAGGCGTAGCATTCACCAGCGAGAACCTATTGGCAAAAGCCGGTGGAGAGGTAGCAGCTACGAAGATTGAACAAGAAACGGCACCGTACTTCCAGAAGGTTGGCATCACAGCTCAGAACACCGTCGTACAATTTAACGAGGACAAGACCTTCAAGGCCACTATCGCCGGCAAGAGCTGGGGTGGCACGTGGTCGTTCGACGAGGCTTCGGCCAAAGTGACACTGCAGGGTCTGTTACTCAGCGTCAACTGCTATGCCAAGCGCGAATACGGTGGCATTGCGTTGCTCTTTGAGTCGAAGAAACTGTTGACCGTGCTGCAAGTACTGGCCACTATGAGTGGCAACGAAACCGCCCAAAAAGTAAGTGACCTCAGCAAGAACTACGACGGCATCCGTCTTGGTTTCGACATGAAGAAATAATCCGTACGGACAATGAAGATAGGTATCATACAACAGCATAACACGGCCGACCGCGACGACAACAAACGACGTCTGGAGGAAAAGATTAGAAGTCTGGCGGCAAAGGGCGCTGAACTCGTGGTGCTGCAGGAACTGCACAACGGGCTGTACTTCTGTCAGGAGGAGAACGTCGATACGTTCAACCAGGCTGAACCCATTCCCGGCCCTTCGACGGAGTTCTATGGCGCATTGGCTAAAGAACTGGGTGTCGTTATCGTCACTTCCCTCTTCGAACGTCGCGCTACGGGGCTGTATCACAACACGGCAGTAGTGCTCGAAAAGGACGGCACCATAGCCGGCAAGTACCGCAAGATGCACATCCCCGACGACCCTGGCTATTACGAGAAATTCTACTTCACGCCCGGCGACATGGGATTCCAACCCATCGACACCAGCGTCGGTCGTCTGGGCGTATTAGTTTGCTGGGACCAGTGGTACCCCGAGGCCGCACGACTCATGGCATTGGCCGGTGCTGAGATACTTATCTACCCCACCGCTATCGGCTACGATTCCAATGACACGTCTGATGAACAAGAGCGACAGCGCATGGCGTGGCAGACAGTACAGCGCGGACATGCCGTAGCCAACGGGCTACCCGTCGTCACCGTCAATCGCGTTGGCGACGAGGATGGTGTGCCGTTCTGGGGCACGTCGTTTGTAGCCGGACCACAAGGCGAACTGCTCTACGAAGCGCCTACTGATAAAGAAGTGGAAGCCATCATCGACATCGATATGCAACGTTCCGAACAGGTACGTCGCTGGTGGCCGTTTCTCCGCGACCGCAGGATTGAGAACTATAATGACATTTTAAAACGATACATAGATTAAATGGCAAACAATTTAAGATTTCAGGTAGTAGAAGAGGCTTTCAAGAAGCGCCCTGTTGAGGTGAAAGTGCCCAAGGAGCGTCCATCGCAGTTCTTTGGAAAGTACGTTTTTGACCGCAAAAAGATGTATAAATACCTGCCGAAGGACATCTACGACACGATGATTGATGTAATGGACAATGGTGCACGGCTGGATCGCAGCATTGCCGATGCAGTAGCTGCTGGTATGAAACAGTGGGCTTTGGAGATGGGCGTAACGCACTATACACACTGGTTCCAGCCACTAACGGAAGGTACAGCCGAGAAGCACGATGCATTCGTAGAGCACGACGGCAAGGGTGGTATGATCGAGGCATTCAGCGGCAAACTGCTTGTGCAGCAGGAACCGGATGCTTCTTCTTTCCCCAACGGTGGAATTAGAAACACCTTTGAGGCTCGCGGCTACAGTGCCTGGGATCCGACATCCCCTGTGTTCATCATTGACGATACGCTATGTATTCCCACTATATTTATCGCGTATACAGGCGAGGCTTTGGACTACAAGGCTCCCCTGCTCCGTGCGCTTCACGCAGTGGGCAAAGCCGCCAAGGACGTCTGCAAGTATTTCTACGACGACGTGACGAAGGTGCAGGTGAATCTTGGTTGGGAACAGGAGTACTTCCTGGTTGACGAGGGACTCTACTCGGCCCGTCCTGACCTGCTGATGACCGGCCGCACGCTGATGGGCCATGAGAGTGCGAAAAACCAGCAGATGGACGACCACTATTTCGGCACCATCCCCGACCGTGTGCAGGCCTTCATGAAGGACCTGGAAATTCAGGCTCTCGAGTTGGCCATTCCCGTGAAGACGCGCCACAACGAGGTTGCTCCCAACCAGTTTGAGCTAGCCCCCATCTTCGAGGAGTGTAACCTCGCCGTCGATCACAACATGCTACTGATGTCGCTGATGAAGAAGGTAGCACGCAATCACGGTTTCCGTGTGTTGTTACACGAAAAGCCCTTCGACGGCATCAACGGCTCAGGTAAGCACAACAACTGGAGCCTGTCTACCGATACTGGCGTGTTGCTTCACGCACCAGGCAGAACGGAAGGTTTGAGCCCCGAGGCCGCAGCCAACGAGACACTGCGTTTCGTAACGTTTATCGTCGAGACGCTGATGGCTGTCTACAAACACAACGGACTGCTAAAGGCAAGCATCATGAGTGCTACCAATGCCCACCGTCTGGGTGGCAACGAGGCACCACCTGCCATCATTTCGTCGTTCCTCGGCACCCAGTTAACAGAGTTATTGGATAAGATTGAACGCGGTGAAACGTCGGAGGTGAAAGGCAAGAAAAGCATGGAGATTGATATTCCCCAGATTCCAGACCTCATCATCGACAATACCGACCGCAACCGCACGTCACCCTTTGCATTTACAGGAAATCGTTTCGAATTCCGCGCACCAGGCTCCAGCGTCAACTGCGCCTCAGCCATGATTGCCCTGAATGCCGCTATGGCTGAAGCGCTGACGTCGTTCAAGGTACGTGTAGATCAGAAGACCGCAGAGTTTGCACTACGTCCGGAATACACAAAAGGCACAGGTCACACAGCTAAATTCCACGCCATTGTCGAAGTATTGCGCGAGGACATCACGACCTGCAAACCCGTCCGTTTCGACGGCAACGGTTATTCGGAGAAATGGGTGAAGGAGGCCGCCAAGCGTGGACTGGACGTCGAGAAGTCGTGTCCCGTCATTTTCGAGCACTATCTGGACGATTCAAGCGTCAAGATGTTCGAGAGTACGAAGGTCATGAACCGCAAGGAACTCGAAGCCCGCAACGAGGTGAAATGGGAGATGTATGTGAAGACTGTTCAGATTGAGGCTCGCGTATTGGGTGATCTCGCTATGAACCATATCATTCCCGTGTCGACACATTACCAGTCACAGCTTATCAAAAATGTGCAGGGAATGAAGGACGTATTCCCGTCTGACAAGGCCGAACGTCTGTCGTCGCGAAACATGAAGCTCATCGAGGAAATCGCCGAGCGTACCGAGAAGATTGAACAGATGGTGGAAGAGTTGACGGATGCCCGTCGCGTGGCGAATCACATTCAGGATATCCACCAGCGGGCCATTGCCTATCACGACACCGTTTGTCCTCACATGGAGAACATCCGTCACGAGATTGATGCCCTCGAAATGATTGTTGAGGATGGCCTATGGACACTGCCCAAGTATCGCGAACTGCTGTTTATCCGTTAAGGTATAAACAGCAGCTGCGATTGGAATGCTTTTACCACACGGTCATGCGGCCTTATCGCACTGTCATGTGGAAACAACCTTGTTTGACTTCGTACTTGATGTAGCAGCGTCCTTCGTTGCGCTTGTCGCGAAGTACTTCGGAGAGTACCCACTTGAGCGTATCGTCGCGAACGGGTTGCGTGACGGGATGGTAGCGGTTGTAGCAGATGTCAAACGTGGTGCCGAACAGGTGGCACGAGCGTTCGGTGGCATTGGGATTGTGACGCTGCAGCTTAGCCACGTCATCCATCGAACGCAGAAGGCTGGTAACGATGAGTTGGTTGAAGGGAACACCTTTGTTATAAAGGCTGTCGTAGAAGGCTTGGCCAATGTCCTGCAACAATACGGCGGCACGAGGCACGAGGTAAGAAATGGAGCTGGAGAGACGATCGACATGCCAATACGGGCTTTCGCCGACATACACCAGTTCCTTTTTGCGCTCCTCGGCATCCTCGCGGTTTTTAACGGGACGAACACCCCAACGCTCGGCAGCAACAATCTGGACACTCTGGCTATCGGGGAATTCGGTCTTGTAATTAGCCACGCCACGAATGCGATGATGGGTGGCAGAAAGTGTCGTCGGCTCTTCCGGTGTGTCCTGCGGATTGCTGCGAGTGAGACTGCGAACACCCCATAACAGTGCAACCACGGCAAAGAAACCAAGGGTGAACTGGAGTTTTGAGGGATGCTTTATGTTCTTGAATAGTCGTATAATTTCTTCTATATTCATCTATCTTATCTTACTATCGTTTACATTTCCAGTACCAGTCGTTGAACATGCTTTTGGGAATACCTCTGCTGACAGCAGCATCAAGCACGCGACGGGCTTCTCTGCGGCGTTCGAGCACCAGCAGCAAGTCAACGTGGTTAATGACATAGACGGGATCAAGCGGGGATAGTTCCTCTGCTCGCTGCCAGTCGTAGAGCGCGGCTTCGTCCAGTTTTAGCTGACGCTCCAGATTGGCTCGGGCGACATAGCCTACAGCCGAGTCCGGGTGCTGTTCGACGGTCTGGCTCAATTCATCGAGGGCCTCTTGTTTTCGCCCCATTTGCTGCAACACCACTGCCAACGACAGGCGACCCTCGAAGTGGCGCGGGACAATACCCAACAGGTCGTTGAGGTCGTTGCGCGCCAAGTCGAAACGGCGCAGATGCGTGTAGGCGTATGCCCGATAAAACAAGGCCGCAGGATTGTGCTCCTCATGTTGCAACACCAAGCCGTACTCATCGATGGCATATTGCCACTGCTTCAACTGCAGGTTGGCATTGGCCTTGCGCAGGTGCAAGTCCGTCGACCACGGTGACTGGGCTATCTGTTTGTTAATAGCCGTCAGCGTGTCGCGCCAGTTTTCTTGGCTGTTAGCTGTTAGCTGTTGGCTGTTAGCTGGCTGCATCAAAAGCCAAAAGCCAAAAGTCAAAAGCCAAAAGCCTATGCCTTTTCTATGTAGTCTACTATCCATTGTCCAACTTCTTTCGTTCCGTATTTCGCGCCGCCTTCGACTTGGATTTCCGGCGTGCGCACGTTAGCATCCAGCGAGGCATTGACAGCCTCACGAACAAGCACACCCTCGCGTTCTAAGCCGAAGTGTTCCAGCAGCATGGCGGCAGAAAGAATCTGTGCCAAGGGATTAGCCAAGTTCTGACCAGCCGCCTGAGGCCACGAGCCGTGAACGGGTTCGAAGAGCGGCGTATGCTCGCCCAGCGACGACGAGGGCTGCAAGCCCATAGAGCCCGTAATACAAGACGTTTCATCTGTCAGGATGTCGCCAAACGTATTCTCCGTCACGATGACATCGAAGTAGCGAGGCTCCGTCAATACACGCATGGAGGCATTATCAATGAACATATAGTCGGTCTTCACCTCAGGATATTGCGGTTCCATTTCTTGTGCAACCTGACGCCATAAGCGGCTTGATGCCAAGACATTAGCCTTGTCGACAACAGTCAGGTGCTTATGTCGCGTCATCGCCATTTCGAAAGCCACTTTGAGAATGCGTTCAATCTCGGGACGCGTATAGACGTTGGTGTCAAACGCCATGTCGTTGTCCTGATGTTTCTCGCCGAAATACATGCCGCCAGTCAGTTCGCGAATCACTACGAAGTCGGCACCGCGAAGCAGTTCTTCCTTCAGCGGCGACTTGTGCAACAGGCAGTCGAACGTCGCCACAGGACGGATGTTGGCAAAGAGGCCTAACTTCTTGCGCATGGCCAACAACCCCGTTTCAGGACGCATCTTCAACGTGGGGTCGTTGTCGTATTTCAAGTCACCTACAGCGGCAAAAAGCACGGCATCGGCTCGCATACAAACGTCGTGCGTCGCGTCAGGATAGGCATCGCCACAGGCTTCAATGGCACAGGCTCCCACCATCGCTTCCTCATACTCAAACTCGTGGTTACATTTCTTAGCAATAGCGTTAAGCACAGCCACACCTTGTTTCATAATCTCCGGGCCGATACCATCACCAGCCAATATTGCAATCTTCAGTTTCATACTATTATTCGTTATTTCGTTATTTCGTTCTCAATAATGTTCAGCATCTTAAACGTCGCCTTGATGGCTGCTTCCGTCTGATCGGCATCGAGACCGCGTGTGCGGATCATCGTGCCGTTGTCGTTCCACGTAATGACGGTCTGTACCAAGGCATCGGTTCTTCCGCCGGGAGGAATGGTTACGGCATAATTGGCCAGAATGGGGAATGTACGGTTGAGATACTTCTTGTAAATATATCTGAGTGCCTTGACGAAGGCGTCGTACTGACCGTCTCCTGTGCCTGCTGCCTCATACTGTTGGCCGTTTATTTCCACTTTAATATTCGCTCCAGGACGCAAGCCGTAAGCCGTTGAAACTACGTAACTTATCAGCTTTACCTTATCGGCAGAACTGTCATGTTTCAACACGTCCGAGACGATAAAGGGCAGGTCTTCCTGCGTTACGATTTCCTTCTTGTCGCCCAACTCCGTAATGCGTTCCGTCACGCGGCGCGTTTGCTCAGGCGTCAGTTCCAATCCGAGTTCCTCAAGGTTCTTGGCAATGTTCGCCCTGCCAGAGTTCTTGCCCAGCGCATATTCACGTTTGCGACCGAAACGTTCAGGCATCAGCTCGTTGTAGTACAACTGGTCCTTCGAATCACCATCGGCATGAACGCCAGCCACCTGTGTAAACACGTTTTCACCAACAATTGGCTGGTTGGGGGCTACCGTGATACCGCTGAAACTTTCAACCATCCGCGAGAGGTCGTTCAACTGACTCTCCACCATATTCGTCTTGGCATGGAACTGGTCTTTCAAGATAGCCTGAACAGAAGCCAATGGCGCATTGCCGCACCGCTCCCCCAGCCCATTCACGGTAACATGTAAGCCACGAGCACCACTGAGCACAGCGGCCAGTGAGTTCGATACAGCAAGGTCGTAGTCGTTATGTGCATGGAAATCGAAATGCACGTCCGGGTAACGCTTCATCATCTTGCGGAAGTACTCGATAACCTGCAGTGGATTCATCACGCCCAATGTATCGGGCAGCATGAAACGCTTGACCCCCAACATGTTGGAGGGGGCTGTCAGCGCATCCATCAACTGATAGACGTACTCGGGCGAGTCCTTCATGCCGTTCGACCAATCCTCCAAATAGAGGTTGACGCTGATGCCCTTGCTGGCGGCATATTCCACCTCATGAAGAATATCATTGATATGCTCCTCAGGCGTTTTGTGCAACTGGTGGGTGCAATGCTTCAAAGAGCCTTTCGCCAATAGGTTTACCACCTTTCCGCCACACTCGGCAATCCAGTCTATCGACTTACCGCCATCCACGAAACCCAATACTTCGACGCGATCCAGCAGACCATTTTTCTGCGCATAGGCACAAATCTTGGTCACAGCCTCACGCTCGCCCTCCGACACGCGTGCCGAAGCAATTTCGATGCGGTCGACGTTAACGTCGCTAAGCAACTTGCGAGCCATCACCAACTTCTCGTGCGGCAGAAACGACACGCCGTTAGTCTGTTCGCCGTCGCGCAACGTAGAGTCCATAATCTCCACGAAGGGCAGGATGCGCTGATATGTTTTTACCTTCTCTGCTCCCATTGTTCTATCTTATCTTTATTCGCTACAAGGAAGTCTATGTCGTCCAATCCGTTCATCAAGCAATGCTTCTTATAGCCGTTGATGTCGAAGTGCTCTGAATGACCAGTTGCAAGATTCGTGACGGTCTGGTTGGGGAGGTCAACCTTTACCTGAGTATCGGGATTGTTTTGAATAGACAAAAACAATTCGGACAAGAAAGCCTCTGATACCTGCACGGGAAGCACGAAGTTGTTGAGTTCGTTGTTCTTGTGGATATCGGCAAAGAACGACGAGATAACTACGCGGAAACCATAACCAGCAATAGCCCAAGCAGCATGTTCGCGAGAGGAACCCGAGCCAAAGTTCTTACCAGCCACGAGGATGCAACCCTTGTAGCGGGGATTGTTGAGGACGAAATCCTCGACCACAGTGCCGTCAGCGTTGTATCGCCAGTCGCGAAACAAGTTGTCGCCAAAGAACTTCTCCTCCTTGGTTGTTGTCTTCAAGAAGCGTGCAGGGATGATCTGGTCGGTATCCACATTCTCCAACGGCAGTGGCACGCACGTTGATGTTATGATGTCGAATTTCTGTTTCATAATAATTCTCTTGGGTCAGTTATTACGCCTGTTACTGCTGCAGCTGCAGCTACTAAGGGTGATGCGAGGATGGTGCGGGCACCGGGACCTTGACGGCCTTCGAAGTTGCGATTCGATGTCGATACGGCATATTTGCCGGACGGCACCTTGTCGTCGTTCATCGCGAGGCAAGCTGAACAGCCTGGCTGGCGAATCTCGAAGCCGGAAGCTTCAAGCACTTTATCAAGACCTTCTTCTTCAATCTGCTTGCGGACAGCCCACGAGCCTGGCACCAGCCAAGCGACGACGTTGTCGGACTTATTTCTCCCCCTGACGATAGACGCAAAGGCGCGGAAGTCCTCAATGCGACCATTGGTGCAAGCACCAAGGAATACGTAGTCAATTGGTTTGCCTAACAGACATTCGCCAGCCTTAAAGCCCATATATTGCAGGGCTTTCTCGAAGTTGGCATCACCCTCCATAGGAATAGACTCAGTAATACCAATGCCCATACCTGGATTCGTGCCGTATGTGATGCGTGGCTGAATATCGCAGGCCTCGTAGGCCAATTCCTTGTCGAATACGGCGTCATCACCGCTTTTCAGCGTCTTCCAATAAGCGACGGCCTTATCCCAGTCTTCACCCTTAGGGGCGTATTCTTTACCTTTGACGTAATCAAAGGTCACTTCGTCAGGAGCAATGAACCCACCACGCGCGCCCATCTCTATCGAGAGGTTACAGAGTGTCAGGCGACCCTCCATCGAGAGTGCTTTCACAACATCACCTGCATACTCTACAAAATAGCCTGTTGCACCGCTGGTGGTGAGTTGCGCCATCAAGTAGAGGGCAACATCCTTTGCTGTAACACCTTTACCAAGCTTCCCGTTGATACTGATGCGCATCGATTTCGGTTTCTGTTGCAGAATGCATTGCGAAGCCATCACCATCTCTACTTCCGACGTGCCGATGCCGAAGGCCACAGCACCCATCGCGCCATGCGTAGAGGTGTGCGAGTCGCCACAGACAATGGTCATGCCAGGCAGTGAAAGACCCTTCTCGGGGCCAACGACATGAATGATGCCGTTGTCTTTCGAAAACATGCCATAATGCGTCAGCCCGAAGTCAGCAGCATTTTTTGCCAATAAATCCACTTGCTTACGAGACACGGGGTCTTCGATGGGTTTGTCCTGATCGTGAGTCGGCGTATTGTGATCGGGCATGCAGAATATCTGTTTAGGACGGAAACACTGCAATCCCCTAGCCCTCATGCCTTCGAAGGCCTGCGGCGACGTGACCTCATGGCAATACAATTGGTCGATGTATAGCTGCGTAGGCCCGTCATCAACGACTTGCACCACATGAGCATCCCATATTTTGTCAAATAATGTATTCATTCTACTTTAAATTTGTTAATACAATCGATGTACGCTTCGACCGAGGCCGTCACGATGTCAGTATTGGCACCAAAGCCATAATAAAGATTGCCGTTGTACTCAACCTGCATGTGTACTTTTCCGACATCGTCGCTGCCCTTCGAGATGGCCTGAATGGTAAACTCTTTCAGCGTCATCTGTTTCATGATAATCTTTTTCAGCGCCTTGATGGCAGCATCCACAGGTCCGTTTCCACTGGCAGCAGCCTCGAACTTCTGACCGCTGATATCCAGTCCGATACTTGCCACAGACTTCACGCCCTTACCCGTAGTCACTTGCAGGAAGTCGAGCTTAACGGCGTGCGTGTCAGCCACATCGGCACCAGCCAGCATCATCACGTCGGCATCGGTCACCTCTTTCTTTTGGTCGGCCAACACGAGGAATTGCTCGTAAATCTTGTCAATCTTATGCTCGTCGCTCACGTCCACACCGTTGATCATCAGGCGGTGCTTAAGAGCCGCACGACCACTTCGAGCTGTCAACACAATAGAGTCGACGTCTATTCCGACATCTCTAGGGTCAATAATCTCGTACGTATGTACATTCTTCAATACGCCGTCCTGATGAATGCCTGAAGAGTGAGCAAAGGCGTTGCGACCAACGATGGCCTTGTTTGGCTGAACGGGCATGTTCATCAACGACGAAACCATACGGCTCATCGGATAAATTTTCGTCGTATTGATGTTCGTTTCGATGTCTATGGACTTGTGACATTTCAGAATCATCGCGATCTCTTCGAGCGACGTGTTGCCCGCACGTTCTCCAATACCGTTGATGGTTACCTCTACTTGGCGTGCACCCGCCAACACACCGTTCAGCGTATTGGCCGTTGCCAAACCAAGATCATTGTGACAATGGGTCGAAATGATACAGGCATCGATGCCGTCAACGTGTTCTTTCAGATACTTAATCTTGTCGTAGTACTCCGAAGGAAGACAATAGCCGGTTGTGTCAGGAATATTTATCACTGTTGCACCAGCCTTGATGACTGCCTCCACTACCTGCGCCAAGTATTCGTTGTCCGTGCGCCCCGCATCCTCGCAGTAGAATTCCACGTCATCAACGAAACGTTTGGCGTATTTCGTGGCAGCAACAGCCTGCTCCAGAATGCGTTCGCGTGTAGAATTGAATTTATACTGAATATGCTCATCGCTCGTGCCGATACCTGTGTGAATGCGCTTGTGCTTAGCATACTGCAATGCTTCGACAGCCACGTCAATATCATGTTCAACAGCACGCGTCAGCGCACAAATCGTGGGCCAAGTAACGGCCTTCGAAATCTCAATCACACTATTGTAGTCACCTGGACTTGACACTGGAAATCCTGCTTCAATCACGTCGACGCCCAACTGCTCCAAGGCCTTCGCCACCTGAATTTTCTCTACCGTATTCAGCTGGCATCCAGGCACCTGCTCACCATCGCGTAGCGTCGTGTCGAAAATAAACAATCTGTCACTCATCTTAGTTTTGTCTTTAATATCGTTATACGTTATTACGAAAATACGAAAAAGCCTCTCTCCACCCGGAAGTGAGAAAGGCTCTGTATTGTATTGTCTTATACCTTAATTATATACATACCCTGTCACTTCCGGCAGCTTTACGCAGTCGAATAATAATCAGGTTGCTAATCAGGGTCAGACTTTTCATTTTTACTCTTTTTTCCGTTTATCGGCTGCAAAAGTACGCAATTCTTCTGAAACCACCAAACAATTTGTCACTTTTTTAACTTAATTCGTAAAATAATCACTTTATCCTTAGACAAAGCATCGTCAGGTCGTCGTTAGGATCTGCTCCGTTACGGTGTTTCTCTACTTCCTCTACAAGTGCGTCAATGACCTCTTTGCTGGTAGTGTAGTTGGTTCTGCTAAGTACTTCAAGAATTCGCTCGTCGCTGAACTGCTCCTGTTCCATGTTCTCAGCCTCGTTCAGTCCGTCACTATAGACAAGCAATGAATGTCCCTTGATGTTTTCATAACTCTCGCCAACATATTCTATTCCAGGCCAGAGACCAATGGGTGCATTCGATTCCATCGGCAGGAATTCACCCTTGCCGTTGGTGCCGATAACCGGAGGATTATGACCGGCATTCGTGAAGTCCATACGCCCTGTGTCAAGATGGATGAGTCCAATGAACATCGTGACAAACATACCCTGCTCGTTGTCTTCCGTCAGTGCATTGTTGATGTTGGTGGCAATGTCGGCAGGCATCATGTGTCCTGTTGCCAGTACACGGAACAGACGGATGGCCTGAGCCATAAACAGAGATGCAGGCACGCCCTTACCACTAACGTCGCCGAGACAGAAGTACAATTCGTCGCCCTGAAGCAGGTAACCATAGAGGTCACCACCGACTTCCTTCGCTGGCTGAATGTATGCGTTCATGTCCAGTCCCTTGCGATCAGGGAATACGTTGGGAACCATCGACATCTGAATATCGCGGGCAATGCGCAGTTCACTTTCAATACGCTCTTTAGCCTTGGTAGTCTTCTCCAACTGGTCGTAAGCTACCTGTAGTTTGCCATGAGCCTCTTCCAAATTCTGGTGGGCGGCTGCCAGTTTATGCGCTGCCTTACGTTTGTGCAAGGTATATGTCGTAAAGAAGATGATGAGCAGAACCAGTGCAACACCCGTGCTATAAAGTCGCTGGTGAGTCAGTTCCATCTCGCGGTCTGCAATCGCCTTTTCTTTTCCCTGTGTATCGTAGATAGTAGCCAGTTCGGCAATAGAACTGTTCTTCTGTGCCGTAATGGCCGAATCAAGAATTGCAAGGATACGTTCCCCTGCAACACGTGCCGAGTCACGACGACCAGCTTCAGCATTCGCCCAATACTTAGGCAACATATAGAGTTGGATATTGTCAATAGAGGGCTCCATACCCCAATCGGTCATCGCTTTATCCAAAAAACGGTAGTTATATGCCGCTTCTTGGTATCGGTGAGCCACCACCAGATATTCTGTACCATTGATATGTCCGGCCGGCGTCTTGGCAAAGTTGGTCTTCTGGAAACGTTTGTAAGCCTCTGCTGCCTCTTGGTCTTTATGCAAGCCCTGTAAGGCTACGGCACGCATAATTTCTATACGGCCTTGGTATTCGTCAAAATACTCTGTACGTGCATCGTGTCTTTGACGATACTTGTTCAGCAGCATCTCCGTACGGTCAATCCAATAGATGGATTCTGCATAGCGACGGGTGTTGATATATGCCTGACTGGTATAAACCGTACCTATGACAGCCTCTTGGAATCCTCGTCCTGTTGTGTCCGACTGCCATCGATTGGCATAATGTCCGCGAGCAGTGATAAAACTTTGGTTGGCTTCTTCATCCTGGCCCATATTCAACTGGCAACAACCGATATTGTTCAGCAAAATGGCATAGTCAATGTCTGAGCCAATACCCGACTCTTCCATTTTCTTGACTGCAGGAATGGCAATTTGCAGGGCTCCCTCATAGTCACCCTTTACCAAAAGAATCTCAGACAAGCGTCGTGTAACCTTGTTGTAACTCAACTGGTCAAGGTCATTCTTCACCTCATTATCCAAGGCCTTGCGATAACAGATTTCTGCCATACGATACTGTCCCTGACGGTAATACGACACTCCGCGCCAACGATTGGCATTTAACGCAGAAATATCTCCGGCCATTTCAAAACTATCCGTCACCTCACGCATACGCTCATAATCCTTTGTGACACCGACAGCAAAAATGACGCTATCGGCACGGCTAGCGCGTATTTCACGCTGTTGGCGGGCATATCGGCACGATGTAAGACACATGACGACTATCAGCAGCATCAGAGTCACTCGGAATAGTTTCGTCTTGTTCATATTTCTATGACTTTTCGGTTCATTTCGTTGCAAAGGTACAAAAAGTTTGGGGTTTAGATGCAAAAGTTTGGGATTTTTTGTACCTTTGCACGCAAATATTCAATAATTATGAAAAAAATATTGACTTTTGTGGCGGCTTTACTGATTACAGTAAGCGCTACAGGTAAATCAACGGAAAGTGACGTGATTGGAAAAAGTAACATCAAACTGACGAGTCGAATGATGACTCCTGAGGCCTTGTGGGCGATGGGACGCATCGGAGGTGTCGAGGCCTCTCCCGACGGCAGTCGAGTAATCTATCAGGTAGGTTACTACAGTGTCAAACAGAACAAGAGCCGCCAGGTTATCTGCATCATGAATGCCGATGGAACCGGGAATCAGCAACTGAGCACCAGCGCCAAGAGCGAGACCGACCCAACGTGGTTGGACGCTCAGACCATTGCCTTTGTCAGCGGTGGCGAAATATGGTGTATGAAGGCCGACGGTTCAGAGCGTCGTCAGCTGTCAAAAACCGATGGCAACGTCGAGGGTTTCAAGTTCTCGCCCGACCGCAAGCAAGTCATCATCATCAAGTCGCTACCCTTCCATGAGGTTATCAAGAAAAAACCTGAGGACCTGCCTAAGGCCACAGGTCGTCTAGTTACTGACCTGATGTATCGTCATTGGGACCATTACGTGGAAAGCATCCAGCATCCGTTTGTCTATGAAGTGGGCGATGATTTGGTCATCGCCAATAACGGAACAGACATCCTCGAAGGAGAGCCGTACGAATGTCCTATGGAACCCTTCGGCGGTATCGAACAGCTGGTTTGGAGTCCCGACTCAAAGACTATTGCTTACACCTGTCGCAAGAAAACTGGACTGGAGTATAGCATTTCTACCGATTCGGACATATACTTATATAATATAGGTACCCGCGAGACGAAAAATCTCTGCAAGCCTGCCAACTATGTTGCGCCGAAGGTTGATCCTACGATTACATTGGCAACTCAAGCCGTAAATGCAAAGGAGAACCTTGTGAACAATGTCGGTTACGACCAAAATCCACAGTTCTCGCCCGACGGGAAATATGTAGCATGGCTTTCGATGGAACGCGACGGTTACGAGGCCGACCTGAACCGCCTGTGCATCTATTCGCTGGAGAATGGTTCGAAGCGCTATCTCAATTGGCAGAGTGACGTCGATGCCTTCTGCTGGGCTCCTGTCAGCGGCAAAAAGGTGAAGGCCGCCGACCCGCAGTTCTATTTCCTCAGCGTTTGGCACGGATGCTGTAACATGTACGTTGCCAGCCAAAAAGGGGATGTCTCTCAACTTACCGAAACTTGGGACGACTGGACCAGTATCCAGATGGCCAACAACGGACAGCGCATCCTCGCCACTCGTCAGAGCCTCTCTGCTCCTACGGATATTTACATGGTAACACCCGCAGCGAAGCGCGCGGGCAGCGGTTCACCCGCTGCCATCACTCAGCTCACTCACGAAAACGACCACATCCTTTCGCAGCTGACGTTCGGCAAAATGCAACAATACTGGGTGCCAACCACCGACGGCAAGAAGGAACTCGTCTGGGTGATGCTGCCTGCCAACTACGAGGAAGGCAAGAAATACCCCACCCTGCTCTTCTGTGAGGGTGGTCCGCAAAGCCCTGTCTCTCAGTTCTGGTCATACCGCTGGAATTTCCAGATGATGGCTGCCAACGGTTATGTCGTCGTAGCACCAAACCGTCACGGTCTGCCCGGCTTCGGACAGGAGTGGAAGGAAGAAATCTCGGGTGACTGGACTGGTCAGTGTATGGATGACTACCTTAGTGCCATTGACTTTGCCGCAGACTCACTACCCTTCGTTGACCGCGACCGCTTGGGCGCCGTCGGTGCAAGCTTCGGCGGTTTCAGTGTCTACTACCTCGCCGGCATCCACAAAAAACGCTTCAAAGCTTTCATCGCCCACGACGGAGCCTTCAACCTCGCTGCGATGTACTTGGAAACCGAGGAGAACTGGTTCTCGAACTGGGAATACGACGAGGCCTATTGGCACCGCCCGCAAATGCCTCGCGCCAAGAAGACTTACCACGATTCGCCGCACAAGATGGTGGAGAAATGGGACACACCCATCCTTTGCATCCACGGCGAGAAGGATTACCGCATCAACTACACGCAGGGTATGTCGGCGTTCAATGCTGCCCGCATGAAGGGCATTCCCGCGGAGTTCCTTGTGTTCCCCGACGAGAATCACTGGGTATTGAAGCCCCAAAACGGTGTGCTTTGGCAAAGGACGTTCTTCGACTGGCTGGACCGCTGGCTGAAATAGAACTTTCGTAATAACGAAATAACGATATAACGACAAAAAACAATAATAATGACACAAGCAATTCAAAAAACACTTCGCGACAGCGCAGGAATGCGCTGGACCGCTTTACTGCTCTTGGCACTTGCCATGTTCTGCAGCTACATCTTCATGGACATCCTCTCACCCATCAAGGACTTGATGCAAGAGACCCGCGGCTGGGACTCAACGGCATTCGGAACGATGCAGGGCTCAGAGGTATTCCTCAACGTCTTCGTGTTCTTCCTCATCTTCGCCGGCATCATTCTCGACAAGATGGGCGTACGTTTTACCGCCGTGCTCTCAGCGGCCGTCATGCTGGTCGGCGCCATTATCAAATGGTACGCTGTCCATGAAAATTTCGCCGGCAGCGACTTGGAAATGTGGTTTACCAACAACCTCAACTATATACCCATCTTTGAAGAGCTGGGAGTATCGCCTTTCTATGCTGGCATGCCTGCGTCTGCCAAGTTTGCCGCCTGCGGATTCATGATCTTCGGTTGCGGCTGCGAGATGGCCGGCATCACGGTGAGCCGCGGAATCGTGAAATGGTTCAAGGGGCGCGAGATGGCTTTGGCCATGGGTTCCGAAATGGCATTGGCCCGTCTGGGTGTTGCCACGTGTATGATTTTCTCGCCGTTCTTCGCCAAGTTGGGCGGAGAGATTAGCGTCAGCCGTAGCGTTGCCTTCGGTGTGGTCCTGATGTGTATTGCACTCATGATGACCATCGTCTACTTCTTCATGGACCGCAAGCTCGACGCACAAACTGGTGAGGCTGAGGAGAAGGACGATCCCTTCAAGATTAGCGACATCGGCACTATACTCAGTGACCTTGGCTTCTGGCTCGTCGCCCTGCTGTGCGTGCTGTATTATTCAGCCATTTTCCCCTTCCAGAAGTACGCCGTGAACATGCTGCAGTGTAACCTGACACTCACCGAGCCTGCAAGCGATTCGTTCTGGGCACAGCCCGACGTGACCATCGTGCAGTATATCATCATGCTCGTTGTGGCCGCCGCAGGTTTCGCCAGCAACTTCCAAAAGAAGAGTTCGAGCAAGTTCGGCTTGCTTGCCATATCGATTGTCGCCCTCGTTATTTATTGCTATATGGGCTATATGCGTCAGTCGGCAGAAAGTATCTTCGCCGTATTCCCCTTGCTGGCCGTGCTCATCACGCCAATCCTCGGTTCATACGTCGACCATAAGGGTAAGGCAGCCTCGATGCTCGTGCTCGGTTCACTGTTGCTCATCGCCTGCCACCTGACGTTCGCCTTCATCCTGCCGCTGTTCAAGGACTCAGCCGTCGGCGGCATCGTCATTGCCTACGTCACCATCCTCGTGCTCGGTTCCTCGTTCTCGCTGGTTCCCGCCTCGCTGTGGCCCAGTGTTCCCAAGTTGGTTGACGCCAAGGTCATTGGTTCGGCCTATGCCCTCATCTTCTGGATTCAGAACATCGGTTTGTGGCTGTTCCCGCTGCTTATCGGCAAGGTGCTCGACAAGACAAACCCCGGCGTTACCGACCCCACGAAGTTCGACTATACGGCACCCCTGCTCATGCTAGCTGGTCTAGGTGTTGCCGCACTCATCCTCGGTTTCGTTTTGAAGGCCGTCGACAAGAAGAAGGGTATCGGACTCGAAGAACCCAATATCAAGAGTTAAGAGATAAAAGATAAGAGTGAAAAGTTAGAAGCGAAAACGGACGACAAGCGGCAGATGATCGCTGAATCCACGCTGATAGCGATAACCATTATAAGTGCGGAGGGGCTTGACTCCTCCGTATTTTTTGTCTTCCTCTAACAGAAACGGAGCATCGTTGATATAAACCTGCGCGACAAAATAGCGCAGAACACTGCTGACCAGCACGTGGTCAATGCTCTCCCACTCTCCCTGGTAGCGGTATGTCCCTTGAGCACCGTTACTGCCGCGCGCCTCGCGGGTAACATTGTGCAACCCTTCTTGCTCCAAATACTGCAACGACGGACTATCGGCATAGTCGTTGAAATCGCCGGCAATAATGACTTTAGCATCCTCCGGTAACCCCTTGACAACCTGCATAATCCGCTCCATGACTACCCGACGGTTAGGGCGTGTCGGATGTTCACCGCCAAACCTGCTCGGCGCATGAACCACAAACACGTGCAAAGTGTCACTATGGTCGCGGGGAGAACCCGCGACCGCGGTATGTCCGCGGTTCAGGGTTTCCCCCTGAACATAAAGCACGTCACGCGTAGGCCGCATCCTATCTAGCGGCTCCACCTCCAAATAGTCGCAGCACAGCGGTCGGAACGTCATTGGCTGGTACAACAGCGCCACGTCAATACCCCTGACATCCGGCGATTGCGTCATCAAGTATTCATATCCCGCATGTCGCAACAGGGAACGTCTCGTCAGATCATGGATGACGGAATCGTTCTCCACCTCCACCAACGCCACGAGGTCAGGCACGCCATCGTCCTGACACGACAGTATTACCTGCCCAATGCTATTCACCTTGCGCCAATAGCGTGCGGGAGTCCATTTACGAACTGAAGCAGGCAACCACTCGGTGTCCTGCTTCAGTGAATCATGTTGGCAGTCAAAGAGATTCTCGCAGTTCAGTTCCACGAGCGTCAACCATGATGCCAGTAGCAAACTTAGCATACTTTCTCCAGTCGCTTCATCATCGCAAACATAAAGATGGCGGCAACGAGACACACGCCGAGGAAGACGCTCCAGCACACCCAAAGGGGAACGGCGCCCCACAACAGACCGCCAACAACAACGAGCTGGTTGCCGATGGCCGTAGCCACAAACCAACCACCCATCATCATACCCTTATACTTCGGGGGAGCCACCTTCGAGACGAATGAGATGCCCATAGGCGACAGCAACAGCTCGCCGAAGGTCAGCACGAGGTAAACCAAAATCAGCAGGTTCGGCGTTACGTCAGCCACGTGGACAGCCACAGGATTGCCGTCGGCACCCATTGTTGTCTGCGGCATAGGCAGCCCGAACGAGCCGAAGGCCATCAGCGCGTAAGCAATAGCAGCCACAATCATACCGTAAGCAATCTTACGCGGGGCCGAGGGTTCCTTGCCCTTGGCAGCCAACGCACCGAAGATAGCCATTGACACAGGCGTCAGCGCTACCACGTAGAACGGATTGAACTGTTGGAAGATAGGAGCAGAAACGGTCACGCCTGTCTCAGGATCATACTGCAGACAGAGGAATGCTATAGCGGCAATGATGACGATGACCGAAATGGTCTTGCCCTTTGAGGTCTTGCTCTGGAACAGCGAGAACAACGCGTAAACAATGAAGATAACGGCCACGAGGTTCCATACGTTGAAGCACATAGCCTGCAGGCCCTCAGCCGACTGCGCCGTAAACTCATCGGCGAAATAAGTCAGCGATAAGCCGTTCTGGTGGAAAGCCATCCAGAAGAAGATGACGACAGCGAATACCAGACACAAAGCCACGATGCGCTGTTTGGTCTCTTCCTTCGACAACTCTTCGACGGGAGCGGTGTCAGCGGCAGCAGCCTTCTTCTTACCACCCTCTGTGTGGCGGAATGTCGAGCGGAACAAGTAATAGATAGCTATCGACAGAATCAGCGATGCACATGCCACGGCAAACGAGAAGTGATAGGCGTCGTTCGACGAATACCCCAGTGCCGTCTCGGCATATTCCTTAATCTTAATGGCTGCTGTCGGTGCAAACAGTGCACCAATGTTGATGGCCATATAGAAAATGGAGAACCCCGCGTCGCGCTTGTCTGCATACTTCGGATCGTTGTACAGGTCACCCACCATCACTTGCAGGTTACCCTTAAACAGTCCCGTTCCGAAGCCGATGAGCAACAGTGCCGCCAGCATCACGACCAGTGCCACGCTATCTCCACCCAGGGGAACCGATAGCAGCAGGTAGCCTGCAAACATAATCAGGATACCCGTTGTCACCATACGGCCAAAACCAAACTTGTCGGCCATGATTCCTCCGATGAGCGGGAAGAAATACACTAACATGAGAAACGCACTATAGATAGTGCCAGCCAGTGCAGGCGACAGTCCGTAGTTCGCTCTCAGGAACAAAGCAAAAACGGCCAGCATGGTATAATAACCAAAGCGCTCGCCGGTGTTGGCCAGTGCCAACGCAAATAGTCCTTTCGGTTGTCCTTCAAACATAGTTATTGAGTTTTTTAGTTTATAAGTGTCGAGTTACTTTATCTTGTCGTTCTTCGTGCGGACAATGTCAAACAGATAGCTCATCTTGATGACAATAGCCTGTTGGTTCGACTTGCCGAAATAGTCCTGCTTCGTATTGCCGTAGATGTTGCCCAGACCAAAATAGTAACGGCCTTCCAACAGTATATGGCCTATCTTCGGATGCGAGTATTCGATACCAGCGCCGCCGACAACACCGTAGTCAAACTTCTTCTCCACAGGCATACTCTCCTGCGCCGTCACCACCGACGAACGTTGCGTCTGTGTAACCTTTCCGGGTATGATGTTGGTACTGGTCGACTCGCTCATGTAGATGCCTATCTGCGGGCCAAGCTGGACAAACGCCTGCAAGCCCTTGCGCTCGCGACCCCAACCCATACGGGCCATCACCGGAATCTGGATGTAGTTGATGCGACGCTCATATTTCAGCGGGTTCTGCTTCTCCGGGTCGTCAACATAATATACAGGATTGTTGTCTTTGTCCTGAATATCCTCCTTCCATCCCATTTGGCTATAGTTCACCTCAGCCGCGATGGCGCAGATGCTCTTGAAGTATTTCTCGCAGGTGTAGCGAAACGATACACCGCCCGTCAGTCCGCCCAACCAGCCCTCAGGCACATCGGGTTGGAACGCCACCTGACTCATCGTATATCCGCCATTTACGCCGACGGCAAAGTCGGTGCGGTATTCACCCACCTGGGCTTTCGCAACCATCGGCAGCAACAGCATCAGTATCAGCAGTTTTCTCATCGTGCTTTAGAATTTGATGGTTTCCACGCGCTGTTCGGGCGTGTAGTGTACAAACATCACCGTACGGTTCATCATGCCGCCGTTGCCAATGCGCTCAAAGTGCAGCGGCGTCTGCATGGGGGTATATCCCACCGTCCCCGAAGCGCCAAAGAAGTTCTTGCCGTACATGTGCAGCCCCTTCACCATAAAGTATGCGTGGTCGAACCCCGTGGCGGCAAACTTCGCATGGTATTTCTGCATATCCTGCTTGAAGTTCGAGCGGTATTTCTGGTTGAAACGCGTCGTGCGAGGCGACAGCGGATCCATGTAGTACGTCGTTGGCACGCAGACATCGAACTTATAGAAGTTGTCCAAATGCTGGCGCGTGTACATCAGCCATTCCGTATATCCGAACATTGAAATCTTCAGTCCCTGACTCGTCAGTAGCAGGCCGTTCAACTTGGCAAAGGCCAGGTTCAACTCCTGCGAGCGGCTGGTGTTCAGCACCACGACGTTAGGCTTTGCCGTCGAGAAACTCTTCTTGAACTGCGCCTCGCTCGACTTCAGATTCGTAATGGAGTATGTCATTCCCTCCTGCTCTAGTTTACGACGCAGAGTCGACGTGAACGGAGCTTTCGTACTTGTCGAGTCGTTGCAGTCGATGATGACCACGTGCGAGTTCTTGTAACGTTCGTAGAATCGGAACACATAGGACTCGTTCAGCGTGTTGCCGTTCTGGAACACCTGATACAGGCAGTCGTTGTCGTACACTTCGGTGGAATTGATGCTAAACGGAATGAGCACCCTGATACCGTTGTTCTTCGCAAAGTCCGCCAGCGGCTTCAACTGCTTCGTGTACAGCGGGCCGATAATCAAGTCGCGGTCGGCAACATGGTCTTCCAATAACGTAAGCCGGATGTCCTTGTCCTCAGGGACGTTCCACGCACGGATGTCCGTCGAAATGCCGTTCGCCTTCAAGCTGTCCAGCGCCATCAGTACACCGCGATAGTACTCCACCATGCGTTTGCCGTCGCCGTTGTCGTTGTGCAATGGCAACATCACGCCGATGCGAATCTCCCTGTTCCTCATGTCCGTCACGCCAGCCTTCACCTTCACCGGTGTTTCCGCCATCGGGTTCACGTTGTCCTTCGGCTCCTGCCCCTTCTTAAACGGTATCTTGATAACGTCTCCCTTCTTCAGCTCATAGCCCGGCTGGTTCATCTCGGGGTTTGCGTCTATCAATTCCTGCACTGTCAGCCCGTTGTCACGTGCTATTCCAAAGATGGTTTCCTTCTTCTTTACCTCGTGCAGGTCCTTAAACACCTGTTGTGCCAGCGCCGTCTCTGCACCCAGTGCCAAAACCGCTGCCAGCAGCCAGTATCTCATTGTTCGTTTCATCATTTCTTTCGTGTTCTTATCTTTTTGCGCCACAAAAGTAACAAATAAATCTCAAACCGCAAAACCTTTCCGCAAAAACTTTGCCCATAGAACGCTGATAAGGCTCGGAAAGAACGTTGACAATACCAGGAAAGGACGTTGGCTGCGCCCGGAAAGAACGTTGACTGTGCCTAGTAAAAAAGCATTTTACCCGTACTTAAACGGTCGTTAAGTACGGGTAAAAGTTAAAACTGCGACAATGTTTGATAAAACTGCGACGATGGATGATAAAACTGCGACGATGGATGATAAAACAACGTCAATGTTTACTATTATCCAGACGGTACGAATATCTCTATTGGATAATCTTGAACCGAACCCGGAAGGAACGCTCGTGTTCGTCCCAATTGGTGCCAAGCATCTCAAACCGGCCTATCTGCGCTGTCGAGCGGACGTGTTTTCCGATGCAGGGGCAGACGTCATAGTCGCCAATGCGCACCAGTCGCACGGTATCACCGGCATCATCAGGAAGGCGTTCGAGACTGATCCCCTCGGGCAGCTCGTCACGACTGACGAACTCGAAGGTGACAGGCAGGTCTTCGTCAATCAGGCGATTCATTTCCTGCTCAATCATCTTCTCGTCCTGTCGCGACGGCTTACGATCGAGACGGAAGCTCATCTTGCTCTTCTTGCGCTCGATGTGGGCATTGTAGGAACGCTCACAACCGAACAACCGAATCATCGTCTGGTTGAGCAAGTGCTCCGCCGTATGTGCCGGCGGGAACGACACTTCACGCTCGTCGAGTATGTCCAAGTCGGTTTGTCCCATCGTCGGTTTTCTCCTGTAGTCGTCAGATTATGCGTTGCCGACGGGCAATTCAAGCCACTTCACGTAGCAGAAGTCCTGACGGTGAGGCAGGTTCTTGTTCTTCGGATACATGCGGACGGCACTCTTGTACTGACCAGACTGCTTAGGCGCATGAACTGCTTCGAAGATGTAATTGTTGCCTTCCTTCTTCACCATCTTCAGCGGCTCAATAGAGAATACGTGCTCGTTGCCATCCTTATCAGTGGAGACGTTGACCTTCTCCAAAGCTACGGCGTCGTCAAGACCCTGCTCGTTGATGACATAGCGCAGCGTGTACTCAACACCCGTCTCATGGAGGCCAGACTGAGGAGCGGTAGACTCCGAGCTGACGACGCTGATGGCATCCCAACGCTCGGCAACGGTCTCCTTCCACAAAGCAATCTCCTTGGCCAGACGATAGTCGTTCTTTGCAAGTTCCTTGAAACGCTTAGCCTGCTTCTCGTAGAACTTAGAATAGTAGTCGTCCAACTGACGCTTCATGGTGTAGTGAGGAGCAATCGTAGCTATCGAGTTCTTGATAACCTTGATCCAACCCTTCGAGACGCCAGTCTTCTTGTCCTGATTGAAGTAGAGAGGAATAATCTCGTTCTCCAGCAAGCCGTAGATAGTAGCGGCATCGAGCTGATCCTGATAGCCCTGATTCTGATAGGTAGGCTTCTCGGTCAATGCCCAACCGGCACCCTCACGATAGCCTTCCAGCCACCAGCCGTCCTTCACGGAAAGGTTGACGACACCGTTCATCTCGGCCTTCTCGCCAGATGTACCCGAAGCCTCCAAAGGACGTGTCGGGGTATTCATCCAGATGTCGACACCCGATACGAGGCGGCGAGCCAGCAGGAAGTCGTAGTCCTCGAGGAAGATAACTTTGCCCTGGAACTCCTCACGCTGTGAGATTTCGAAAATCTTCTTAATCAAGCCCTGACCTGCACCGTCAGCGGGGTGAGCCTTACCAGCAAACAGGAAGACAACAGGACGCTCAGGATTGTTGACAATGCGTGAAAGACGATCCAAATCGGTGAACAACAGGTGAGCACGTTTGTAAGTAGCGAAACGACGGCAGAAACCGATAACCAAAGCGTTGGGGTTGAAGCGCTCAACCAACTTCACGACACGTGCAGGATCGCCTTGATTCTTCAACCAAGTCTCCTGGAACTGCACCTTGATATATTCGAAGAGCTTAGCCTTCAAAGCCTTACGGGTAGCCCAGATTTCCTCATCGGGGCAATCGTAGATGCCATGCCAGATCTGCTCGTTCGACTGGTCGTGCAGGAAGTTCTTGTCGAAGTACTTAGAATAG
>JAFSNG010000008.1 GCA_017447515.1 Prevotella sp. | reverse complement strand
TGTCTCAATTTCGTGCGGAGTTAGGTATAAACTTACCCAATTACTGACAGTTTGAACGCTGGGAAGCCCATATTTCAGAGCGATCACTTTACGTTCCTCGCCACTTTGCAGATATTCCACTGCTACGGCACGCTTGAATGCACGTGCAAAACGTTGACCTTTTCTCATAACTCTTTTTAACTTTTAAGAGGCTTGGCAGGAGTCAACGTATTTCAGGCTAAGACAGTGTGGGGAAAGTGTGGAGAAAATGCGCGTTTTATTAAATTTGCAAAAATAATCAATAATAATTGCCGTCATTTCGAATAATCTTAGTATTTTTGTGGAGTAAAACAAAAGACTATGAGCAAGATTGTATATTTACTTGGTGCAGGTGCCAGTTATGGCAAAAGGAACGAGGGTGAGCCGAAGAACTCCCCCAAGAGAATTGTTGAGGGACTTCCTGTTGTCAACGAGATAGACAATGAATTTAGCATTGTCGTCGACTGGGTGAAGAACTGCGATATTGCAGGTCTCAACACCCCATATTCATTTTGCGGCAAAGAGCTGGATGCAGCATCCATGAAATCAATGTTCATTGATGATCTGATATGGCTTCAAGACAAAGCTGCCCAACATGCCACAATCGACACATTCGCCAAGAAACTCTATCTGTGCAATCAAGCCTGTGATTTTGGCAAACTCAAACTCTTGCTGTCGTCGTTTTTCCTGATAGAGCAAGTCATCCATCCTTTCGACAAACGATACGACACATTCTTTGCAAACATTCTGAACAGGAATGCCATGATACCAGACAATGTCTATATTATGACATGGAACTACGACCTCCAGCTTGACATTGCCTATCGTGGGTATGGCAATGGACGCTTATACGAGTGTGTTCCAAATGACACGATGACAGAAACTGATAGCGCAAGGGTATTTAGAATTAATGGAGCTGGCAACTACTATGGGGCGAACAACATCGAGGCAGATGTATTACTAACAATCAAAAGCGAAGGCCTTCTTGATAAGATATTTCGTCAATACTGTATCGCAAACAGAACCAGGTCGTTCAGCGATGGTTGCCTGCAACTAATCTTTGCTTGGGAGAAAATGGAGTTCGACAAGCGGAGCGACGTTCTCTACAACAAAATAGCTGACGCGCAAGTTCTTGTCGTGATTGGCTATTCGTTTCCATTCTTTAATCGTGAGACTGATCGTGAGATATTCTCCAAAATGGAACATCTGGAGCGTATTTACATCCAAGACCCATGTGCAAATGACATCAAGCAATTCATATCATCAGTACTTACAGAACAGCAGCGCGCAAAGTTGCTATCAAATATAGTTCCACTAGAGTATAAGACAAATTTCTTCTTGCCACCAGAACTTTAGATTATAAGTTTGTGCCGTGGTCTTTTATTAAAAGATGTGTAAAAATGTGCTATGTTGTGAAATATCTCAGAAATTATTCGTAAATTTGCAGGCTAGAATAAAATGAATTAATTATGAACGACGATAGATATTTACGCGAGATTTTCCTGATTTGGAATCTGGTGATTTGACGCTGTCTCACGATTATAAAATAGATTAATGCGATATGGCTAAGAAGAAAACAAGCAAGAAACTCTGTCCAAATTTTGATTATTTCTTTGAACCAGTCCTGAAGGCACTCGATATGCTTGGAGGATCTGGCTCTAACGAAGAAATATACAAGAAGGTTTTGGCTATCACGAATCTCCCAGACGATGTAGTTGAGGAGATGCACACATTCACTATGAGCGAGGTGGAATATAGGCTGATGTGGGCAAGGACTTACTTGAAGAACTTTGGTGCTGTAGAGAATAGTAAGCAAGGCGTTTGGGCTTTGACATCGAAAGGTGCAAAGATGCTCAAGTCTGGCAAGATTGATACGAAAGAAATCAAGAAGTTCACTAACGACAAGCACGGCACGGAGAAGCCTGAATCAGAAGACGTTCCTGCCGCAGAGAAGAAAGGCTGGCGCGAGCAGGTGGCAGATATCTTGTTCAACATGAATCCTTATGCATTTGAGAAACTGGCTCAGCGCCTGTTGCGTGAATGTGGGTTCTCTGACGTTGAGGTTACAAGGAAATCAGGTGACGGTGGCATCGATGGAACTGGTAAATTGCGTATCAATGGAATCTTCAGCTTTAACGTGGCTTTCCAGTGTAAACGTTATAAAGGCCAAGTTGGAGCACCACAAATCCGCGATTTCCGTGGCTCACTGGGAACCAACATTGAGAAAGGCGTACTTATCACTACAGGTGCATTCACCCGTGAGGCCAAAGAAGAGGCATCGAGCGAAGGAAAGCGTTTGATAGACTTGATGGATGGCGAGGAACTCATCAATAAGTTGGCAGAATACGGCATCGGCCTCAATGAAGTCAAGTCGTATGAGATTGATGAGGACTTCTTTAACTCGCTGGAGGAAGAGTCTATATAAAACAATACCCACTAACTTGACCTTGCGGCCAGAGGTTAGCGGGATTCATCGATGCAAAGATAGATATATTTTTAGAAATAACAAAATTAAAAGAGAAAAATATGACTGAAAAGCAAAAGAAACAAATAATTGAAAGCGGAAAGACTTATTTCCGTGAGATTATTATACCCAACCACATAAAAGGGTTGCAGGCATTGGAATTAAAGAAATTCAAGTTTAATCCCTTCTTGGTTAACTACCTGGCAGCGTTCCTTTGTGGAAACACAGAACCAGAGTCGTTAGCCAAAGCGTTAGTGTATCCTCGTATTCTTGGTACAAGTATCAATACCAGTTTTGGCCAAAATATTCAGATTTTTATTTCACAACTGGCTGAGGTTGCTGGATGTGCATCTGGTATTGATGGTATAGACATAGAGTTTGAGGATGCTCTTGACGGACGGAAGAAATACTGTCAATGTAAGGCTGGGCCACAAACAATTAATAAAGATGACGTGGCTACCATCTTAGGTCATTTCAAGCACCTCAATAATAAGGCTCGTCTTGATCGTTTATCTATTCAGATTGACGACATGATAGTTGGTGTCTTATACGGAGAAGAAGATGATTTGTCAGGACATTATAAAATCATCAATTCTCATTATCCTGTATACTGTGGCGCAGAATTTTGGGAGCATTTGACAGGTGACAAGCAATTCTATCACCGTCTTGCAAAGGCCTTTGGTGAGGTCGTTGAAGAGGATAACATTGACGGCAGTCATATGATATTAGCCAAAATCAAAGAGATTGCTAAGGAAATCGAAGATAGAGGAGGTCTTTAATGCCAACATTTTTATCTGCAACGAACTTAGCCGACCTTACGGGAACCTCACTTGCTACAACGCAGAAGTGGGGCGAGAGCGGCGTATATCCTTATCATAGGAACGAAAAGGGCAAAGAGGGCTTCTACATGGAGGAACTTACTGATGTGGAGCCTGTACGAATGATGCTTGACACCAATTGGGATGAAGAGTTTCATGTTGCGCCTCTTCGCGACTTTACTTCTGTAGAACTGTTTGCTGGTGCTGGAGGTTTGGCGCTTGGTATGCATTTGGCTGGTTTCCGTCATGTGCTACTGAACGAAATGGATGCTATGGCCTGCCAGACACTCAGACGCAATCACCCTGAATGGAATGTGTTGGAGGGTGACATTCATCAGGTGGACTTCACTCCGCTTCGTGGCAAAGTGGACTTCCTTTCAGGTGGTTTCCCTTGCCAGGCTTTCTCGTACGCAGGCAAAAAAGGCGGTCTCAACGATACTCGTGGTACCCTGTTCTTTGAGTTGGCTCGCGCAGTTCGTGAAATCCAGCCAAAAGTGTTCATGGGCGAAAACGTAAAGGGTCTGTTGTCACATGAAGACGGAAGGACACTTGATATTATCCGTAATGCCATTGCAGAACTTGGTTACACACTTGTTGAGCCTCGTGTGCTGAAGGCAATTATGTACCAAGTCCCACAGAAACGCGAACGATTAATACTCATTGCTATTCGAAATGACATCTATGAACAAGGTTTCCGTTTCAGGTGGCCTGATCCATATCGTCGAGTAATGACGCTACGTGACGCATTCTTTAGCGGTGAACTATTTGATAAAGATGTGCCTGAGTCTGAAGGTCAACTTTATCCTGCCAAGAAAGCCCGCGTGATGGCAATGGTTCCAGAGGGTGGTGATTGGCGTGACCTGCCTGTAGAGGAACAAAAAGAATATATGGGTGGAAGTTTCTATCTTGGAGGTGGTAAAACAGGAATGGCTCGCCGTCTTTCAATGGACGAACCTTCGCTGACATTAACCTGCGCACCTGCTCAGAAACAAACGGAACGCTGTCACCCAACAGAGACACGTCCTTTGACTGTTCGCGAGTATGCACGCATTCAGACCTTCCCAGATTATTGGGAGTTTGAGGGTAACATGTCAGACCAGTATAAACAAATAGGAAATGCTGTACCTGTGAATCTCGCATTTGCCATTGGACGCTCGCTGATACGTTTGTTCAATGAGATTGATGCGCAGTATCCTGAGGAGAGCCAGTATGAAGAAGCTGATAAGGCAGGACACGAAATGCTTCCTCCACAACTCTTTGAGCTTGATATGTTCGACATGCACGAGCAATATCCTAAGAATGTCAGCATCATTAACAACCCATTCGCTCACAAGAAGAACATTGACAATAGTGATCTTGATGACTCGAAGAACGTTCTGGTAAGTCTTGTGCCTGACAAGTATATCGAACCCTATACCCATCAGCGTGCAAAAGCATACTTTACAGGCAAAAAGTTCCCTTCGACGGTGAAACTCAACAAGCTATATTACTTCATGCCTTACACAAAAGGCAAGGGTATTCGCGACCTGTATCAGATTGAAGTCGCTCGTGTTGGCACGAAGCATGAATTTGTGGAAACGGCAGACGAGAATGACTTCCGTCTGGTGTTTGAGATTAAGTTCGTCAAGCAACTGTTCGAGGACTATAAGCCTATCAAGTTGATGATTTGGCGCACGTTTACTGATACGAATTTGAGAGCCATATTGGCGATGTAAGTATGATTAAGTTCCTCCAATCTTTCGACAAATACTACATCGGCATTGAGACTGCTGACGGCAGGAAGCATTGCATTCGTGGGTGGTATCTTGACCAAAGATTTGACCACAAGGAATGCCCCAAAGGTTTTCACATGTATGAGTTTCGTGAGGACGATGAGGATGAATGGGGATATATCGTTTTCATTGAACCACACGTATGGGTCAATCACTCTGGAACATTTGTTACTCGCACGAAGATACCCTTTGGCGAGAACGGCAACAAAAATGTGTTTGAAATCAGATACGGACACTTTTATTGATTATTTACGGAAATGAACAATTCAACAAGGTAGCATAATATGAAGATAGAAAAACTACCGCGAGATTTTGTATATACTGATCGTCGCACGCTGGATGACTTCCTGCGTAGCGACGATTTGAATAAAGAACTGTATAAGGTATATCTGCGAGTAAAGGATAGGCCTTATTATTTCAAGTTCGATGCAGAGAAAGCTTTCAACGAGGCATATTATATTGCCACGTTGGCGATGTATGACCCTCACCCTGAGCTTAATGTCAGAGAATGGCTATGGATAGCAACGGCATGGGCCGCTATATGGAAAATAATGATGATAGTGGTTGGGACTGAATGATGTCTGATGTCTGAAGGCTGATGGAAGATAGGCAAAAATAATAAAAGAGTAATATTATGGCATACAAACCTTGGGAAGTACAGGAGAATCTCTGGAAAGATGTCTGATGGCTGAGGGAAGATGGCTGATGTTTGATGGAAGATGGAGAACGGAATTCATATCGTTTTTGTCATAAAAGGAACCTATATTCCTCTCGTTTTTATAAAAGTTTTACTCTTTATTCCTCTCGATTTTATCATTAATTTATATTAATTCCTTGTTTATTTCATAGAAAAACACTATCTTTGCATTCCAAAAGATGCGCAATATGTATTTAAACAGAACTATAGACAGACTCCTTATGGAGTGGAAGAATAGTAGCAGCCTGAAACCGCTGTTGCTTCGAGGAGCACGTCAGGTGGGCAAGTCGTGGGCTGTAGAGCACTTGGCAGAGTCGTTCGACTACTTCATCGAAGTGAATTTCGAGAAGCGTCCTGATATGATAGAGGTGTTTGAGCGTGTACACGATGTGCATGATCTGGCCAACAATCTGAGCATGTTGTATAATACGCCTGTGGAGGCAGGGAAGACCCTGTTGTTTCTCGACGAGATTCAGGATTCGCCAGATGCTATCAAGAGTCTTTGGGCATTTAAGGAGGATTTTCCTGGGCTGCATGTGGTGGCAGCAGGTTCGTTGCTGGAGTTTGCCCTCAAGGATTTACCATCGTTTGGTGTAGGCAGGATTCGCTCATTGTTCGTTTACCCCTTCTCGTTTGATGAGTTCTTGATGGCTGAAGGCAAGGCTGCTTGGATAAAGGCTAAACAGGAAGCCAGCTATCAGAAGCCATTGCTCACGCCGCTGTATAACGATTTGGTGCAGCACTACCGTACATTCCTGATGGTGGGTGGCATGCCGGCAAGCGTGGCTGCTTGGGTTTCTACGCACGACTACCGCAATTGTCAGACGGAACTGGACGATATCCAACTGACCTATTATGACGATTTTAAAAAATATGGCAAGAAGGTGGATACCACTTTGCTGAGAAATACGCTTCAGGGTGTTATCCTTCAGACGGGAAGCAAGTTTACCTATAGCAAGGTTGAGGGCGACAGTCGCGCAGAAGATGTGAAGAAAGCGTTGGGATTGCTGTGCGATGCTGGTGTCATCAAGCGTGTGAGCCATACAGCTGCCAACGGTCTGCCGTTGGGGGCAGAGGTAAACGACAAATTCCGTAAGTATATCTACTTGGATAGCGGTCTTATGCTGCGTATACTCGACATGGATCTGGGCGGTGCACGTCAGTTGACGGAAATGATACTGGCAGGAACTGCCGAGGATTTGGTGAACAAAGGAGGCCTGGCAGAGATGATGCTGGGATGGGAACTTATAAAATATAATAATCCTCGCTCTCAGCACGATCTGTATTACTGGGAGAACACGGCAGACGGCGCGAACTCTGAGGTGGACTATATCATAGCCCGCGACATGAAAGTGCTCCCTATAGAGTGTAAGGCTGGTGTCAGCGGCAAGATGAAGAGCCTCTATCTGTTTATGCGTCAGAAGCACCTCACAGAGGCCATACGCTGTTCGTTGGAGAACTTTGCTTTGTTGGAGAATCACGACAAGCAGGATGCTGATGCACTTCGCCACATCTGGATTACCCCTCTGTTTGCTGTTTCTAATTTGTGTGATAATGAAAGTAATAGATAAAAACGATATATGACAAGATTTACAATTTACACATACTTATTCAAGCCCATCAACCAGCCGCAGGAGCCGGATATGTTTTCGCCTGAAGTGAAGGTGGAGGAGTCGCTGGCAATGAAGCAGGAGTTGCTGGGCGAGTTGTTTCTGAAGGAGAGCAAACTGCGATTTACGAAAAGCCGCAACAATAGCGACAGCGAGTATAAGCAGTTTGAGCATCTGATAGTGGCACAGCGAGACGGTATCATCGTGATGCGACTGGCTAACACCACGACACAGGTACACGAGAAGGACTTTAACCGCTGGACGGAGGAGGACAATCCCAGTCTCATCGTCATCATCGACAATCGCAAGGACAAGCAGATTATTGCCATCGAGAATCGTGCGCAGGCTTTCAGCGATACGCAGACGGTGGCACACATCATGGAAGAGACGTTCAACCGTCGGCTGTGGAGTAAGCGCCTGCAGGTGCAGATTAATGCAAAGTATCGCACACGCGAGTTCTGGGACGTGGTGAGCGAGTATGACCAGGGCATTGCCAGCGTGACGTTTAAGTTTCCTTATCCCAACCTTCCAGAGATTTCTGATATGGTGGGCGAATACTACACAGAGCTGGCTCGCAGAACGAATACTGAGCCTAAGACCACCATTACAGCGCCTCCCAAGGAGAAGGCTGTGCTGCAGAAGGGCGATCTGATTCTGGAATCGATGATCAAGGCGGCGAGTGCCAGTGGTAAGGTGATTATGATGAGGCCCAAGGGTGCCCGTAAGTGGCGCAAGATTGGACTGGAAACCATTGTGCAGGAGGAACTGTCTGACCAGGCTCTAAAGGGCTTGGAAGAACAGGAACTGATACCTCGCAAGTGGCAGGCCATAGTGGATTTCCTCGATAAGATTCAAGTTGTTTACGCATAAGGAGTATGTACGAACGTTGGGATGCAAAGCGATGTGGGATGCGGACGGCCGAACTGCTGGACGAGCAGTTGTTCTGCGACCTGTACGACACGCTGAAGGAGATAACGGTGGAGTACGACGAGCCCAGTCCTGCTGAGTTATGGGATGAGGCTGCTGTGCGATGGAAACCGCTATTGGCAGCGAAGCGTCCTGAGTTGGCAGTTGAGATACTACAAGAGGAGCTTACGGAGAAGTATGGCGAAACGTCGGCATTCCTGGTGCTGATGATTCTGATGTATATGCTGGTGGCCATGTTCCGTCCAACGAAGGAGAGTCCGTATCATGCCTATTGCGCTGCATTGGCTGGAGCCACACATGATCATCCGTTGTTGAAGCGGCTCTGGGAGGGTGTGCGCATGACGGAGGATAAAGAGGAACAGGCAGGGCATCGTATAGGTGTTGTAACCTCGTTGTTGACTGAAATGAAAGCATCTGGCGAAGCCATCGACCTTGACACCATCGAGCAATGCGTGCTGCGATTCCCAACGATAGAGTTACAGCAACGTGCGCTGGAACAAGCAGACAATCTTTTGCGTGGTACAGCCTGGAGTCAGCGAAGCGGCATCGTGGAAAAGAAGATGTATGCCCAGCAGAAGGAGCAACAGGACAGGCAGGAGCAAATGGATGAGGCTGTGAAGAAAAGTTTGGAAGAACCAAGGACACAGAATATCTATGGCGACAAGAACGAGTTTCAAGATGGAGCGCAGTTGCTGAAGATGGGCATACCTGAAGGTGCTGACCCTGCTGAGATTGCTGCACGCATAGCAGAACAACAGAAGAACCTGCTGGAGTAGAAGGAGATAAAATACGATGAGTGATACGAAGGAATATATCAAGGGCGATAAGCATGTGCACCAGGCTGGGAGCATCATGATTAAGTTCGCACAATATAACGTGCCTGAGCAGAAGGGTGACTGGAAGCAGCAGGAAGAAAAGGAGGCTGAGGAACTGGAGAAGGAGTTTGCCGATTTTGAAGAGATGGTGGACGAAACGGCTGAGGATAATAGTGCGCCTAAAGTAAAGGTGAAGCCAGACTTGCCACCTGCCGACGTTTTTGTGAACAGGGTGAAGGCTATTGTGATGGAGGCTGCTAAGAAGAATGGCGAGACCATCAAGACCAATACCAGAGCATGGCAGGGCGAGTATGTGTTCTTTGTGGATGGTCAGCGTATAGCGAAGATGATGGATGACCTGAGGAAGAACCATGAGAACAAAATCAATGAGTTTATAAGCCGTCACTTCAAGTCAAACAAGTACGATGGTGTGATGACGGTGGCTCCATTTATAGGTGGTCTTTTGGAGTTGGAGGAAATAAAAGCGCGTGGGCTTCAGCTAACGGATTTGGAATTTGCCTTCGAACCTTATTATAATAGTGCAAGTAGTGCAGTGAGACGTTTGAGTGCAAAATTAGAATCTGACGAGGCAAAAGTGCTCTATGGCCTGCTAATTGGCTTCCAAAAAAGACACAAAAGGACTGACCCCACATGACCCCACCTGCTCCCACTTTTAGAAATGTTGGTGGGGTCAGTATAACCAACTAAAAATCAGCAGATTAAGCAAAAATTAAAATTTTCAGAAAAGAGTTGTAAATATAAAACTGGATTTAGAATCTTTGCCAGCGGAAATCAGAAATGACGACCGTTGGCAATTTTTTTGTATCACTAAAAAGGTTTTATATTTATGGCAAAATCAGTTATGTTGGAAGCTACTACAACTGAAATTGGTAGCAACTTAGAAAACTCAGAAATCAGTAAGGTGCTGCAATACCTGGCTCCTTGGATTGAGAAGACTGACGGTGAGGAATCCATCGGTTCTTGGGAAACCACTTTGGCTACCAAGATGATGGTGAAGCTCTTGGAGCTTTGGATGACTCAGGATAGCAGAGAGCGTGTAGAGAAGATGCTCGAATACTATCACCCTCTGGATCGTGCCGCCATGGCCTACGGCTTGGTGGTGTATGTGATGACTGGCACGAAGATGACTTTCAAGAGTGCTGTGGCTAACCAACACTACAAGACCATCTGCAAGATGTTGAAGGAGGATATGCCGCAGTTGATGTTTGCTGGTCACATGAAGTATATGATACGTAGATACGGCAAGAAAAAGCAATAAGAAGGCATAAAATCGCGATTTAGCGAGAGCAGAGCCAAACTCGTTTGAGCTATGCCGAGCGTGAGCGATTTCAATGCGAAGCATTAACCGAGTCGGAGGATGAGCGAGGAAACGTGTCCGGACAAATGAGCTCAACTAAAACCCCGCTTTCCGATGCTCATTAATTCGATAAGATTATGCGAAAATATGTAGAGATTCCATTAGAAGTAATGGAGCGCCTTGTAGAAGGCAAGTGTGTGGAAGGTTCACTTCGTCGTGACGAGTGGACAGGTCAAGTAACCTTTAGGGCTTATCGGCGTCAGCCTCGTGATCGCCATGAACGTGTGGTGTGTCAGTTGGAGAACGGGTGGTTGAAGGAGTCGCCCCAGCGTTACAAGTTCTATAACAGTGTCAGGAAGGACCTTGGCCGCCGCTTGGTGGACGTGGTCATGCATCGCGAGCTGAATACGGCTATGCAGGCGTTGGAGATAGAAGAGATTCTGGATAATGTTTAATCTTTTAATCTATAGGAACATGGAAGCATTAGTATTGATCAAGGAGGTAGGCGCATACTCTGAGCGCCAGTACCAGCGACAGGATGGTACAACGGAGTATTTCAAGAGTCGTGGTGTAGTGCTGAAGCACGGTAGCGACGAGGTGTATGGTGAACTGACTGGCGAGTATGCCTCTAAGCAGCGCGACACGCAGTTCTTCGAGAACCAGCCTTACGTGGCCAAGGGCTTCTGGAAGCATCGCACATGGCAGGACCAGAACGGCCAGACGCGACATGAGAATGCTCTGTACATCACTGATTTGCAGGCCCTGTAAAGTGAATAGTGAAAAGTGAATAGTGAAGAATTTGCTACCGCTATGAATAAGGGATTCTGTTATCAGGAAAACACTCACTTCTCTCAGGCTGTCAAGTGCAGCCGAGAGAAGTTCTGGGACAGCGTGAGGAATACCTCTACTGCCTGGAAGATTGACAGTCGAAGGGAGATTCTGGAGGCTGTGGAGCAGCACAATTCTGAGGTCACGGGCAAGTGGCTGAAGAATGAGGACTATGGTAAGTTTCTGGCTAAGAAGCGTGGTTTGAAGAAACTTAGTGCGCGTCAGAAGTTCTTTGAGAAGAGCGACGAAGAGCGTCTGCTGGCCTTTGCTCAGGAGTTGAAGGACAATCTTGTAGCGTTCATTTTCAGTTGCTATGAGTTTGACGCAACGCCTACGGCCAATGGCAATCCTTTTTGTCATCGTAGGTTGGCAGACTGTCATCTGAACGGTTTGGTGATGCTGGATATTGACCATGTGAAAAATCCGCTGGAAATATTCGAGGCCCTGAAAGCCAATCAAGAACTGATGGCTCGCACGGCACTGGCGCATATCACCAGTTCGAAGAAGGGCATCCGCATCATCTTCACCGCTGACATCAAGGAAGGCAATTTGGCTGATAACCAGATAGTCTTTGCTGAAAAACTCGGCTACAAGGCTGACTCCAGCTGCATTGATGCCACCAGAAATTCATTCGCTCCCAAGGAGGAGGATATACTTTACATTAATGAGGATTTACTGTTTGATTATTATGACGAAGATTTCGACAGGGAGTACACTCCCCAGTATCGTGAGAGGAAGACTCAGCCACTACACCATGAATTTCCTGCTGCTGACGGGGCTGATGGTAGTGTTCATGCTAAGACTGCTGCTGTGGCCAGTGAGGGTTCTGAACAAGGGGCTGAGACTGTCAGGAACATGGATGTTCCAGCATCTGGACTAACGTGGAAGGGCTATGATGTACAGTCTATTATTGACCTGCGCTATGGCGACAAACTGCCATGCGCTGCCGACAGTAACCGCCACAACGAGAGTCTTAAATTGGCCAGTGATTTGCTCATCATGTTCGATGGCGACAAGCAGAAGACGCTGGCCATGCTCAAGGCGCAGTCGTGGGTGCAGGAGATCATCGACGAGCGCGACGAGAACGTGGAGCAGACCGTTTCCAGTGCCGCTCAGCGCATGGCTGAGAGGGAGAAGAAATACCTCAGCCAGCAGCCGAGTAAGGCCATGCAGGATGCTATCGCCAAGGCATCGGGCAAGACGTATGCAGAGATTACCAAAGGGGCGCAAACGACGTCGGCGGCGGCAGAGGCTCAGATGACGATGGACCAGTGGCTGTGGGAATGGGGTGACCAAATAGAGGCTTTGTTTGATGACTACCCACTTTTGCGTGATATCTGTCGTGGCTTGAAGAAGAACCAATATCCGGCGGCTGTGTTTGTGGCTGGTGGCCTGATGATGACCTTGATGACTCGTTGCACCTACAGGTTCTATCATCGTCCTGAGGAACTGCGCAGGCTCAACAATTCGACGCTGATAATTGGCGACCCTGCCAGTGGTAAGTCGTTTGCTACTCGACTGTTCAAACTCTTGGCGGCTCCTATGGTGGCAGCGGATAAGGCTGGCATTGCAGCCATCAACCGCTACAAGGAGGAGATGAAGACCAAGGGTGCGAACAAGGAGAAGCCGCAGAAGCCAAAGGCACTCTTTCGTGTGCATCCTGCTCGTACCAGTAACGCCCAGTTCATTCAGGACATGGTGAACGCTGTGGAGGTAGTGGATGGTACTGAGATGCAACTGCACATGCTGACCTTCGACACTGAGCTTGACAATACGCTGACCGTTCAGAAGGGCGGCTCATGGATTGATAAGCAGTCGATGGAGTTGAAGGCCTTCCACAATGAAGAGGATGGCCAGGCATACTCTAACTTGGATAGCGTAGTTCAGAACTTTATCGTCACATGGAACTATATCTATACGGGCACGCCCTTGGCACTTCGTAACAAGGTGAATGAGCGCAATTTCGGCTCAGGTCTGGCTACACGTCTGACAGTGATTCCACTGCCCTCAACGAACTTTGAGATGATGAGTCGCGAACAGAACGTTGACTTCGAGAGCGACGGCAGACTGAAAGAGTGGGCTTTCAAGTTGGATCGTGTGAAGGGTGAACTGACTGTTCAGCATATCGTTGATGAACTGTACGAATGGACGGCACGCCGTATGGCTGATGCCAAGGAGAATGAGTCGAAGGCCGAGGAAATGCTTTGCAAGCGTTGTGCCTATCATGGGCTGAACTTCGCGGCTCCGTTCATTGTGATGCGCCATTGGGCTAACATCCATCAGGACGGCCAGTATTGGTGCGGTGAGTTTGAGACTGACGATATGGACTGGCGACTGGCAGAGTTGTTGGTGACCATCCAGTACGCCTGTCAGCGCCATTACTTTCTGGCAATGGCTGAGAAGTATTTCGATGACCAGTTGCGCGATGTGTCAGTAAACGCCCATCGTCAGCAGAAGACCATCGATGCCTTCGAGCGTCTGCCTGAAGAGTTTACCGTTGACGATGCCAAGCGATGCTTCTCGCTGACGAACGATACTGTGGCACGTGTGAAAATCAGCCGCCTGATGAAGGATCACTTCGTAGAGAAGGCTGGTGACTTCGTGGAGAACGGCACCACCAAGGCCGTGTTCAAGAAAACAGGCAAGGTCATGCGCTGACGCCGTATCGCCGTATCACCGTATCACCGTAACATTTATGGATTTTAGATTTGAGATTATGACAGAAGTAAGTATTAACAAGCAGGCACGACTCTCCCAGCATTTGACTTCGTCGAGTGTGGCTACACTCGGCCATTCAAGCGAGCTTGATGGCTCTCGCTTATCGCCACACTTCACGCTGGGGGAGCTCTGCAAAACAAGTGCGAAAACGCAGGATGGCAACATCCCTTCGCACGTACATATTGAGAATTTGAAGCGCCTCTGTGGTTGGTTGGAAATGCTGCGCGATGAGTGGAACAGGCGCTATGGCGAAGGGAACGACCCGATTATCATCAACAGCGGTTACCGCTCTGAGGCAGTGAACAAGGCCGTAGGTGGTGTGGCTGGGTCGAACCATCTGACGGGGTGTGCGGTGGATATCCACGTGCTGGGTAAGGAACAGGCAATACGCTATGCATGTATACTCCTTGACATCGCAGATGAGTCGCAGGAGGACTTCGACGAGCTGCTCATCGAGCAGTCGAAAACGAGCCTCTGGATTCACTTCGCCGTCCGACCATTCGCCAATCGCAGAAAGGTTAAGTTGATGTGATAAAAAAACTCCCGCTCGAAAGAGTGGGAGTCTTTTATCTATTGACCTGAAGATTAGTTTCTCATGTCAGCCTCGGCAGCCTTGGTCTTGGGGTCTTCCTCGCCGTAGCGGCCGTAGTAGGCCTGATAGCGGTTGTAGCCCCAGTTGGCCTGTGCGCGGGTGGGGTCGAGTTCCTTGGCCTTGTCGAAAGCCTGGATGGCCTCGTCGAAATATTTCATGCCTACGGCATTGTCGGTAGCATTGGCGGCAAGCACGTTCAGGCAAACGCCCAGATAGGTCCATACGACAGGATTGTCAGCCTTGACCTCACTGGCCTTGCGGAGCCATTTTGCACCCTCTTCAGCGTTGTTCTCGTTCATGGCCATGAGACCCTTGTCGGCCAGGGCGGTGAATGAGTTGGGATACTTAGCCAGGTGAGCATCGAGGAAGGCAGCCTGTGCGGCCTTGTCCTTCAGTCCTTCGTACATCGAGTTGATACCGTCGATGACGACATCGTTCTCGGGCTCCTGCTCGTAGATCTGCTTCAGCTTGTTGATGAATCCCAGTGAGTCCTCACGGCTTGTCAGCTGCTGGCGCATGGCGAAGAGCTGGAAATTGAGGGCTTCTTCCTTCTGCGTTGGGTCGCGCTTGGCAATCTCGAAATACTTGTTGGCACGGGCCATGTCCTTAGCCTGGAAGGCATAACGGCCTGCGAAGAAGGCTACCTGACCGGCATATTCCTTCTCGGGAGCCTTGTCCATAGCGGCGAAGAGAGGCTCTTCGGCAGAATCGGTGAAAGCACCCCAGTACTTCAGCACACCAGCCTCGTTGCCGTTCTGGGCACAGGTCTGACCGATGTTGACGAGGTTGGCACGTACAGCCCAGATGCGCTGGGCATTCTTCTCAGCGAAACGAGGCTTTACCTTGCCTTTGGCATCGGGCAGCTGGTCGTACTTGTTGCACTCGATAGCCATCTCGATAGCGTTGCAGATACCGTCGCCCAGTCCCAGTGTGTCGTACTCCTTGGACTTGCCAGTACCGAGCTGCATGGCAGCCTGGTTCTCGGCAATGGTACCTGTCTCATTCTGCACCTTGGCCATAGCCAGGTCGACGAGGTGGTTATAAGCCTCTGCCTTCTCAGCATTGTCGGCCAGTTGACTGAGGCTGTTCTTCAGCAGCTGTGCTGCCTCCGCATAGTCTTTACACTTGGTGATAGCCTTCAAGGCGTCACTCTTTCCGGCAAAGGTCATGGTGCTGACCATGAGTGCGATTGCCATAATCAAAACTTTTTTCATAAGTCTTTCTTTATTGGTTAAACATTAATTATTTATTGTCACACACAAATTTTTATTCTACGTCGATGACGGGAGTTCCCTGAGAATCAGCGTTGGGCTCCTCTTCGTTGAGCACTTCGGCCTCTTCGACATCCTCCTCCTGCGACGACATCACCTTGCAGACGCTGGCGATGGTGTCGTTCTTCTTGGCGAGGTTGATGAGACGGACGCCCTGGGTAGCACGGCCCATGACGCGCACATCGGCCACCTTCAGGCGGATGAGGATACCCGACTTGTTGATAATCATGAGGTCGTTCTCGTCGGTCACCACCTTGATGGCCACCAGACGACCGGTCTTCTCAGTGACGGCGAGGGTCTTGACACCCTTCGTACCGCGGTTGGTCTTGCGGTAGTCCTCGACCTCAGAGCGCTTGCCATAGCCATTCTCGCTGACCACCATGATGGTCTCGACGTTCGGGTCGTTGACACATACCATGCCTACCACCTCGTCGTCGCCACCATCGAGACGCATACCGATGACACCCGTAGACACACGGCCCATGGTGCGGACGTCGTTCTCGTCGAAGCGGACGGCACGACCATTGCGGTTGGCCAGCAGGATCTCGTTATGACCATTGGTCAGGCGAACGCCTACCACCTCGTCGCCCTCGTTGATATTGATGGCGCGGACACCAGCGGCACGCACGTTCTTATACTGGTCGAGGCGGGTCTTCTTGATGATACCCTGCTTGGTGGCAAACATGACGTAGTGCGACTTGAGAAACTCTTCGTCGTTGAAGTTCTTGATGCGCAATACGGCATTGATGGCATCGTCGGGATCGATGTTGAGCATATTCTGGATGGCACGGCCCTTCGAACCCTTGTCGCCCTCGGGAATCTCGTAGCACTTCTGCCAGTAGCAGCGACCCTTCTGTGTGAAGAAGAGCAGCGTGTTGTGCATGGTGGCAGGATAGATGTACTCGGCAAAGTCGTTGTCGCGATGACGTGCAGCCTTGGCACCGACACCGCCACGACCCTGCTCGTGGAACTCGTCGAGGTGGGTGCGCTTGATGTAACCCATATGTGAAATGGTGATGACCACAGGATCATCGGGATAGAAGTCCTCGGCATTGAACTCGTGGTCGAAGGGGATAATTTCCGTACGACGCGGGTCGCCATACTTCTCCTTCACCTCTTGCAACTCGTCCTTCATGACCTGCTTGCAACGCTCGGGATTGTCGAGAATCTCCTGCAAGTCGGCAATGAGTTTCATGAGGTCGTCGTACTCCTGATGGAGCTGGTCGACACGCAGACCAGTGAGCTGCGACAGACGCATATCGACGATAGCCTTCGACTGGAGCTCGTCCAACTCGAAGCGCTGCTCCAAGTTACGCTGGGCATCGCTGGGGGTCTTACTGTTACGGATAATGTGTACCACCTCGTCGATGTTGTTCACAGCGATGATCAAACCTTCGAGGATGTGGGCACGCTCCTGGGCTTTCTTCAGGTCGTACTTGGTGCGACGGATGGTCACGTCGTGACGATGCTCGACGAAGTACTTGACGCACTCCTTCAGCGAGAGCAGACGGGGACGACCCTTGACCAATGCAATGTTATTGACTGAGAATGAGCTCTGTAGAGCGGTCATCTTAAACAGTTTATTGAGCAGCACGTTGGCATTGGCGTCGCGCTTACAGTCGACCACGATACGCATACCCTGACGGCCAGACTCGTCGTTGACGTTGGCTACGCCCTCAATCTTATGTTCGTTGGCAAGGTCGGCGATGTACTTCACGAGGTCGGCTTTGTTGACACCATAAGGAATCTCCGTAACGACAATCTTGTCGTGGGTCTCGGTGGTCTCAATCTCAGCCTTGGCACGCATGACGATACGTCCGCGACCAGTCTCGTAGGCATCGCGCACACCTGCCAGTCCGTAGATGTAGGCGCCAGTGGGGAAGTCGGGACCTGGGATATACTGCATCAGTCCGTCAGTATCGATATCGGGGTTGTCGATGTAGGCACAGCAACCATCGATGACCTCACCCAGGTTGTGGGTAGGCATATTGGTAGCCATACCGACGGCAATACCGTTACCACCATTCACCAAGAGGTTAGGAATCTTGGTAGGCATGACGCTGGGCTCTACCAAAGAGTCGTCGAAGTTGTTGACCATATCGACGGTATCCTTCTCAAGGTCGTCCATGATGTGCTCACCCATCTTTGAGAGGCGGCACTCGGTGTAACGCATGGCGGCTGGTGAGTCACCATCGACGGAGCCGAAGTTACCCTGACCGTCGACCAGCGTGTAGCGCATGTTCCACTCCTGTGCCATACGTACGAGGGCACCATAGACGGACGAGTCGCCGTGGGGGTGATACTTACCAAGCACCTCACCGACGACGCGGGCGCATTTCTTATAAGGTTGTGTGCTAACGTTGTTGATACCCATCATACCATAGAGGATACGGCGATGAACGGGCTTGAAGCCGTCGCGCACATCAGGCAGGGCACGGGCAACAATCACCGACATAGAATAGTCGATGTACGAGGATTTCATTTCCTCTTCAATGTTGATTTTTACAATTCTGTCGTTGTCAAATGTCTGATCCATTATTTTCCAAATTTTGCGTTTAAGGGCATTTTTAAGCCCGCTGACGCGTTTTTACTATTTTCTAAAACCATGCAAAGGTACGAATAAACGAGCAAAATACAAAATAAATTAGTTTTTATTTGCATTTAATTCCGCTTTTGTTTGGCTTTTATTTGGTCAACTCATTTTTATTTCTTACTTTTGCCCACATGAAACGACTCTTGATGATGACAACGCTGATGCTGGCAACCCTGACAGGGTGGGCTGGCAACAGGATATTTACGGAGAACGTGCGTTCGCTGACCAGTGTGGTGAACGGTGACTGGATGAACCGTCCTGTGATGGAGTTGGGCAGTGGCGATAGGTTACGGATAGGTTTCGACGAGCTGTCGCACGACTACCATCGCTTCGTGTATCATCTGGAGCATTGCGAGGCAGACTGGACCGTGTCCGACGGTCTGTTTGAGAGCGACTGGCTGGTGGGATTCAACGACAACCCCATAGAGGATTACCAGAACAGCATCAATACCACCGTGATGTATACGCACTACCGGCTGACGATTCCTAACGAGCGTTGCAGGCTGAAGATGAGCGGAAACTACCGCCTGACTGTCGTCGACGAGGACAATGATGACGAAAAGGTGCTGGAGGTGGAGTTCTACGTGGTGGAACCGCTGATGAGCGTAGGGTTGAAAGCGACGTCGAATACCGATATAGACCATAACGACAGCCACCAGCAGTTGTCGATGACGGTGAACTACAACACCGTGCGCGTGCTCAATGTGGACGAGGAGATACATACCGTCGTGATGCAGAACTGGCGTGAGGACCAGGCTCGGCATGATGTCCGTCCCAACTTTGTCTCTGCCCAGGGACTGACGTGGGAACACAACAAGGCATTGATATTCGATGCCGGCAACGAATTCCATAAGTTTGAGATACTCGACGTCAGCCATACCACGATGGGACTGGACCGCATAGCGTGGAACGGTCATAATTACGAGGCGTGGCCCTTTGCTGCCACCGTCAGGAGACACTATCTGACGGATGTCAGTGCTGAAGGAGCCTTTGTCATCCGCAATAGTGATAACAAGGAGGTGGACTACACGTGTGACTATGTGTGGGTGAACTACGAACTGCTGTGTCCCTGGCAGGGTGACATCTACATCAGCGGCCACTGGACAACCGACAGTCAGCGTGAGCACTATCGCATGGAGTACGATGCGGAGGCTGGAAAATACAGGGCCCGACTGATGCAGAAACAGGGATATTATTCGTACCAGTTTGTCAGCGAAGACGGAAGTAATCCTCCGTCGGAAGGTAGTTTCTTCCAAACGGAAAACCGCTATCAGGCATTTATATATTATAAAGGTACGGGCGCGCGAACTTGGCGCTTGGTAGGTTATAGGGCCTTGGATTTCCGATAGTCCTTTGGCGTTTGACGGAAATGGTGGTAGAAACTGGAAATGAAATAGTTTGGTGTTACAAACATCAGTTCGTTGGCTATTTGCTCAACGCTCTTGTCAGTAGTGAGCAATAGTTCTGAGGCTTCCTGCAAACGGAGCCGGCCTACCATCTGCCGTGGACTCTGATAGAAGTTGGACGACAGCAATTCGAAGAGTTTGGTCACATCCATACCTGTCTTTTCGGAAAGGGTGCGCATGGTAACTTGCCCCTTTGAATGGGCACGCAGATAAGGAATGATGACGAGCATGGTGTCGAAGAACAGTTTGTTCTGCTGGAGTTCGTCTTCCTTTTCTTCTTCCGTAGCTATTGCGCTGGGTAATAGCAACTCGTTGCGCAGTTCATCACAACGGCTCATATAGTTGCGAATGCGTCGCATGATGTCGGCTTCCTTGTTGCTGCGCATCATGCTTAGACGGGTGTTGTAGTTGTACAGCACCACATTGGCAATAGCCAGCAGGGCAACAATCAGGCCGAGCAGCAGGTAGATGCCTGTAGAACGCCACCAAGGTTCATTGACGTAAACCGTCCACGTGTAGGGACGCAGTTCGAAATGGTTGGGGTCCATTGATACCTGTACCTCGACGACATATTTACCTGGTTTCAGTGCAGGCAACTGCAGGTGGAAGAGTCCCTTGGCATCCACGCGGCCTTGAGAGTTGTTGAAGGTGTACACCTTCCAATCGTCATACAAGCCTTGCACACGTACGCGATAGCAGGTCTGTACAGGACGTGCGAAATTCAGTCCGGAAAATGTCAGTGACAGTGTGTTCAGGTCGTAGTCAACACTGATTTCCCAAATACGCGATACGGCACGGTCGAGAATAACCTTGCCATCGAGTTCCATGCCAGCCTCCAGATTGTGTCCGTTGACCATTACCCTGACCAGTTTAGGAGCCAGCTTCATATTTCTCAGAAGGTCCTGCGGCAAATCCTTGGGATTGAACACAATGATATGGTCCAGCGACTGCATGATGATGGTTCCATCGGGTTGTTTCATGGCTCGTGCGTTGACGAACGACTCGTTGGGAACATTGTCTTTCTGGGTGTAGGTATCAATATTGACTACCTCGCCATTCTTGATAATCAAATGTGAGAGACCGAAACTTGTTCCAGCCCAAATATTGTGATTGTCATCCTCAATGACGCTATGGATCATCGCATTCAGCAAACCGTTCTTATTATCATAAATGATGTCCTTTTGGCCAGGGCGTTCCAGTTTCAGTCCAGTATAGAGCCCCGTCCAAAGCCATCCTCGGCTATCGCGGTATTGGCAGTTGACGTGGCGTGGCAATTGGGGCAGATTGGTCAGTGTCCTGCTTAGCAGTGCCTCATAGGCGAGGGCTTCGGGTTGGCTCCAGGTGTAGTTGACAAATGCCGAACGGAAGGGAGGCGAATAAAGTATGCCACGCCTCTCGGTACCAAGCCACATTCCCCCTTGACGGTCGAAAGCTATCGTGTTGATGTCGGTCTCCAATGTGCGGAATCGCGACATCTTGATGACTTCGACGTGTTCTTTCTCGCCCGTCGCAACGTCGTACATCCAATAACCGTATTCAGAGGCGATATACAGCACGCCATCCTTTAACACCATATTGTTCAGGTGATAGGGTAGGGCCATCAGCTGGGTCCATTGGCGCTTCTCGATGTCGAGTCGTAACAGCAATGCCTCTTTATCACCATTGCGTATCTGATAATAGATATTGCTGTCGGGTAGGATGACTGACGAATTGCTGAAGCGCAACGTATCGCTATTGGTGAATGCCTGAACGTCAAACTGGTGTTGTCCTGTCTTCATGTCGATGGCTGACACTGTGCCATTGCCGAAGAATTGCAAGAGGAGGCGGTTGTTATAGACAGCGACATCCTGCAGTTCCGATGCGTGGCGGACATTGATTTCCGTGTTATCGTCCACACCGTATAATGTGTTGCCGGAGAGTAGCCACAGGTGGTTGTTGACGTCGGCAAACAAGTCTTCGACGGTTTCCTGCATGCCCAGTCCCTTGAAGATGTCGCCCACGTTTGTCGCGAAACGTTCTAATGTCAAGTCCACGCAGGTAACCTGGCGCTGGTCTTTCACCCAAAGGTGGTGATGCTTGTCAAAATAGAGGTGATAGTGTCCTCTGTACTTTGGCAGTGGAAATATGCTCTCTTCCTGCGGGTCTATATGTACAAAGGTGTCGCCATCGTAGAAATTGATGTGTCCGATGGTGCTGATGAGCATACGTCCTGTCTTGGTACAAAGGATAGACTGTGAACTGTTATCAGCCAGTCCGTTCGATGCATCGTACGAGGAAAAGACGCGTTCGGAATCGCCTAAAGCATTTACGGTTGTCGGCCAAAGCAGACAACTGACGAGCATAACGCCCCAGAGATGTAAAACACTTTTAGACACAGGCGAAGGTTTTAGCTATAAAATCACCGCACAAAGTTAAGGAAAAAAGGTGAATCTACCAAATATTTGTGTCAAAATGTGTGTTTCTTAGCGGTTTTTATGGTTCAGAAACCAATTATGCGTATGGAAATGGTAGAACAGCAGGCTTACAAGTGTCAACGAGATGGCAACATAGAACAGCTGTTCACGATGGTCGTAGAACAAAGCATAGCCTAAGGCTAATCCCAAGGTAATGCCAGTCTCCCAGGCAAGAAAGAATGTGCTTTGAGAGGTGCCTCGCTTGCAATGACGGCTCAGTTTGATGAAAAACAGCAGATAGCGCGAGCCGATGATGCCTACGCTCAGCCCCATGAGCAATGGAGCAATGGGTGATGCCGGATAGACCATCAGAATGAGTAATACTGCCAGCAGAAGAAATAGTCCACTGATGATTTCGCTTTTCAGTTCAGCGTCGCGGAACACAAAGCGCTGAGCCAGCAGAGCCAGCAGGAATCCCCCCATGAGTATGGCATAGAATTCGGCATTGAGAGGAAGTGACAATACCAGTCCCACCACGGTAGTGATCAATAGCAGGTTGAAAAACAATACCAGGCCATAGGGAAGCAGGAAACGGTCCAGGGATGCTACGTGTACGCCTTCTTCTGGGGCTCTGAAGGGGAATGTCACCTGGCGGATGAGCAACAGGCTTAGTACTGCACAGCCGATGGAACCAAAAAGAACTTTGTCGAACCCTACCAGATTGTAAGCTATCAGTCCGGCCAAGGGTGCCAATGATAATGCAAAGCGCGCAAACCAGGCTGCGCTGTGGTTGGCTTCTGTCCGCTGGTACGATTCACAGGTGTCGATGATGAGTGTTGAAGACAACACCATTTGTGCCAGTCCGAAGGATGCTCCCAACAGCAATCGTTGCAACAGGATAACCCAGAACTCGACAAACTCGGAGCGCAGACCGTCGATGTACCATAGCAGAGCGACAGACAAACCAACGAAAACGATAGCCCACATACATACGACATTACGACGGAAACGCTGGACAAGCCAAGAACATTGGGCTCCAAACAGGTAGAGTCCAACGGCGTAGGCTCCCATGGAGAGTCCTGTTTCGAGTGGTGAGAAATTCTCTGTGCTCATCAGCCATAACGGCATGATGGGAATGAGTACATAGACTGACATCGTTAGTAGTAGGTCAGCTACAACTAACAACCAGAACTCCTTGTGCCACAGTCTGATATGTACAGGTGTGCTTTGCGTATTCACTGTTTAGTACGATTCGTTCTCATTGGGGAAATCGCCGCTCTTTACGTCGGTCACGTAACGCCCTACAGCATCGGTGATAATATTGCCTATATCAGCATAACGGCGCAGGAAACGGGGGGAGAATCCCTGGGTCATGCCCAGCATGTCGGCTATGACAAGAACCTGTCCGTCAGTACCATTGCCAGCACCAATGCCTATCGTCGGACACTTCACGGCTTTGGTCACTTCATTGGCCAGTGCGGCAGGAACCTTTTCCAGCGTGATGCCGAAACAGCCTGCATCGCTCAACGCAATGGCATCGCTCATCAGTTTCTCGGCTTCAGCCTGTTCTTTCGCGCGCACGGCATACGTACCAAACTTATTAATAGACTGTGGGGTCAGTCCCAGATGCGCCATTACGGGTATGCCTGCATCGAGAATGCGCTTGACGGTGTCGAGAATCTCTACGCCGCCTTCCATCTTCAGGGCATCGCAACCGCTCTCCTTCATGATGCGGATAGCGTTGGTCACACCTTCTGCTGCATTGACCTGATATGAGCCGAAAGGCATGTCACAAACCACCAATGCGCGCTGTACGGCACGAACTACGGAGCGTGCGTGGTAGATCATGTAGTCTACCGTCATGGGTAGTGTGGTGGCGTTGCCAGCCATCACGTTCGATGCAGAGTCGCCCACGAGGATGGCGTCAATGCCAGCCTTATCGACGATGCCTGCCATGGTATAGTCGTACGAGGTGAGCATAGAGATTTTCTCACCTTTTTGCTTCATTTCCATAAACCGATGGGTTGTCACCTTACGGTTGTCACTTACCAAATATCCTGCCATAATATCTTATTATTTTGATTTTTGACGTTTGAAGTTGATGATTACTATTTGAAATTGCTAATGACTTCGTCGCAGAGGGGTGCAATATCCTCTGCTGCATTCGTTGTGGCCAGTCCTACGACATACATGCCGGCGGCACGACCTGACTTCAGACCGTTGAACGAATCCTCGAAGACCACACAATCCTTTGGCTCGACGCCAAAACGTTCTGCAGCTTTCAGATAGCAGTCAGGATCGGGCTTGGAACGTTCGAAATCCTCGGAAGTCAGAATGGCATCGAAGAGTCCCTTGAATTCAGGATGCTTCGCGTATACAGCTTCCATCTTCGGTTGGTTGGAGCTGGTCACTACAGCAGTCTTAACGCCTTGCTGGCGCAAACGGCAGATGTATTCTTCGAAACCGGCAATATAGTCGTAGTCCATCTGCCGCTCGTACTCGTTCAGTCGTTCGGTGATGAGCGGCTGACTGTCTGCCAATGGTCCTGAGAACCATGCGTCGTAGATTTGCATCAGCGTCTGTCCTTTGATTTTATGTTCCAGACCAGGTATCTCCGGATGGAACTCACGGCATATCGCACCCCAGAATATGGAGTACTGAGGTTCTGTGTCGAAAACCACTCCGTCAAGGTCGAATAAAGCTGCTTTTAATGTCATTTTCTTCATTTTCGGGCGCAAAGGTACGACTTTTTTTCCTTTTTTTTGTACTTATTGCAAAAAAAGTGAGCAAATTGTTTTTTGTTTGAGAAATTTTATCTATCTTTGCATTCACGATTGCTGAAACAATAATTACTTTAAATATTAAACTGCTTATGTCACAAATTGTTGGACACATTTCCCAGATTATCGGTCCTGTGATCGATGTTTATTTCGATACCCAAGGACAAGATGCGGAAAAAGTGCTTCCCAAGATCCATGAGGCTCTGTCGGTTCAGCGCCCCACAGGCGAAATTATCGTTGTCGAGGTGCAGCAGCACATCGGTGAGGATACTGTGCGTTGTGTGGCTATGGACAACACCGACGGACTGCAGCGTGGACTGGAGGCCAAACCGCTGGGCTCACCTATTGTGATGCCCGCTGGTGAACAAATCAAGGGTCGTATGCTGAACGTTATCGGTCAGCCTATCGATGGTATGAAACAGCTTAACATGGAGGGTGCTTATCCCATCCACCGTGCGGCTCCTAAATTTGAGGAACTGTCGACCACGAAAGAGGTACTGGCAACAGGTATCAAGGTCATCGACCTGCTGGAGCCTTACATGAAGGGTGGTAAGATCGGACTCTTCGGTGGTGCCGGTGTGGGTAAGACGGTGCTCATCATGGAGCTCATCAACAACATCGCCAAGGGCCACAACGGCTTCTCGGTATTCGCTGGAGTTGGTGAACGTACGCGTGAGGGTAATGACCTCATTCGCGAGATGATTGAGTCGGGCGTTATCCGCTATGGCGAGAAGTTCAAGGAGGCTATGGCCCAAGGTAAATGGGACTTGAGCCTCGTTGACCCTGAGGAACTGAAGAAGAGTCAGGCTACGCTGGTGTATGGTCAGATGAACGAGCCCCCTGGTGCACGTGCATCGGTGGCACTGTCTGGTCTGACGGTTGCTGAGGGTTTCCGCGATGGTGGCGGTAAGGATGGCGGTGCTGCTGATATCCTGTTCTTTATCGATAACATCTTCCGTTTCACTCAGGCTGGTTCTGAGGTGTCTGCTCTGCTGGGGCGTGTTCCTTCAGCCGTAGGTTATCAGCCTACGCTGGCTTCTGAAATGGGTACTATGCAGGAACGCATCACTTCTACGAAGAAGGGTTCTATTACCTCTGTACAGGCTGTTTACGTGCCTGCCGACGACTTGACCGACCCTGCTCCTGCTACGACGTTTACTCACCTCGATGCTACGACGGTGCTGGATCGTAAGATAGCAGAGCTTGGTATCTATCCCGCTGTAGACCCGCTGGGTTCTACCTCTCGTATTCTAGACCCGTTGATTGTTGGTAAGGCTCACTACGATTGCGCCCAGCGTGTAAAGGAGATTCTGCAGCGCTACAAAGAGTTGCAGGATATCATTGCCATTCTGGGTATGGATGAGCTCTCCGATGAGGACAAGCTGACGGTGAACCGTGCACGTCGTGTACAGCGTTTCTTGAGTCAGCCGTTCTCTGTGGCCGAGCAGTTCACGGGTCTGAAAGGTATCATGGTTCCCATCGAGGAGACTATCAAGGGCTTCAATGCCATCTTGGATGGCGAGGTCGACGACCTGCCTGAACAGGCATTCCTCAACGTTGGTACCATCGAGGATGTCAAGGAGAAGGCCAAGAAACTTCTTGAGGCTGCTAAGGGCTAATTGACAATTGATTATTGAAAATTGACAATTATGTTAAAGCTGAAGATAGTTTCTCCCGAAAGGATAGAGTTTGAGGGCGATGTGGAGCGTGTTGTCGTGCCAGGCATGATGGGCCAGTTCGAGATACTGGTGAACCACGCACCCATCATCTCGTCGCTCGACAAGGGCAGGGTGGAGTACCTCCAGGCTGGTGGCGAGCAGAATACCCTCGACATCATCGGCGGCTTCGTGGAAGTACAGAAGAACGTCGTGAGTCTGTGTGTGGAACTGCAATAATATAATAAGGTACGCGCGTAAAAGATGGACTACAAGAAGATAGCTAAAGCGTTTGTCATCCAGAGTATCGTTCTGGTCATCATTCTCTGCCTGTGCTGCAGCATTGCCAGCATGGTGTGGGGCTATGACCTGTTGACGGACAAGATGGTTAGCACGCTGTTTGTCTTGATAGTCGACATCTCGTCAGCACTTATATGGCGCAGGTTGGCTGAACACCAGCCCGACATGTTGCCCACGTTCTTTACGGCTGTATCGGGATTCCGCTTCCTGTTGGCGCTGATTGTGCTGGGCGTGTGGTATTTCGTTGCTGACAGAGCGTCGATGCTGACATTCTTCGTTGTATTCCTGGTATTCTACATGGCGTCGCTTATTCACCACTCCATCTTCTTTTCGAGAGTGTCTAATCGTTTGTAACGGTTTAAACTACAATTATTTAGAATGAAACAATTAAAGTCAATATTTCTCTTGCTGATGTTGTCGCTGGCAGCACTCCCGGCTCTGGCTAACGAGCATGAAGAGGGCGGCGAGCTCAACATCCCGGAGATTGTGCTGGAGCACTTGGCCGATTCGTATGAGTGGCATATCGCCACCTACGAAGGCAAGCACTTGAGCATCCCCCTGCCCATTATCATTCGTAGTGGACGGACGGGCGAATGGCACTTCTGCACGGCACACTCTCTGCCCGACGGATTCTTCTTCAATCCTGAGGCTCATGGCAAGATCTACGAGCAGATGGCTGACGGTACCTCTGAGCGCCCGCTGGACCTGAGCATCACCAAGTCGGTGTTGCAGATATGGATTGTGGTGGCTGTGCTCATCATCGTGTTCCTGAGCTGCGCTCGCTGGTACAAGCACCATGATGCTACGAAGGAGTCGCCAAAGGGCTTTGTAGGAGCGATGGAGATGATTGTGATGATGATACACGACGACCTCATCAAGTCGTCTATCGGCGAGAAGCACTATAAGGCCTATGCCCCGTATCTGCTCACGGTTTTCTTCTTCATCCTGACGTGTAACCTTATCGGACTGATTCCCGTATTCCCAGGCGGTGCTAACGTGACAGGCAACATCAACATCACGTTCTTCCTGGCATTGTGCACCATGTTGGCTATCAACATCTTTGCCAACAAGGAATACTGGAAGGAAATCTTCTGGCCTGAGGTTCCCTTGTTCCTGAAGGCTTATCCAGTGCCGGTGATGCCTGTTATCGAGCTGTTCGGTGTGTTCACCAAGCCCTTCGCGCTGATGATCCGTCTCTTTGCCAACATGATGGCAGGTCACGCTGTGATACTTTCGTTCACGTGCGTCATCTTCCTCGGTTGGTCAATGGGTGTTGGTTTCGGCTTGGGTCTGAATGCCTTCAGTATTATCATGCTGTTGTTCATGAATGCCCTGGAGTTGTTGGTAGCCTTTGTTCAGGCTTACGTGTTCACGATGCTGAGTGCCGTATTCATTGGACTGGCACATAAGGAGCATGAACATTAAACGTGTAACAATAAACAATAAAGATTATAATATTAACAATTTAAAAACATTAAACAATTATGATTACATCACTGTTATTGGCCGAGGGTCTGGCTCAGCTGGGCTGCGGTATTGGAGCTGGTATTGCAACGATTGGTGCAGGTTTGGGTATTGGTAAGATTGGTGGCAGCGCTATGGACGCTATCGCCCGTCAGCCCGAAGCTACTGGTAAGATTCAGACAAACATGATTCTGACATCTGCTTTCGTCGAGGGTTGTGCCCTCTTCGCTATTGCTGCTTGTGCATTCTTGATCAAATAAAGACGCGTAGCAAATGGATTTCACTAAATTACCATCAATTCTCACGCCCGATTTGGGACTTCTGTTCTGGATGCTGCTGGCGTTCTTGGTGGTCTTTTGGGTGCTTGCTAAGTATGGTTTCCCCGCCATCGTCAATATGGTGGACGAGCGAAACAGATTCATTGACGAAAGTCTACGCAAGGCCCATGAGGCCCAGGAGCGCTTAGCCAATATCGAGAAGGAAGGTGAATCCATTCTGCAGGAGGCTCGCGCCAAGCAGGCTCAGATTCTGAAAGAGGCTGCTGAGACGCGCGATGCTATCGTTGAACAGGCTCAGGAGAAAGCTCGTGCCGAGGGTGCGCGGCTGATGGACGAGGCCAAGACTGCCATTGAGCAGGAGAAGAAGGCCGCCATTGCCGACATCCGCAAGCAGGTTGCCGACCTGAGTGTCGACATCGCCGAAAAGGTGCTTCGTCAGAACCTGAAGGACGACAAGTCGCAGATGGATTTGATTGACCGTATGCTGGATGAAGTTTCTGTTAATTAATTTTCAATTGTCAGTTTCAATTATCAATTGAATTAAGCGTATGGATTTTGGAGTAATATCTGTCAGATATGCGAGGGCGCTCCTGAAGAGTGCTACCGACCAGAAGCTCGAAGATCAGGTGTATCAGGAGATGCAGACCCTGGCGAAGAGCTTTATCGACGTGCCCGCATTGCGCCAGACAATAGACAATCCCATGCTCTCGAAGGACAAGAAGCAGGAGCTGCTGGAAACGGCAGCAGGTCAGAAGCTCAGTCCACTGACCAAGGGCTTTATTGCTCTCGTGCTGAAGGAAGACCGCGAGAACGTGATTCAGTTTATGGCCAACTCGTACGTCACGCTTTACCGCAAACAGAAGAACGTCATCCGAGGCAAACTCACCACCGCCGCCCGCGTCTCACCTGCTACTGAGCAGAAGATGCGCCAGATGGTGGAGAGCAAGACTCAGGGAACTGTGGAGTTTGAGACCGAGGTAAACCCCGACATCATCGGAGGCTTCATACTCGAATACGACACGTATCGCATGGATGCAAGTGTCAAGTCGAAGCTCAACAACATTCTACAAACACTAAAAAAGTAAAAAACAATGTCAGATAAGATTAAACCAAGCGAAGTATCCCAAGTGCTGCTCGACCAGCTGAAGGGCATCCAAGACGCCTCCCAGTTCGACGAGGTTGGTACCGTGCTTACCGTTGGCGACGGTGCAGCTCGTGTCTATGGCCTGCGCAATGCCGAGTCCAAGGAATTGCTTGAGTTCGAGAACGGCACGATGGCTATCGTTGAGAACCTCGAGGAGGATAACGTCGGTTGTGTGCTGTTGGGTCCCACGTCAGGCATTAAGGAAGGCATGGTGGTGAAGCGCACCAAGCGCGTCGCCTCTATCCGCGTCAACGACAACATGCTTGGCCGCGTCATTAATCCGCTGGGTCAGGCTGTCGACGGTAAGGGCGATATCGACCTGACGGATTCCTTCGAGATGCCATTGGACCGCAAGGCTCCCGGTGTGATTTACCGTCAGCCCGTGAAGGAGCCCCTTCAGACGGGTCTGAAGTCTATCGACTCGATGATTCCCATCGGTCGTGGACAGCGTGAGCTCATCATCGGCGACCGCCAGACGGGTAAGACAGCCATTGCTGTGGATACCATCATCAATCAGAAGAGTTTCTATGAGGCAGGCAAGCCAGTGTATTGTATCTATGTAGCCATCGGCCAGAAGGCCAGTACTGTTGCAAATTTGGTGCAGACACTGAAGGAGTATGGCGCCATGCCTTACACCATCATCGTTGCAGCTACTGCTGCCGACCCTGCCGCCATGCAGTATTACGCACCATTCGCGGGTGCTGCTATCGGTGAGTATTTCCGCGACCGTGGTCTGCCCGCCCTTGTTGTCTATGACGACCTGTCGAAGCAGGCTGTTGCCTATCGTGAGGTGTCGTTGATTCTGCGCCGTCCCTCCGGACGTGAGGCTTATCCTGGTGACGTGTTCTATCTGCACTCCCGTCTGTTGGAGCGTGCAGCTAAGATGAACGAGCAGCAGGAGGTGGCCGAGGCGATGAACGACCTGCCTGAGTGCATGAAGGGTCACGTAAAGGGTGGTGGCTCGTTGACCGCTCTGCCTATCATTGAGACGCAGGCTGGTGATGTATCGGCTTACATTCCGACAAACGTGATTTCGATTACCGACGGTCAGATTTTCTTGGAGACCGACCTCTTCAACCAGGGCTTCCGTCCCGCCATCAACGTAGGTATCTCCGTGAGCCGTGTGGGTGGTTCGGCACAGATCAAGTCCATGAAGAAGGTGGCTGGTACTTTGAAGATTGACCAGGCACAGTATCGTGAGCTCGAGGCCTTCTCGAAGTTCTCAAGCGATATGGATGCCGTAACGGCTATGACCATCGACCGCGGACGTAAGAATCAGCAATTGCTCATCCAACCGCAGTATTCGCCTATGCCCGTCGGTGAGCAGATTGCCATTCTCTATTGCGGTGTCCATGGATTGATGCGTGATGTGCCTATCAACAAGGTGCGTGAGTGTCAGAACCAGTTCCTCGACAAGATTCGCTCGTCGGCTCCTGAGGTCATCGAGACCTTGGCAGCAGGCAATATTGACGACGAGACGACGAAGAAGATTGAGGCTGTGATGGCCGACATCGCCGGAACGTATAAAAGCTAAGCGACTATGGCTAGCCTGAAAGAGATTAAAGGCCGTATTGCTTCAGTCAACTCGACGCGCAAGATAACCTCTGCCATGAAGATGGTGGCCAGCTCGAAGCTGCACCATGCGCAGGTGGCTATTCAGAATATGCTTCCTTACGAGACGATGTTGGAGCATATCCTCAAGTCGTTCCTTGCTTCCGAGGCTGAGGCACAGACCGTCTTCGACGAGGAGCGCCCCGTGAAAAGGGTGGCTCTCGTCGTGTTCTCCAGTAACTCGTCGCTCTGCGGTGGTTTCAACGCAAACGTCATCAAACTGATGCAACGTACTGTTGAAGCATATACCAAAGAGTTAGGGCCGGGTAGCGTGGAGGTGTGGCCCATTGGTCGCAAGGTGACGGAGAAGGCCCGCAAGCTGGGCTACGACGTCAAGTGCGACAAGGCTGCACTCGTCGACCACCCCAACGTGTCGGAGTGCATCGAGCTGGCTATGGAGCTGGGTACGAAGTTTGCCGATGGCGAATTGGACCGCGTGGAGATTCTCTACCACCACTTCAAGTCGGCAGGCTCTCAGATTCTGACCACCAAGCAGTTCTTGCCCATCGACCTTGAGGGCGAACTGGGACGCGACCACGAACGCGACCTGACCTCGAATATTGCCACGAAGAAAGCTCAGGAGTACCTGAAGAAAAACCGTCGCAAGAAGGAGGTGAAGGAAGGTGAGGTGGCTCCGCTGAACGACAACTTCATCGTCGAGCCCGACATGAACACCGTGCTCTCGCAGCTCATGCCGAAGATGGCTCACCTGATGCTATATACCGCCCTGTTGGACAGTGTGGCTTCCGAGCATGCAGCACGTATGGTGGCCATGCAGACTGCTACGGATAATGCTGACGAGCTGTTGCGCGAGCTGAACCTGCACTACAACAAGGGACGCCAGGCGGCTATTACCACTGAGCTGCTCGACATGGTCGGCGGTAGCCAGGACAACTAATCCCCGCAAACATTACAAAAAAAGGACTGACATCAGTTATATGATGCCAGTCTTTTTTATGCTATCTTGGAGAATAATATCGCCAACTATTGCTTAGAAGGTCACCTTCATGAATACCGGCAGGTGGTCCGACGTCGTCAGGTCTTCCTTGTAGTACGTCAGTCCCTTGAAGAATTCGTCGTGGAAGATGTAGTCGATGCGTACGGCTTTCTTGCCGCGGAAGGTGTACATCCATCCACCACCGCACTCCTTGAATCCGTCAACCATGTTGCCAAGCATCGTGTTGTAGACGTACGAGTAAGGGACGTCGTTGAAGTCGCCGCAAAGGATACACGGATTCACCGAATTGTGCTTCTCGTTCGCAATAGTGATGGCCTGCCCGGCACGGAACATCATGCCCAACATGTAGTTGCCGAAGATGGCGTTCATCACGCGGCTGTTGCTCATGCTGTAGTCCTCATACGGATTTTGGGCCTGCAATTTGTTGGCCTGATGCATGGTGCGGTTGATGCCAGTCGTTTGCAGGTGGACGTTAAAAAACCTGATGACCTGCCCGTTCACGTCGACATCAGCCCACATGGCGCTCTGGTTCGAGTCTTCAAAGTCTAACGTCTTGCTTTCCTTGATGGGATAGCGGCTGAACACCACCATGTCGCCACGACCTACCGCCATATAGGGGAAATACTCCATATAGCTCTTCGAATTCTTCTTGTCGCCGCTCGTCTCGTTATACTCCTGCATACATAGCACGTCCACCTTCTGACGGCGCATTTGGGCGAGGATGTCCAAAGCCAGGAATCCCGACGTCTCGCGACCGAACATGGCTACGTTGTACGTGGCAACCTTCAGCCCCTTATCGCCACCGGCCTTCTTGTCGACGGAGCGGAACTGATAGAGGGTGCCGATATACGGTATGCAAAAGGCTATGGTGATGACGGGAATGAGCGCGTAAATCCACTTGCGGCGGACGAGCCAGTACAGCAACATGATGACGTTTGCACCAATGAGAATCGGCAGGATGTACACCAGCATGGCGCGGGCCGAATGTCCTGCAGGATTGACGTCGCCGCCATACAGTGCCATGATTGTAAACACCGTCAGCACACATTGCAGGACGAGGAACATCAGTGAAATATACTTATATACTGCTAACTTTCCCATATTCTCAGTCGTTTTTTACTTGTTATCTCTTTACGTATTTCTCTACCATGTCCAACAAGTCCTCCACGCGGAACGGCTTGGCCATGAATTCGTCACAACCGGCAGCCTTTGCCTCGCGGATGTTCTCGTCGAAAGCGTAGGCCGACAGCGCTACTACGGGTATGTTGTGGTTCACCTCCTTGATAATGCGTGTGGCGTCCAGTCCGTTCATGCCCGGCATTCTCATGTCCATCAGTATCAGGTCGGGATGTTCGTCCTCGCACATTGTGACAGCCTCGATACCGTTCTCGGCACGCAACAGGCGGTAGCGCTTCGACAGCACGATGCGCACCAGTTCGAAGTTGCTGTCCTCGTCCTCTGCCACCAATATCAGCGGGGCATTTTGGAGGTTTGTCATCGTGGTTGAACGGATAGTCCTTGAGTTTGTTGTCGTGCGGCTGTTCTTGTTCATGCCGCCAATAGTACCCTCGAAAGGCAACACAAAGCGGAACGTCGAGCCCTCGCCCAGTTTCGACTGCACGCTGATGGTACCGTCCATTTTCTCGACGATGGTCTTACACAGCGCCAGCCCCAATCCGTAGCCTTTCTGCTCCTCGGCGTCGCGCGACACGTAGGTGCCGAAGATTTTATCAATATCCTCTGGGGCAATGCCCGAGCCCGTATCGGTCACGAAGAATTCCACCTCGCAACCGTCGTTTATCAGTCGGTATCCGTAAGTGATGCTGCCTTTCGACGTATGCTTCAGGGCATTACCTATCAAGTTCGAGAATACTTGCGTCACGCGGTTCGCGTCCGTGTTCAGCGTCACCTTCATGTTCGGCTTGTTCCAAATGAGTTGCAGCGAATCAGGACAACGGAACTTAAAGATGTTTTGCAGGCTGTGGCACAGTTCGTTCAAGTCCGTCATGCCCTTCTTGATGCTGATTTCTCCAGCCTCGACGCGCGACAGGTCAAGAATGTCGTTGATCAGCGCTAGCAGACGGCCGTTGTTGCTCTCGATGATTTCCATGTACTTCATGCGGTCCTCTGGCGAGTCCGTTTCAGCCATCACGCGGGAAAACCCCTCGATAGCGTTCAAGGGCGTACGAATCTCATGACTCATGTTTGCCAGGAAAAGCGACTTCATGCGGCTGGCCTGCTCAGCCTTCCTCGCCTTTTCCTCATATTCGTTCAGTTTCTTGTTTGCGGCGTCCAATTGCAGCTCTATCGAGTGAAGCCTCGAATTCGCTTCAGCTATTTTCTGCATCAACACCTCGCGTTCGTCTTGATTCATCCTATTCTTTTATATCAATAAAACGTTTTCTTTCTTTCGTTATTAGGTTGCAAATTTACGAAATTATTTCGAACCACAAAAATAAATCACCATAAAAAACCTAAAACTATCAAAAAAGCAAAGAAAAAGCGACTAGAAGCACTTGTAAAAGGGTATACAAATATATAATTAAATATCAATTAATTTTTAGTATTTAGCATAGAATACGGTTCCGACCGTGTAATCGCGATTACACAGCGGAACCGTCCCCTTTTAAATTGCATAAAAGTCCTTAAGTCCTGTAGTCCTTGCTAAAAATTACTGCAGCGATTTGTTGAGCATGAAGTAGACCTCGTTGTTTCGGAGGGTCTGCTTGAAGTCAGCGATAGTGGTCTGCTTGTTGATGCGGACATACTCGATGCCGAGCATTTCAGCGAAGTCCTCCCAGTACTCCTCGTTGATGTCGTAGGAGAATGCCGAGTGGTGAGTACCGCCAGCGAGGATCCAGGCAGCGGCGCCAATCTCGAACGTAGGCTGTGGAATCCACAGGGCGCTGGCCACAGGGAGTTTCGGCATGGGCTTGGGCTCGATGCACTCAACTTCCTGCGAGATGAGGCGGAAGCGGTTGCCGAGGTCTACGACGGTAGCCTTGATGCCTGGGCCGGTCTTCGAAGTGAAGACGAGGCGGGCGGTCTGCTGCTTGCGGATGCCGATGCCGAGGAAGTGGACTTCGAGTTTAGGTTTGTCGCTGGCAATGAGCGGACAGATTTCGAGCATGTGGCTCTGCAGGCACGACGAGCGGTTGCCAGCAAAATTCAGCGTGTAGTCCTCGAGGAACGAGCAACCGGTAGGCATGCCCTGCTGGATGACCCAGAGGGTGCGATAGAGGCAGGCGGTCTTCCAGTCGCCCTCGGCACCGAAACCGATACCTTCGGCCATCAAACGCTGCGAAGCGAGGCCTGGAATCTGGTCGAAGCCGCAGAAGTTGGGATCGTTGATGTCGGCATCGCCGAGGTCGTCGAAATTGGTGGTGAAGGCAGTAGCGCCCTCGTCCTTCAAGACGCGGCGCAGGGCAATCTCGGCCTTGGCGGCATTCTTTACCTTCTCCCAGTAAACAGCTTCGCCGCTTTCGTCTATCTTAATGGTATACAGCTTCTTATATTCCTCAACAAGGTCATCGGCCTCTTTGTCGGTGACGCGCTTGAAGTAGTCCATGAGCGAGGAAACGGGATAGTAGTCGACGTGGTAGCCCAGACGCTGCTCGAACTCTACGCGGTCGCCGTCGGTCACGGCAACGTTGTTCATGTTCATGCCGAACATCAGACAGCGCACGTCGTGAGCATCCTTCACACCGGCAGCCACGCGAGCCCAGACGGCAATCTGCTTCTGAGCTTTCTCGTCCTTCCAGTAGCCGCAAACCACCTTGCGGGCCACGCGCATACGGGTGCAGATGTGTCCGAACTCGATGTCGCCGTGGGCGCTCTGGTTTAGGTTCATGAAGTCCATGTCGATGTCTGCCCAGGGGATCTCGGCGTTGTACTGGGTGTGGAAATGGAGTAGGGGCTTCTGCAACTGCTGCAGGCCCTTGATCCACATCTTGGCGGGCGAGAAGGTGTGCATCCATGTGATGATACCCACGCACTTCTCGTCGTTGTTGGCGGCGAGCATGATGGCTTCAACCTCCTTGCTGCTGTTTGCCGTACCTTTATAAACAATCTTCACGGGGATGTTGCCGCTCTTGTTCAGACCGTCGACCATCTCCTTTGAGTGACCGTCAACGGCTACGACTGCATCACCTCCGTAGAGCAACTGCGCACCAGTCACCCACCATATTTCAAAATTCTCAAATGCTTTCATAAATGTTGTTTGTTTTGTTGTTCGATTAGTGCTTCTGTCCTTTCTGGCCGTAGTAGGCGTTGGGACCATGCTTGCGCATGTAGTGCTTCTCGACCAGCAGCGGATTCATCGTTGTGGCAGGATTGACCATGAACGAGACGAAGGCCATCTTGGCGCACTGCTCCATGACTTTGGCGTTGTAGACGGCATTGTCGGGCGACGTGCCCCATGAGAACGGACCGTGGTTCTTGACGAGTACGGCGGGCGTGTGGTCAGGATTGATCTTGCGGATGTTCAGGATTTCGTTGACGATGACGTTACCCGTCTCCAGCTCGTACTGTCCCTCGACCTCCTCCTTAGTCATATCGCGCGTGCACGGGATATCCTTATAGAAATAGTCGGCGTGGGTGGTGCCGATGTTGGGGATGTCGCGGCCTGCCTGTGCGAAAGCCGTGGCATAGGTGGAGTGGGTGTGGACGACACCCTGGATATTCGGGAATGCCTTATATAAAACAAGGTGTGTGGGTGTGTCGCTCGAGGGGTTGAGGTCGCCTTCGACCACCTTGCCGCTCTCTAAGTCGACAACCACCATGTCCTCAGCCTTCATTTCGTCGTAGCTGACGCCTGAGGGCTTGATGACCACGAGGCCTTTTTCGCGGTCAATGCCGCTGACGTTGCCCCAGGTGAAGATAACCAGTCCTTGCTTTACAAGGTCCAAATTGGCCTTGAATACTTTTGCTTTCAGTTCTTCTAACATATTAATAAATAATTAATAATTCACAATTAACAATTAAGTTTAAAGCTTAAAGTTCTTGTCTTCAGTAAATGCTTTCTTGTTGAAACGATAGAGTACAGCGCCGCGCTTGGACGACAGCTTGTCGATGAGCTCGGTCTTCTCGATAAAGTCCATCTCCTTGATACGCTTGCGGAAGTTGCGCTTGTCGAGTGGCTCGCCGTTGACAGCCTCGTAAAGGCGCTGCAGTTGGGTTAAGGTAAACAGTTCGGGCAGGAGCTCGAAACCGACGGGGTTGGTCTTGATTTTCTGCTGGATGAGCTTGCGGGCCTTGGCAATCATCTCGTTGTGGTCGGAATACATCTGGGGAATATCCTCGATGTTAACCCATTCCACACCGTGCTGCTTGCGCTGGCGCTCGCTGTAGTCCTTGACATTGATGAGTGCGTAGTAGGCTACCGATACGACACGTTCGCCCGGGTCGCGGTCGATGTTGCCGAAAGCGCCTACCTGACTCATGTAGATGTTGCGCAGTCCAGTCAGTTCGAGTAATGTCCTTTGTGCTGCTTTGTCCAGACTCTCGTCGTTGCGAACGAAGCCTCCGTAGAGACTCCATTCGCCACGACCCGGGTCCATATTGCGACGGCCGATGAGAATCTTCAGCTTGTTCTGGTCGAAGCCGAAGATGATGCAGTCGACAGACAGCAGTACTTTTTGGAATTCTTTATAATAAGTAGTCATTGTTGTTTACCAGAAATAGGCGTAGAATGCTACAGTAATACCCAGGATGATAACAGTATGGATGACGTCCCATGTGCCCCAGCTGGCGCGCGTGGCGGCAATCTGCTCGGGAGTAGACGTGCCGAACACGAGACCCTGGATTTTCTTCTCGTCGGGAGCCTCGGTGCAGAGGGAAACGACGATGACGATGAGACAGCAGACGATGAGCATGACACCGCAGAAGTAGAGCCAGTTGAAGTCGAAGAATACGGCCTTGAACCAGTTGTCGCTGACGTTGGTGGCGTTGCTATAGTACACCTTGGCACCCAGACGGGTCAGACCAATGATGATACCTGAGAGCAGACCCCACATGCCGCCCTTGGCAGAAGCACGCTTCCAGCAGATACCCAGCAGGAAGGCAGAGGCAATACCAGGAGCCAGCACCGACTGAACGTCCTGCAGGTAGTTGTAGAGCACGTCGCCGACAGAACGCATGATGGGAATCCACAGAATACCCAGAACAACAATGACAACTGTAGCAATCTGACCGATGCGAACCAGCTGCTTCTCAGGAGTCTCGGGACGCAGGCGCTTCCAGAAGTCGATGGTGAACAACATAGCTGAAGAGTTGAACAAAGATGCCAGTGAAGACATCAGAGCTGCAAGGATACCGCAAACGACGAGCCCCTTCACACCAGCGGGCAGAATCTTTGCCACGAGGGTGGGGAAGGCTGCGTCGGGAGTAGACAGTGTAAATACTTCGCCATTGGGGAGTGTGATGCCCTTGGTAGCCATTGCGTAGGCAATCATACCAGGAATGAGGAACAGGAACACAGGGCAGAGCTTCAGGTAAGCACCGAAGATGGTACCGCGGCGGCTCTCCTTCTCGTCCTTACCAGACAATACACGCTGAACGATGAACTGGTCAGTACACCAGTACCAGAAACCGATGACGGCAGAGCCTACGAGTGCACCGAGCCAAGGATAGTCAGGATCGCGCAGGTCGCGCATGAGGTTGGTCATGTGGTCGCCATACTCGTTGACGGTCTGGATAGAACAGGTAGCCATCATCTCATCCCATCCGCCGAGGGCCTTCAGACCCAGTACGAGGATGATGAGCGAGCCTAATAATAAGATAGGTGTCTGGAGCACGCTGGTGTAGAGCACTGACTTCATACCGCCGAAGACGGTGTAGAGAGCGGTGATGACCACCAGTCCGATGGCAGCAATCCAGAAGAAGTCGATGCCCCAGAGTTCCTTGATACCAAAGACCTGCTGGAATACGAGGCCGCCGGCATAAACCGTTACGGCAACTTTGGTCAGCACGTAGGAAATCAGCGAGATGACACTCAAGATAGTGCGCGACTCCTTGTTGAAGCGGCGCTCGAGGAACTCAGGCATGGTGTAAACCATTGAACGGGTGTAGAACGGTACGAAGACCCAACCCAGAATCAGAATCATCCAGCCCTGAATCTCCCAGTGGGCCATCGCCATACCTGACGAAGCACCGGCACCAGCCAGTCCGATGAGGTGTTCGGAACCGATGTTCGAGGCGAAGATAGATGCACCGATGGCAATCCATGTTGCATCCTTACCGCCGAGGAAATAGTCTGCCGAGTTGTCGTTTTTCTGTGATACAACCCAAATCACAATGCCAATGAGCGCAGCACAGAATACGCCAATGACAATCCAGTCTAATAATGCCATAATACTATTTAATTAATGTTTTACTTTGTCGAAAACTTGTAGGCAGCGTGGCTGTAGTATTTCTCGCCAGGATTCAGCACGGGCTGTACCCAATCCTTCTTGTTGGGGCTGTCGGGATATTTCTGACTCTCCAGACAAACGCTGACGTGCTGGGGATAGACGCCACCCTTGTGCTTGATGTTTGGCTCGTTGCCAATGCCCTGGAAGTTGCCGCTATAGACTTGAACGCCAGGCTCGTTGGTGTACATCTCCATGAAGATGCCCGTTGCGGGACTGTAGAGGCTGGCACATACGACGGTGTCGTCGCCCTTGCCGTCCTTATAGGTGTTTAGACACCAGTTGTGGTCGTAACCACCGGCATTCTGAATCTGGTCGAACTCCGACTTGATGCTGTCGCCAATGGCGTGAGCGGTGCGGAAATCCATAGGAGTACCCTCGACGGACTTAATCTCGCCTGTGGGGATGTAAAGCTTGTCAGAAGGAGTGAAGTTGTCGGCATTCACGTAGAGCACCATATCGTAGCCGGGCTTCGTGAAGTCACCGTTCAGATTATAGTAGTTGTGATTAGTCTGATTGATGATGGTGGGCTTGTCGGTTTCAGCCTCCCAAGTGATGTCGAGGGTGTTGTCGGCTGTCACCTTGTAGGTCGTAACGGCCGTCACCTTGCCAGGGAATCCGTTCTCGCCGTCCTCAGCAACGATGGTCAACTTCAAGATGCTGTCGCCAATCTGCTCGGCATCGTACACCTGGTTCATCCAACCTGTGGTGCCACCACCGTGCAGACAATTGGGACCGTCATTCTGCTTCAGCTGATAGGTGCTGTCGTTCAGAGCGAACTTACCACCCTGGATGCGGTTGGCATAGCGGCCAACGCTGGAACCGTAGTCCGTAGGCGAATTCAACGTGTCGGCATACTGGGCAATGTTGTCAAAGCCTAAAACGACGTCGGTAGGTTTGCCGTCCTTGTCGGGCACTACCAGCGAAACAACACGTCCGCCGTAGTTGGTAATGCACACCTCCATGCCATTGGCATTGGTCAACGTGTAGAGCTTGACGGGCTTCTCGTTGATGATGGTGTCGAAACGGGCTGCATCCAGTCCAGACTTTGTTAATGCTTTCTGCTCACCAGAAGCACATGCTGTCAGCAGGGCTGCTACCGCTGCCATTCCAGCCAGAAAGAATGTTGATTTTTTCATTGTAATGAATCGTTTTTAGTTACACTTAATTGATTTTGGTTGTAAAATTACAACAATTTTTCGATACGACAATAAAAAACGGAAGGAAAATTGCTTCTCGGTGTCTTTTTTACACTTTTTTAAGAGATTGTGTACGAATGAACCGCTTTTTATCTTGTTTTCTTTGTTACAATTGTGGCTCAAAAATTTGTATGTTCAAAAATAATTGCGTACCTTTGCACGACAGAAAACCAAAACAAATTTTCAATATGATGAAACTGAACGAAATACTGAGCGGCCAGCTGAATGCCGCAGAGTGGGAAGCCAAAGGTTACGAGCTTCCGAAGTTTGATATTGCGAAATTACGCGAGAAGACTGCCAAGGAACCCACATGGGTACATTTCGGCGGTGGTAACATCTTCCGTGCATTCCCTGCAGCCATCCTGAACGACGCGCTGAACACGGGCAAGTACGACCGTGGTGTCATTGTGGCAGAGACCTTTGACTTCGAGGTCATCGACAAGGCGTATGCACCTTATAATAATCTGTCGCTTTGCGTGAACCTCTGCTCGGATGGTTCTATCGAGAAGAAGGTGATTGCCAGCGTAACTGAAGCCTTGAAGGCTGACCCGCAGTTTGACGACTGGAAACGTCTGGTGGAGATTTTCAAGAATCCGTCGTTGCAGATGATTTCGTTCACCATTACTGAGAAGGGCTACACGTTCAACGAAGCCGATTTGGCTCGTGGCATGAAGCCCCTGTTTGCTATGGGTAAGGTTTGTGCGTTGCTGTTCGAAAGATACGAGGCAGGTAAACTGCCTCTCACCGTTCAGAGCATGGACAACTGCTCGCACAACGGCGACAAGGTGAAGGCTGGCGTATTTGCCTATGCTGAGCGCTGGGTGAAGGACGGACTGGTGCCTGCTGAGTTCCTGGCATACTTGAAAGACGAGAAGAAGATTACCTTCCCGTGGTCGATGATTGACAAGATTACCCCACGCCCACACGAGAAGGTGAAGGAGATGCTGGCAGCGGACGGTTTCGAGGACAACAACTACATCGAGACGGAGAAGCACACCTTTACGGCACCGTTCGTGAATGCCGAGGAGGTGCAGTATCTGGTCATCGAGGACAACTATACCAACGGTCGTCCGCCATTGGATTTGGGTGGTGCGCTCTATACGACGCGTGAGACCGTAGATAAAGTGGAAACGATGAAGGTGACCACCTGTCTCAACCCGCTGCACACTGCCATGAGTATCTACGGCTGCATGTTGGGCTATACGCTGATCAGTGCCGAGATGGCTGACGAGGACCTGCGCCCGTTCATCCAGAAGATTGGTTATATGGAGGCCATGCCCGTAGTTGTTGATCCAGGCGTGCTGAACCCCTATGAGTTCATTGGTGCCGTCATCAACCGTCGTCTGCCCAATCCGTTTATGCCTGACGCTCCCCAGCGTATCGCAATGGATACGTCGCAGAAACTGCCCATCCGCTTTGGTGAGACGCTGAAGAAGTATATCGCTCGCGGATTGGATAAGAGCAACCTCGTGCTGATTCCGCTGACATTGGCTGGCTATGCCCGTTATCTGAAGGGTATCAAGGACGACGGTACGCTGTTTGACTGCTCGCCCGATCCCATGCTCGAAGAGTTGCAGGCCATCGTAGCTCCGCTGCAGATTGGCAAGACCGATCAGGACTGGAGCCCGCTGAAGAAGCTCTACAGCCGTAAGGACGTTTTCGGACTCGACCTCTACGAGGCAGGTCTGGGCGAACAGATTGAGGGTATGGTAAAAGAGCTGTACGCAGGCAATGGTGCCGTCCGTGCTACGTTGCATAAGTATGTAGCTGCAAGATAAGACGCAATTAATTGCAGGAAACAAACTAAAGACTGATAGAATTGTTAATTTTGTCAGTCTTTTCACATTTCAAGCGTTAAATTCTAACAGCCGTTAACCTCTCGGGGAAAAGTGTTAAATTGCGACAAAAATGCGTGACAGATTGTCAGTATTTCAATTTTTGACCTTATATTTGCATCGCGAAACACAAAGCAGTCGCAAGTTATTAACACATTTATTATAAATAGGTAAGATTATGAAAAAGATTGTAAAGAGTTTGATGCCGGCAGTGTACTTGATGGTCATTGCGTTCTCGGCAGCTTCGTGCAACAAGACACAGGCCGCAGCCCCCGCTGCTCCTGCTGTAGCACCAGGACAACCAGTAGACTTGACTTACGCAGCAGAGAAATCGCTGCCTTCAGTAGTGTATATCAAGTCGGTGATTAATTCAAAGACACAGACTGTAGAATATTCCGATCCTTTCGAGGATTTCTTCTCTGACCCCTTCGGAGGTTTCTTCGGACGCGGACAGGGCAATGGCAATGGTGGTCGTCGCCAGCGTCAGGTGCAGACTCCAAAGCGTGCAGCAGCAGGCTCAGGTGTCATCATCTCTGCTGATGGTTATATCGTCACCAACAACCACGTTGTAGATGGTGCCGACGAACTGACAGTAACGCTCAACGAGAATTCCAAGGAATATTCCGCACGCATCATTGGTGCCGACGCCACTACCGACTTGGCACTCATCAAGATTGACGCCAAGAATCTTCCGGCTATCGTCATTGCTAACTCTGACGACGTGAAGGTGGGTGAATGGGTGTTGGCCGTAGGTAATCCCCTCGGACTGAACAATACCGTCACTGCTGGTATCGTTTCGGCTAAGGCACGTTCGATGGGACAGGGCGTCTCTTCAATGATTCAGACCGATGCTGCCATCAATCAGGGTAACTCGGGTGGTGCGCTGGTCAACACGCGTGGCGAACTCATTGGTATCAACGCCATGATTTATTCGCAGACGGGTTCTAACATCGGTTACGGCTTTGCCATTCCTACGGCTATTATGAACAAGGCCGTCGAGGACTTCAAGAAATACGGTTCTTACCAGCGCGCCATGATTGGTATCCAGGGTGGCAGCGTCAAGGACTATGTTGACGCCATGAAGGATCAGGACAAGGATGTTCAGGACTACGGCACGATGGAAGGTGTACGCATCGATAAGGTCATCGAGGACGGTGCCGCAGCTGATGGCGGTCTGGAGAAAGAGGATGTCATCACCGAGGTTGATGGCAAGAAGGTAAAGACCATGGGTGACCTGCAGGCTATCATTGCCCAGAAGCGTCCTGGCGACAAGGTGACCGTCAAGTACCTGCGTAACAAGAAGGAGAAGAGCGTCTCGCTGACGTTGAAGAATGCCCAGGGTACTACGAAGGTGGTGAAGGATGCCGACCTCGACGTGCTGGGTGGACAGTTCCGCGAGATTACCGAGTCGCAGAAGAAGGAACTTCAGATTGCCTATGGTTTGCAAGTCACGAAGATCAGCGGTGGCAAGTTGAAGGAGGGTGGTGTGCCTCAGGGCTTCATCATCCAGCGTGTCAACGAAGAGCCGATGAAGACCATCAGCGACCTGCAGGATGCCGTCAAGAAGGCGTCTACATCGAAGGAGCCCGTACTCTACATCCAGGGTATCATGCCTACTGGCAAGAAGGCTTACTTCGCTGTGGCTCTGCAAGATTAGTCAAACAACGATATGAAACTCAAGTTTACCATACATTATAATACCGCATGGGGCGAAAGTCTGCATGTTGCCATTGACTACCACCGTCAGGATGGTACCGTACGTCACCAGAACCTGCTGATGCAAACGGACGATGGCGAACT
>JAFSNG010000007.1 GCA_017447515.1 Prevotella sp. | reverse complement strand
CCATCCGCTCACACCGGCACAGTACGTCTTCCTGATCCTTCAGGACGACCTCCGCTACAATGACGACACCATCGCCCAGATCCTCGACGTGAAACCCGCCTCCCTCCGCACCACCCGCTCAAGGATCAAAGGGAGGGAAAGATAAATATACGGAAAACGGCACGAAAAAGCCCCCGGCAAAGCCCGAAAATCGGATGCCAAGGGTGAAAGTCTTAAACTACTTAAAGAAAGTGGCGCTATTTTTTCGCTTCGAACGTGATATCCTTGCGGATGGTGCTCAGGTAATTGGGCGTGACGCAGAGAAACGAGGCGATGTCCTGTAAGTCAAGATGTTCCACGATGCCTGGGCAACGATGGAGTAGCAGTTCGTAGCGCTCGCGAGCTGTGGTGCAGTGGAGGTCAAGATAGCGCGAACGGAACTGGCTGAGGATGTGCTCAGCAATGACTGCACGCAACTCCATTGTCTCGATGCTTTGACTGAAGAATTGCTTCAACTGTTCACCCGTAACCCTGAGTACACGACTGGGCATCATCGCCACAATGGTGGTCTGCGACGGACGATCATAAAGGAACGTCGGGTCGTCAACCACGAATTCACCCTCGAAAGAGAACCACGTGATATGTTCCCTGTCGTCGCTGATGCCATGGTTCACATACTTGAAGCAGCCCTCCGTCACAAAGCCGAACCACCGAGACGGATCGCCCTCGCGCTCCATCTGGTCCCCCTTGCGGTAAGTCACCACCTCACCCTCACGCTCGCAAAACTCACGCAGCACCTGAAGGTCAATACTGTTATTGCTGAATTTCTGTTCCATAAGTCAGTCGTGTCGGTGGTTGGTTATCGTTTGTTCTTTCCGAAAAGGTCGGAATGAGTTCCAGTATTTACCAATATAAGAATGAGTTCTGTTTCGTTCTGCTCCCAAACAAGGAGCCAGTTGGGCTGAATGTGGCACTCCCACTGCCCCTTGCGGTTGCCGTGCAGTTGGTGAGCCTGATACTTCTCGTCGAGTTTCTCGCCGCGCAGCAATTTGGCCACGACATCCCACAGTTCCTGCATCGGCAGGCCGCGCTTCTTGCAGAGTTACATGTTCTGTTTGCACTCGCCGGTGATGCGCAGTTCGTATTTCGTCATCCCTCAATCTCCTTTATCAAGTCATCCAGACTGTCGTACTTGTAGACGCGCCCCTGCTCTATATCTTCGATGGCGCGGTCCATGCTGGTCTTCCTACGACGCTTCAGCGTGACGCTACTCACGCCACGTATCAGACTGATGGCCTGCTTAATCTGGTCAAGCATGGAAACATCCTCTATTGAAACTGTCAGTTGAGTCATAATTGCAATTATTGATGAATTCGAGCGCAAAGATACGAATAAGTGAGCAAAATACCAAATTTATTTGGATGTTTTCGAACGAAAGAACAAAGAAAAACGAGTTTTCCTTTGGTTCTTTGCTCGCTTATTCGTACCTTTTTCCCAAGGAAAAAATAGGCTGCATCTCAGAAAAACCCAAATATATTTGGTTTTTCGTTCGATTTGCACTATCTTTGCAGGCAGAAATAGAATATTGCAGCAATATGATGAACAAAAACGAGAAATTTGTCATTACTATCAATCGCGAACTCGGTAGTGGTGGCCGCACTGTAGGCCGCAAGCTGGCCGAGAAGTTGGGTGTGGAATTTTGCGACAAGACCGTTATCAAGGGTTTACAGCAGAAGTATAACCTCAGCGTGGAGGAAATTGAGAAACAGAAGGGTCAGAGCAATTCGTGGTGGGCCGAAGTAAGGCGTGCGATGAACATTGCCCCAGGTGTTGTGGGCAGCGTGGAATACGTCGAGGCAAGGGCCAATAACGGCGTGTACCCGCCTACCACCGACGAGATGTTCCAGACAGAGACGATGATGTTGCAGGAAATGGCCGAACAGGAGTCGTTCGTCGTTGCCGGCCGCTCGGGATTCTACATTTTCCGCAACCATCCCAACCACGTGAGCATTCTCATTCAGGCGTCGATGCCGTTTCGTGTGGAGCGTGTCATGCGCAAACAGGGTCTCACGGAAGAGGAGGCTCACAAGGTCATCGAGCAGGTGGACAAGATGCGTGAGAACTATGTCAACAAGTACACTAAGACTTCTCGCTACGACACTCGCAACTACGATTTAGTGATTTCTGCCGACGGCAAGACCGAGGACGAGCTTGTGGCAATGATCTTGAAGTTCATTGGCTGAAAAGAGTCGTCGCTCATGGTGAACGGATAAACACAAAAGAATAATTCAAACAGAACAATGCCAGAAATATCAGTACGCGGACTGGAGATGCCCGAGTCGCCTATCAGGAAACTCGCACCCCTTGCTGCCGCAGCAAAAAAACGTGGAACGAAAGTCTATCACCTGAACATTGGACAGCCCGACCTGCCTACGCCGCAGGTGGCACTGGACGCGCTGAAGCAGATAGACCGCAACATTCTTGAGTATTCACCCTCGCAGGGCTATCTGAGCTACCGCGAGAAACTGGTCAGCTATTACGCGAAATATAATATTAATGTGACGGCTGACGATATCATCATCACCTCGGGAGGTTCAGAGGCGGTGCTGTTTGCATTCCTGTCGTGCCTCAATCCGGGCGACGAAATCATTGTGCCCGAGCCTGCCTACGCCAACTACATGGCGTTCGCCATTTCGGCAGGAGCAAAGATTCGCACCATTGCGACGACCATCGAGGAAGGTTTCTCGTTGCCGAAGGTAGAGAAGTTTGAGGAGCTCATCAACGACCGCACGCGCGCCATCATGATCTGCAACCCGAACAACCCGACAGGCTATCTGTACACCCGCCGCGAGATGAACCAGATTCGCGACCTGGTGAAGAAGTACGACCTGTATCTGTTCTCGGACGAGGTGTATCGTGAGTACATCTACACGGGTTCGCCATACATCAGCGCCTGCCACTTAGAGGGAATCGAGCAGAACGTCATCCTGATTGACTCTGTGTCGAAGCGCTACTCGGAGTGCGGTATCCGTATCGGCGCACTCATCACGAAGAACGCCGAAGTGAGGAAAGCCGTGATGAAATTCTGTCAGGCACGACTCTCCCCTCCCCTCATCGGACAGATTGTGGCCGAAGCGTCGCTGGAGACACCCGATGAGTATCTGCGCGAGGTATACGACGAATATGTGGAGCGCCGTAAGTGCCTGATTGACGGACTGAACCGCATCCCTGGCGTCTATTCGCCCATCCCCATGGGAGCGTTCTATACCGTTGCCCAGCTGCCTGTTGACGATGCCGAAAGGTTCTGCCGCTGGTGTCTGGCCGACTTCAACTACGAGGGCGAGACAGTGATGATGGCTCCTGCCGCAGGTTTCTACACGACCCCCGGTGCCGGTACGAAGCAGGTACGTATAGCCTACGTGCTGAAGAAGGAAGACCTGGAGCGCGCCCTCTTCGTATTGCGCAAAGCACTGGAAGCCTATCCGGGACGCGATGAACAATAAACGTTAAACAATAAACGTTAAGTTTTGAATCTTCCGCTATTCATTGCCCGCCGCATCAATGGTTCTGAAGGTCAGCGCCGTGAGGTCAGCCGTCCGGCCATTCGTATTGCCACCATCGGTGTGGCCATCGGACTGGCAGTGATGATCATTACGGTGTCCGTGGTGTTTGGTTTCAAACACACCATTCGCGACAAGGTAGTGGGATTCGGCAGTCACATTCAGGTAGAGAACTACATGTCGCAACAGCTCTCGTCACCTGTACCTGTCAGCTTCAGCGACACGCTGATGCAAACGATGAAGCAACTGCCGGGCGTGAAGCATGTGGAACGATACGTACTGACGCAGGGCATCCTGAAGACCGACGACGACTTCTTAGGCGTTGTATTCAAAGGCGTGGGCAGCGACTACGACACTACATTCCTCAGCGAACACATTGTCGAAGGCGAGATGCCGACATTCACCGACGGACAATCGAAATACCCGTTGCTCATCTCACGCATGATGGCTGACAAACTGCACCTGAAGGCCGGACAGAGCGTCTATGCCTACTTCATTGGTGACGACGACGTCCGTGCCCGCAAGTTTACCATCAAGGGCATCTACGAAACCAATATGACGCAGTTTGACCAGTCGTTGTGCTTCACCGACTACAACGTCCCCGTGCGCCTAAACGGCTGGGAACCAGACCAGTGCAGCGGTGCTGAGGTGTTGGTCAACGACTTCGACCAATTGGACTTGGTGGCTGAGGGTTTTGTGAAGGTCGTCAACCGCCAAACGGACAAATACGGTGCCATCATCACGTCGCAGACCATTCGCGAGGCCCATCCGCACATCTTCCAGTGGTTGGAACTGCTCGACATCAACGTGTGGATTATCCTCGTGCTGATGATTTGCGTGGCGGGATTCACGATGATCAGCGGACTGCTCATCATCATCCTCGAACGGACGCAAATGATTGGTGTCCTCAAAGCCTTGGGAATGCGCAACAGTACCGTGCGTCACACATTCCTGTGGTTCGCGGCCTTCATCATCGGACGGGGAATGCTTGTGGGCGACATCATCGGAGTGGGCATCGTCATCCTGCAACAGCAAACGGGATTCATACACCTCGACCCCACCAGCTACTACGTCGACAAAGCGCCTATGGAACTGAACATCCCGATCATCGTGCTGCTGAATGTGGTGACGCTGCTGGTGTCGCTGTTTGTGCTCATCGCACCGAGCTTCCTCATTTCGCATATCCACCCTGCACGTTCGATGCGCTACGAATAACAAATCGAAATAACGACATAACGTAATAACGAATCAAAAAATTAAGAACTATGGAAAGAACTTGGAGATGGTTTGGCAAGAAGGACAAGATCACGCTTGCACAACTGAGACAAATCGGTGTCGAGGGTATCGTCACCGCACTACACGACGTGCCACTCGGTGAAGTTTGGACACGCGAGAAGATTCATGATTTGAAGACGTACATCGAGAGCTACGGTATGCGCTGGAGCGTGGTAGAATCGCTGCCTGTCGTTGAGACCATCAAGTATGGCGGTCCCGACCGCGACCACCAGATTGAGGTGTATAAGGAGAGTCTGCGCAATCTGGCAGCAGAGGACATTCACTGTATCTGCTACAACTTCATGCCTGTATTGGACTGGGCGCGCACGGATTTGTTCCACGACAATCCCAACGGTGCCACGAACCTCTACTTCAACTATGCCGAATTTGCCTATTTCGACATCTATATCCTGAAGCGCCCTGATGCTCGCGAGGAATGGGAGAAGTTCCAGTTCCCAAAGGGTTGGGGCGAAGGTCGCAGCGTGATTGCCGAGTGCGACGAGCTGGCCAAGACCATGACTCCCGAGAAGGACCACAAACTGGTGGAGAATATCGTCATCAAGACGCAGGGCTTTGTCAGTGGCAACTTTAGCGAGAACGACGAGGCTCCCGTGCAGAAGTTCCGCGAATTCCTCGACCTGTACAAAGGTATCGACAAGGCTAAGCTGCGCGCCAACATGAAATATTTCCTCGAGGCTATTATGCCCGTGTGCGAGGAGTGCAACATGAACATGTGCGTCCACCCCGACGATCCCCCCATCGAGATTCTCGGTCTGCCGCGTATCGTTCGTACAGAGGAGGATATCCAGTGGTTCCTCGACGCTGTGCCCAACAAGCATAACGGCCTGACGTTCTGCGCCGGTTCGCTGTCGGCTGGTGCCTATAATAATGTGGTGGAGCTGGCTAAGAAGTTTGCTTCGCGCACCCACTTTGTCCATCTTCGTTCGTGCCACATCTTCCCGAACGGCGACTTCACGGAGGCCAGTCATCTGGGCGGACGTGCTGACCTCATCGAGCTGTGCCGGATTTTCGAGAAGGAGAATCCCGAGTTGCCGATGCGTGTGGATCACGGTATGACATTTACCGACGAGCCTGGTGGCATTATGGACGAAAGCAGCCACGGCCACAATGCCGGTTACACGCTGCTGGGTCGTATGTTCGCGTTAGGTCAGGTACAAGGAATCCTGGCTACCGTCGACCGCGAACTGGGTATCGACTATAAGCAGCCAGGATTTTTCGATTAATGGTACGGTGTTCTCCGATTCGGTCGGAGAACATCTTATTTCTTCATCTCTGCGGCAATGATTTCCGCCATACGGTGAGCACCTTTGCCGTCAGGATGGATACCGTCAGGAAGCATCTTATCGCCATCATTGGCATAGAGGGTGTGCAGGTCAATAACTTGTACACCATATTTTTTAGCAACAGCCTGTTGGATGGGGATAATCTCATTGACAATGACCGAGTCGCTGATGTTCCACGTTGACTTGAATGCGGGAATGGGTGTGCAAAGGAAGATTTGCGGCTTCACAGGGGCAACAGCCTTCTTGGCTTTCTTGCCTTTCTTGGCAACGGGCTGAGCCAATGCCGGACACAGCGTCGTCAGCATCTGCTCCAAATCCTGCTGGAACTCAGCACCATACTGCCAGTTCTCGGGCTTCGAATCGTTGGTGCCTAACTTAATAATTACCACGTCAGGCTTAAAGGCCAACGCGTCGCGCCAAGCCTGTTCGTTCATATACGGATAGTCGCCTTTATTTAATAAGGTACGCGAGCTGACACCGAAGTTCTTCACCCAGTAGTCGCTGCCCAACAGCTTCTGCAACTCAGCGGGATAGCCATAGGCACTGGCCATATCGATACCGAAACCGTCGGTAATGCTATTGCCGATACACGCTACACGGATGGCATCGGGCTTCGGTGTCTGACGGGCCTTCAACCACGCGCCGAGGTCGTTCAGCATCTGGTCGTGATACTTGAACCAAGGACCGAAGCCAAAGCCGTGATCGCCAGTAGGATACACAAACATCGCACAATCGTTGCCTGCATTGCGCATAGCCTTATAGTATTCCAGTCCGTTGGTCACGAAAGGCACCAAACGGTCGTCGCTGGCCGAGATGATACAGGCGGGCGGTGTCAGATGGCGACGCACGGCCTGATTGGTAGAGTATGTGTTCACCAGCTTGGGGTCGTTATGTCCTTCTTCGCCTAAGAAGTTGATGCACGACCACTTGTGCGACACGCGCTCGTCCATCGAGATAACCGGATAGAACAGGATGCTGAAGTCGGGACGTACTTCGAAGGGCGAGAGCGTCGAGATGACTGACGATAGATGACCGCCAGCCGAGAATCCCATGATGCCCACGTCGTGCGGATTGACACCCCATACGGCTGCTGAGTCGCGAACGGTGCGGATACCGTTCTCTACGTCGCTGATGGGCTTCGTGCGGTCACCCTCAGGCAAACGGTAGTTTACCACGAAATAGGCAATGCCCTGCTGGTTCAACCAGTCGGAAGCCATCATTCCTTCATGTCCATTCGACAAGACGGAATAGCCACCTCCCGGCACACCGACAATGGCCTTGCCCGAGGGATTCTGGGGCAGGAAACAAACCATTTCTGCCTTCCCGTCGTCCGTCAGCGGCAACGTAAACTTCCTTGCAGTCTGGGCCTGCACACCAACGCTCAACGCCAACAGCGCCAACGTCACCAAACTAAAAACCTGTTTCATAGCCAGTAGTTTTTATGGGTTACTATACCTGCTCGATAATCTTCGCACCTTCCTTCAAGGCCTCCATATTCAGCGGAATAAGGCTGTGGTGGCGTTCGGGCAGCGTCTTCTTGAGAGCCTTCTCGACACCCTTGTCGCTAACGACGGGAGCCACCTTCAGCAGTCCACCGAGCACAATCATGTTGAACACCTTGCCGTTCTTCATTTCGGCAGCCTTGTCCATTGCGTTGATTTCGTAAATGGTGATATCCTTGCGGGTAGGCTTGTTGATGATACCGAAGCCGTCGTAGATAAGAATACCGCCGGGCTTGATCTTCGGCTCGAACTTCTCCAGCGAGGGCTGGTTCAGTACCACAGCAATGTCGTACTTGCTGAGGATGGGCGAAGAGATGCGCTCGTCGCTGACAATCACCGTCACGTTGGCCGTTCCGCCACGCTGTTCAGGACCATAGGCAGGCATCCAAGTGACCTCTTTGTCTTCCATCAGTCCACTATAGGCCAGAATCTTACCCATTGAGAGCACGCCCTGACCTCCGAAACCTGAAATAATAATTTCCTTCTTCATACTTTCTTCTTTTTAACAACGGATTTCACGGATGACACGGATGACTATGTCACAATAAATCCGTTAAATCCGTATAATCCGTTGTATATTTTATTCATTCGTAGTGTCTTTGAGGTCGCCTTTGGGATAGAAGGGGAACATGTTCTCCTTCATCCATTCGTTAGCCTTGGCGGGCGTGAGCTTCCAACCACTGTTACAGGTAGAAACGAACTCTACGAGCGATGAACCCTTGCCGGCCATAGAAGCCTCGAAAGCCTTGCGAAGCGCCTTCTTTGCCTTGAGAATAGCACCAACGGTCTCGACGCTCTGACGAGTGACATAGCACGTGCCCTCCAAACCAGCAGCGATATCAGCCATCTTCAGGGGATAACCATGCAACTGAGGATCACGGCCATAAGGACAAGTAGAGGTTTTCTGACCAATCAGGGTCGTAGGAGCCATCTGACCACCGGTCATACCGTAAATGGCATTGTTGACGAAGATAATCACAATGTTCTCACCACGGTTCAGGGCGTGGATGGTCTCACAGGTACCAATACAAGCCAGGTCGCCATCACCCTGATAGGTGAAGACGAGACGGTCAGGCCAGCAGCGCTTGATACCAGTGGCCAGTGCGGGAGCACGACCATGGGCAGCCTCCTGCCAGTCGATATCTATATAATTGTACGCGAAGACGGCACAACCTACAGGCGATACACCTACGGCCTTGTCTTCCATACCCATTTCTTCGATGACTTCAGCAATGAGCTTATGTACCACACCGTGACTACAGCCTGGGCAGTAGTGCATATTGTTGTCGTTCATCAACGTCGGCTTCTTGCAGACGATGTTCTCTGGGCTTACTATTTGATTTCTATCCATAATCTTACATGACCTTCTTTAAAGCTTCAACAATTTCCTCAGGATCGGGAACGATACCACCCAGACGACCGAACTGCTCGACAGGCACAGCACCGTTCACAGCCAGGCGAACATCCTGCACCATCTGACCGGCATTGATCTCAGCCACGAGGATACCCTTCACCTTCTTCGACAATGCCTCAATCTCCTTGATGGGGAACGGGAACAGCGTGATAGGACGGAACAAACCCACCTTGATACCCTGCTCGCGGGCAATCTCCACAGATTTCTCAGCGATACGGGCAGCAGAACCGAAAGCGATGATAGCATACTCGGCATCATCCATCAACTGCTGCTCATAGCGAACCTCATTCTCCTGAATCTTCGCATATTTCTCCTGGAGGGCGATGTTGCGCTGCTCCATGATCTCAGGCTTCAGCTCAAGCGAGGTAATCACAACACGCTCTCTCCCACCCTTCGGCTTACCGGTAGAAGCCCAAGGACACTGCTTGATGACTTCTTCATCAGTACGACGGGGCTTGTAGGGAGGCAGCACCACCTTCTCCATCATCTGACCAATCACACCGTCACTCAGAATCATAGCAGGGTTGCGATACTTGAAGGCCAACTCAAAAGCGAGATCCACGAAATCAGCCATCTCCTGAACAGAAGACGGAGCCAGCACTATCACCTTATAGTCGCCATTACCACCACCGCGGGTAGCCTGGAAATAGTCACCCTGCGAAGGCTGGATAGTACCCAGACCAGGACCACCGCGTTGCACATTCACAAACACACCCGGCACCTCAGCACCAGCCATATAAGTGATACCCTCCTGCATCAGAGCAACACCAGGCGACGAACTTGAGGTCATCGCGCGCTTACCGGCTCCGGCAGCGCCATAGACCATGTAAATAGAAGCCAGCTCACTCTCAGCCTGAACCACCTGCATGCCGGTAGTCTCCCAAGGTTTCAGCTCGGCCAGCGTCTCAATCACTTCACTCTGCGGAGTAATAGGATAGCCGAAATAGCCGTCGCATCCGCAACGAATAGCAGCGTGGGCAATAGCCTCGTTGCCTTTCATCAATACAACTTCTTTTTCCATCTTTTACTCCTCCATCTTTTTACGATACACGGTGATACAACCGTCGGGGCAGACAATGCCGCACGAAGCACAGCCTACGCAGGCTTCCTCGTTCGTAGCCTCCACATACGGATAACCGTGCAGATTCACTTTGTTGGCCAGTGCGATAACCTTCTGCGGGCAAGCGATGATGCACAGCTGACATCCCTTGCAACGCTCAGTATCCACCACAATGGCGCCTTTCATTTTTGCCATAATTTATTGAGTTTAATGCATTAACTTTCGTTTCGGACTGCAAAGATAGTGCAAATATGGCAAATAGCAAAAGAAAAACGCCATTTTCTTTCATTTTATTATAAAAACCTAGCTTTCCTCAACAATACTATGACTTATTGAAAATGATAGAACGTAACGGCGATGTCGCTGTAACGATATGTCTTGGTGGAGCGGGTCTTAATCATGTCAGTGTGGAAATGGCACTGTTTTTGCATCCTCAGGTTTTGCTCCCACGATGCAGTATGGCTACGGTTATAGGCAGTGGCAAGGAAACGAATCTGTTGTTCTTTGGGAAGTGTCTGCAAACGCGGATGGCGCAGAAACATCAATCGGATAAAGATGGCGAGATAGCGGCATTGTCCTTCGAGGGTGCCTAACCGCTTCAAGCGATTTCTACGGGCATCAGAAGCGTCGCGCGTGTCGAAGAGGAAATTGAACTCACGGGCCAACTTAGACTTATTCCATTCCTCGTCGATTTCTTCAGCAAAAGAGGGTTTCATCTGGAAACGGCCTATAGAGAAATTCGCCTTCTCTTTACCTCCAGAGATATAAAGTCCATTGACAGCAGCCGTCTCAATGGCATCTTGCCAACGGCTATAGCGAATGAGTTCCGGGAAGACAATGGCTGTGGCAATGTCGGCATCCACTTCGAACTCCTCAAAAATCTGCTTCCACTCTGTACGATGCTCTTTGACGAATTTCTCCGCCTGCGTCCAGTCGTCACCAAACTCCTTTTGATAGTTGATGGAAAATGCTGTGCTACTGCCCCAAACGAGCAGCAAGCACAGCATGATGATTTGTCGGTGAAGCGTCATTTAGAGCTTGTAGGTACACTTCACGATCTTGCCTCCGTCAAAGATAATCCACTCCAGACACTCAGGCTTAGCCGTAAACGCACTGGGAATAAAGGTGGTCATACCGTTGATGATAACCTCACCCGTCTTCGAATACTCTACAATACGCTTGCCACTGCGGCTCTTGTAGACGCCGTAGGGAGGATTCTTTCCCAGATTGGCACCCTTCTTCTGGCGCGCGTCGGCCTTTTTGTTGATGGCTTTCAGCTCGTTCTCGCTAATCTTGCGGAACTTGCCGTTCTCCACGACAGCATAACCTTCCTCAGACTCTGCCAACAGCGGCCACTGGACACCAGGTGTCTTGAAGTCATCCACACCGCCAATAAAGCCTCTGCACTCCCAGAATCCGAACTCCCAGCCTTTAGGCAACTCATAGATGGTCTCCTTGCAGACGGGAGACGCCTCCAACTCAGGCAGTTCCTTATACGCTTCGTCCAGAATATTACCCACCATGATGACAGCATTCAGGTCTGTGCGGCCAATAGCACACTTGGGCAGGTCGCCGCTGGCAACAACTTCCTGTGACAAGCGGGCATATTCAGCGGCAAACTTCTTCGCCTCAGTAATCTGACGCTGCAACGAAGCACGATACTCCTTGGCAGCCTCCAAACGATAGTTATACAACAGTTCGTCGGCCTCTGCATAAAGGCCATCAATCTGCCCAGCGTCGTCTGTACCGCAAATCTGGTCGTACAGTTTTTTCAGCTTACCGTCGTACTTCTTCGCAATACCTGCATAGCTGTGGTTATCCTCACGTTCCAGGAACTTCACATAATCCTGCGTCAACTTACCCATCTTGGCCTCATAGCCACTAAGGGCTTCCGTCATCTTGTTCATCTGCTTGCTGAAGTTACCGGCATTCTGCGCCATCTTCATCATCTTCTGCGTGAACTCAGGATGTGCCTTGATATATGCCTCCTGCTCCTTCTCGCTCATTTTCTCGAAGCGCTCCATCTCGGCACGATCTGCACCATCGGCACCCAAAATCTTGACCATCACCTTGTCCTGTATGGGCTTCTTCTTCGATTCAGGGGCATTCTCGTCGTTCAGGATGTCCATCTCCTCCTTCGTCAGTCCGAACATGTCCTGAATCTTATTCTCCCACTTCTGGCGCAGGGCTTCCATCTCAGCGTCCGAGCATTCCTTCTCGCTTTCCAGCAACTGTTCCGCACGGGTTGTCACAGCAGCAATCTTCTGCGTATAGGCATCACGCTCCTCCATGGTGCTGCGAGCCATCTTCTCTGCCGAAGGCAATGCGGGCAGTTCCTTCATCAGAGCCGGGGCCGTCGAAGCCGAACTGGGCGTAATGGTTCCGTCCCAGACAATGGTCGACGTCTTACGCTTGGGTACGATGTCGCTACCCTGTGCCACAGAAATCTTCGAGGGGTCTGGTGCTTCGCCTTCGTCAGCATCATTGCTCTCTTCGGCCTCTTCACTCGCATCATTGCCAGCAACACCACTAACAGCCTGCTGAGCCTTCTGCTTCAGTTTCTTCAGGAATCCCTGGGCATTGGCATCTGCCGTGCTGAGCATCAGCAGCGCCGCCATCATCATTACAATTTTCTTCATACGTACACCTTTTTATATATTACGCCCTGACATCTTAGCGACATCAGGGCGAAATATCGTTTACTTCCGATTATTTCTTAATAAACTCCACGCGACGGTTCTTGGCGCGACCAGCCTCTGTGCCATTATCAGCAACAGGTTCGTGAGAGCCCTTACCTACGGCCTTGAGGTTGAAGCCGTCAACACCTAAGCTTTCGAGGGCCTTTACCACAGCCTCGGCACGTTGCTGAGACAGCGGATCGTTGATCTTGTCGGAACCTTGATTGTCCGTATGGCCTTGTACCTCGAAACGAGCCGTCGGGTTCTTCTTCATATAGTCTGCCACCTTCTGAATCTCAGCCATCGACTCTGGCTTCAGCGTGGCCTTGCCCGTCTCGAACAGGATGTTGTTCGTCACAAATTTACCCGTTTCGGCAATGGCCTTTTCGACGGCAGAGAGATCGGTGGTCTGACGCTGATAGAGATCTGCAGCACCCTTGGCAAGAATCACATGACCTACGCCACGATACGGGTATCCATCTTGGACATGGAATTCAAAACGACTGGGAGCCGCCACATTAGGCAGATTAATGACACGCTGACCATTGATATAGTATTTGAAGGCACGCTTGTTAAACGAAATAGCGAAATGGTTCCACTGTCCAAACTTAACACACTTCTCCAAATCTCCCCATTTCAAATCGCCAGTCACATTATCTGAAGAACCACCACCCTTCCTGAATGAATAGTTCCCGTAAACATCCGGACTGCCCGGGCGGAACATTTTATAGATATTGCCAAGCTCATCGTCACCCTGATAGAAATAGATATGCCAATTCATCTGATCTATATCACCGGGCTTGCACATAAATTCTTCCCACTCAAGGGTGAATACATCAGGCAGATAAGACTTCATATTCTCCATCAGAGGAGAGAACACAGTACCTCCTGTAGCATTGCTGTGCGCATACTTCTTGCCGTTGACGGAGGCCACTTCCAGACTACCATCACTGATATCCCACTTGGAGGGGAACTCGCCCATCTGCTCACCAGCGAAGTCGTCCTCAAAGAGGATCACGCTACCGCGAACGAAGTCGCTCTTCTGATTCTGGGCTACGGGCGTATCGTCCTCAGCGTCGGCATCGGCATCGTCACTCTTGCTGTTCTTAGACTTTTTGCTGGACTTATTGCCATCAAGGACGTCGTCCATTGCTTTGTTCGTTTCTTCATTTACCTTGCTGTCGACTTTGTTAGACACAGCATTCTCGGCAGCTTGCACAGCTTTGTCCTTCAATTTCTTAAAGAATCCCTGAGCGTCGGCAGTGACTGTAAGAGCCACCATTGCAACGAGCATTAACAACAGTCTTTTCATAAGTTATAAGTTTAGCTATCTTATTGTTTCTCGGCTTCTGTCATATCGCCCTCAATGTAGAGACGAGTCATTTCGACGGCTCCATTAGTGCGAACGGTGATGGACTTCTTGAAATGGCCCGGGAACTTGCCTGCGCCATTGTACGTCACCTTGATTTCGCCTTTCTCGCCTGGCTGCACAGGAGTCTTGGTGTACTCGGGAACGGTACATCCGCACGAGGCAATAGCCTGATTGACCACCAAGGGTTGTTCGCCCACATTCTCGTAGGTGAACGTACAAGTCACCTTCGGATTGGACTCAGAGAAAGATCCGAAATTGTGAGTGGTCTTTTCGAACTTGATTTGTGCGGGCTTCTGGGCCATCGCAGCTGTCAGCGCAAAGGCTAACACTATTGTTGTCAATATCAGTTTCTTCATTTTTTGTTACAGTTTAAAGCGTTAATCCATGCAAAAGTAAAACATTTATATTATATATGTATCGTTTTGCTCGCGTTTTTTAGCAACTTTAACATTCCAAAAACCGTAGGAATCAGTCAAATTCGTTCAATCTGTGACTCAGAACTTATAGGCAAGGCCCAGCGAACTGTACTCCTGCAACTGGAAATAACCCATATCGTCGTCGCGGGAATTCGAGTCGTCGAAACGCGGATAGAGGAAGAGGTTGGCGGAGAGGTACTTCGACACCTTCAGCTCGAACTGGTTCTCCCACTCCACCAACGAATGGTGGTACGACGTGTTGGCGTAGAGGCGCGTCTTCCAAAGCACGATGTCAGAGATTTTCCACTGGAGGTCGGCAGTGAACTGCGAAGCGAAGTCTTCGGTGGAATGATGGTTGCCGCTGATGCCATTGCGCTCGGTAAGTGCCGAACGACCCACATAGGTATAGTTGAACGAGAAAGGCAGGAAGTTCAATGAACCCGTCAGGCGTTTGTTCAAGGCTTCGACCTTGTACTCCATACCAATACCGACGTTGAGCTTGAAGGGCGACATAAAGTCGGAGTAGACAAAGGGGTCGTTGGCCTTGTAAGCGCGTGCAAACTGCGTGTAGGCCAGCAATTGCAGCGTGTAGTACCAGCGCTTATGGGCCTGAAGGCCGAACTTGCTGGTCAGACGGATGAGGTCATTGTTGGTCTTAAACTTATGGACGGTGTCCGAGCGCGACGTTTGGAAGCCAAGCTTGGTCTCGAGTTTGTTCTCGAACAACACGCGATCCTTGTCGTTGTAGTTCAGTTCGAGGGTCATTGCACCAATGGCCGAATAGTTCGACTCGCCACCTTTATACCAGTTGTCGGAGACGTAGTTTTGCATAAACTGCAGGGAACCGTCGAAAAGGAATTTCCAAAAGTTGGGTTTCTTTATCTCGACAACGACAGGGGTCTCAACGACAGGCTCCTCAGGGACTGGAGCAGCCAGTTCGATGAGTTCGACTTGCTGGGTCATCTGCTGATTGACGTCCTTGCGAATGGTGCCAGCCTGTTGCAACTGACTCTCGTAGGAACGGATGAGATCAGGGCGACGCATATAAAGGGACAGTAGGGCCGCGTCGACCGCATCCGTCACGTCGTCACCAGTTTCTGGCGTGAGCGACAACACCTTGTTGGCACCCGAATGGTAGAACGTCGTCGGGGCAAAAAGCCGGAAGTAGCGGCCATCGTCGCTCTCGGTGCGCAGGGCCTCGTTGACGCGTTGCACGGAGTCGAGCCGTTGTCGCAACACGCGCAGGGAGTCCTGGTAGTTTTTCACCACTTGGGCAGTAGTGTTAGTCGCTGCCCGTCTCTTTGTTCGCTGGGCTGACGCACCTGTCGTCAGTAGCGCCATCAACAGGATAATAATGTACTTGTACTTCATAACTGAGTGCAAAGTTAGGGAAAAATGTTTGGAAAATAGCAAAATCGTTTGGTATTTTGCACTTTTATTCGTAATTTTGCAGCTTAATTGGGTAAAATTAGAACATAAACTAAAAATAGATATGAATAAAGACACCATTATCGGCTTCGTATTGATTGCTGTGGTACTGATTGGATTCAGCTGGTGGAACCAGCCCTCAGCAGAGCAGATTGAGGCCGCACGTATTCAGGACAGCATTGCTGCAGTACAGCAGGAACAGGCCAAGAAGGCCGCAAGCCTTGCCTCCAAAGCGCAAACCGCAGTTCCCGGCGATTCGGTCGCCGGGTCTATCGGCACTGACACCACCGCCCTCTTCTTCTCAGCCCTCACCGGTTCATCAGAGAACGTAGTGCTGAAAAACGACAAACTGGAACTGACGATTGCCACGAAAGGCGGCGTCATCCGCAAGGCTGTCATCAAGGACTTTAAGAGCATTGACGGTACGAACAACGTCACATTGTTCGACGCGCAGGACCAAGACCTCGTGTTCATGCTGGCAGGCAAACAGGACAACATCGTAACCAGCGACCTCTATTTCACCCCGTCGGAGCAGACCGACAACAGCGTGACGCTAACGGCGAAGGCGCAGAACGGTGGCGAGCTGGCCATGAAATACCATCTGGGCAAGGACTATCTGCTGTCGATGTCGTTAGAAACCAAGGGCCTGGCCAACGTCTTCGCTCCGTCGTACAAAGAGATGGAAATAGCGTGGACGGACCACTGCCGCCAGCAGGAGAAAGGTTTCTCGTTTGAGAACCGCTACACCTCTATATATTATAAGGAGAGCAAGAGCGGCAGCACCGACAAGCTCAGCGACGGTAGCGACAGTGAGGAGGAAACGGAGGAGCAGACCGACTGGATTGCCTTCCGCAACCAGTTCTTCAGCGTCGCTCTCATCTCGAAGGACAATTTTGCGACGGGTGCCAAGTTGACGAGCACATTGGACGAGAAGGGTTCGGGATATCTGAAGCACTTCGACGCCCGCATGAAGACGGCTTTCGACCCAACGGGCGCAAAGCCTTCAGAGTTTGAGATGTATATCGGCCCTAACAATTTCCGTCTGATTCAGGACGTCGAGCAGCAGAGCGCCTTCGGCAAGGACCTCGACCTGGAGCAACTCGTAGATTTGGGATGGTGGCTGTTGCGTTATATCAACCGCTGGTTCACGCTATACGTGTTCGACTGGCTGACGGGATTCGGACTGAATATGGGTATCGTACTGATTCTCATCACGATACTATTGAAGGTCATCACGTTCCCGATGGTGAAGAAGAGCTATATGTCCAGCGCGAAGATGCGCGTGCTGAAGCCGAAATTCGACGAGGCTACCAAGCAGTACGACAAGCCCGAGGACCAGATGAAAAAGCAGCAGGAGATGATGTCGCTCTACTCGAAATACGGCGTCTCGCCTCTGAGCGGCTGTCTGCCCATGTTGATTCAGATGCCTATCTGGCTAGCCATGTTCTTCTTCGTGCCGAACGCTATCCAGCTGCGCGGCGAGAGTTTCCTCTGGATGAGCGACCTATCGACATACGACCCCATCATTGAGTGGGGCAAGAACATTTGGGGTATCGGTGACCACCTGTCGCTGACGTGTATCTTGTTCTGCGGCGCTCAGCTGCTCTACACATGGTTCTCCATGCAGCAGCAGAAGGATCAGATGGTAGGCGCACAGGCCGAGCAGATGAAGGTGATGCAGTGGATGATGTACATCATGCCGCTGATGTTCTTCTTCATTTTCAACGACTACTCGTCAGGTCTGAACTTCTACTATTTCATCTCGCTGTTTATGTCGGCAGCCATCATGTACACACTGCGAAAGACCACCGACGATGCAAAGTTGCTGGCCATTCTGGAGGCCAACTATCAGGCCAACAAGAACAACCCCAAGAAGCAGAGCGGACTGGCCGCACGCTTAGAGGCTATGCAGAAACAGGCTGACGCAATGCGCCAGCAGCAACAGCAGCGCAAGAAATAGTCCGTAATAACGTTATACCATAATAACGAAGAAGAAAAGATGAAGATTGGATTCGATAACGAGAAGTATCTGAAGATACAGTCGGAGCACATTCGCGAGCGTATTGCGAAGTTCGACGGAAAACTATATCTGGAGTTAGGCGGCAAACTGTTTGACGACCATCATGCCTCGCGCGTTCTGCCGGGATTCAAGCCTGACTCAAAGCTGAGGATGTTTGCACAGCTGCGCGACGAACTGGAGATCGTCATTGTCGTCAGCGCCGAGGATATCGAGAAGAACAAGGTGCGTGCAGACTTGGGTATCACTTACGACGAGGACGTGCTGCGACTGCGCGACGAGTTTATGGAGCGCGACTTCATGGTCGGCTCAGTGGTAATCACGCATTACAACGGCCAGCACGCGGCTGATCAGTTCCGTCACCGTCTAGAGCGTATGGGCATCAAGTCGTACGTGCATTACCTGATTGACGGCTATCCCCATAGCGTCGAGCTTATCGCCAGCGACGACGGCTTCGGCAAGAACGACTATGTCGAGACATCACGCGAGCTGGTCATCGTGACAGCTCCTGGACCGGGAAGCGGTAAGATGGCGGTATGTCTGTCGCAGCTGTATAACGAGAACAAACGCGGCATCCGTGCAGGTTATGCGAAGTTCGAGACGTTCCCCGTCTGGAACCTGCCGCTGAAACACCCTGTAAACATTGCCTACGAGGCTGCGACGGCCGACCTGAACGACGTCAACATGATTGACCCGTTCCACCTCGAAGCCTATGGCAAGACGGCCATCAACTACAACCGCGACATTGAGATATTCCCCGTGCTGAATGCGCTGTTTGAGGGCATCTACGGCGAGAACCCCTACAAGAGCCCGACGGATATGGGTGTCAACATGGTGGGATTCTGCATCTCGGATGACGAGGTGTGTTGCAATGCCAGCCGCGACGAAATCATCCGCCGTTACTACACCGCGACGAACAAGATGGCCGACGGTGTTGACAACGAGCGCGAGGTAAACAAGATTCTGATGCTGTTCAATCAGGCAAAGATATCGACGGCTTATCGCCGCGTGACGGTTGCAGCACAAGCCAAGCAGGAACTGTCTGGCCACACATCGTCGGCAATGGAACTGGAGGACGGCACTATCATCACCGCCAAGAGTTCTCCCCTACTCGGCTGTTCGGCAGCATTGTTGCTGAATGCGACGAAGCATCTGGCGGGCATTGACCACGAGGCAAAGCTGATTCCACAGAGTCTCATCGAACCGATTCAGAAAACGAAGATAGAATATCTGGGCGGCAAGAATCCGCGCCTGCATACTGACGAGGTACTGGTGGCGCTCTCCGTGCTGTCGAAAGACGACGAGCAATGCCGTCAGGCGTTGGCCCAGCTACCTCGTCTGAAAGGTTGCCAGGTTCACTCGACGGTAATGCTGTCGGAAGTTGACCGCAAAATCTTCAAGAAACTCGGTTGCGGCCTCACCTGCGATCCCGTCAAGAAAAAATAGTCGTTATTACGGAATCACGGAATTACGGTATAACGAAAAAAGGAAGGGAGCTCCCTTCCTTTATTATTTCAGTTCTTTTTCAAAGAACGTGATGCATTGCCGGAATAGATGGTTCCGCGTGTTTCCCCCGTAAATGCTGTGATTACGGTTGGTGTATACCAGCTGGCGGAAATCCTTATCGGCCTGCACCAATGCCTCCGTATATTCAGCAGTATTGCGGAAGTGCACATTATCGTCCGCCATTCCGTGTACCAGCAAAAGCGTGCCGTGCAACTTTTCCGCACGGGTAATCGGACAATCGTCATACCCAGTAGGATTCTCCTTCGGCGTACGCATAAAGCGCTCGGTATAAATGGTGTCGTAATAGCGCCAAGAGGTTGGAGGAGCAATGGCAATACCCGCACGGAATACCTCACGGCCTTCGGACATAGCCATCAGCGTATTGAATCCGCCGAAGCTCCAGCCCCAGATGGCAATGCGCTCTTTATCGACATACGGCTGTTGGCCCAACCAGAGAGCTGCTTCTACCTGATCCTTCGCCTCCAGCTGACCTAACTGCTGGTAGGTGCATTTCTCGAACGCAGCCCCGCGTCCGCCTGTGCCGCGATTGTCGACACAGACACAGATAAAGCCTTGCTGGCAGAGATACTGCTCAAGGATTGCACCCTGACCGTTCATTCCGATATTCCATCGGTCAGCGACCTGCTGGTTTCCGGGGCCGCCATATTGGTACATAATGACGGGATAACGCTTCGAGGCATCGAAGTCGGCGGGCTTCACCATCCACGCGTTCAGCTCTACACCCTCGCTCGTGGTGATAGTGCGCAGCTCGGTTCTCCCGAGCTGGAAGCGCCCAAGCGCTTCTTTCAGCGCCTTGTTGTCAATCAGCGTCACCAACTCCTTACCGGTATTGCTGCAAAGCGAATAGACAGGCGGTGTATCAATATTGCTCCACGTATGGATAAAGTACTTGTAATCGGTACTGAAGATGGCAGTATTCCAACCGGCCTTCGGCGTCAGACACTCACGCTTGCCGTTCTGGTGGGCTACCCACACGCGCTGGTCGGTAGCACCATTCTCGTGGGAGGCGAAGTAGGTGTCACCTGTCTTCTCATCGAAGCCATAGACGTCGCTGACCTCATAGTTGCCGTCGTCAACTTGACGCAGCAACTGACCATTATGGTTGTACAGATAGAGGTGCATCCAACCCGTGCGGTCGCTGGGTACGAGAATGTGGTGCTCGGTAATCTGAATAGCGTCCATAGCTTCCTCGCGGACGTACTTATCGACCTTCTCTTCAACGACCTGCTTACATACCGTCGACAGCGGGTTACACATAAAGATGCGCAGACAATCTTGATGGCGATTCAGCGTATAGACGGCAACCTGCTGGGGTTGGCTGGTCATCTTCAAACGGGGGATATAGTCGTCGGCATCCAACGGCAACTGCAACTGGCGCGTCTGACGGCTGCTGATGTCGAAGCTCCATACGGTACAGGCTGAATTCTGCTCGCCTGCAATCGGATACTTATAGGTATATGAACCGGGATAATCGGCATACTCCTGATGCTCGGGTTTCAAGCCCTTGAACATCGGCATGGAGAATTCCTTCACGCTCTTCTCGTCGTAGCGCACCCATACCAGCTGCTTGCTGTCGGCAGTAAACACCATCGAACGCGCAAGGCTGAACTCCTCCTCATACACCCAATCGGGAATGCCGTTGATGACTTCATTACGCTTTCCGTCTTTCGTAATCTGTACTTCTGCATTATCATATAACAACTTGACAATGAAGATGTTATTATCTCTGACGAAAGCAATCTGCAAACCATCTGGAGAGAATAGCGGAGCCTGCTGCGGACCATTCTCCGACAAAGGCGCCAAGCGGTTGTTCCGCACCGTATAGATATAATAGGTGGCCGTGAACGAATGGCGATAGATACGCTCACTCACCGTCTGAATCAACAGGCGCTGACCGTCGGGGCTCATCTCGTAACCCTCAACGTAGTCTATCTTCGCCCCCTTCGCACTCTTGGCATCAAACAACACACCAACCTGCTTACCCGTCTTGAACGAATACTGCTCAATACGCTGACCGTCACTGCTCAACTGGGCATACGTTTCTCCGTCACTCAGCGGCTTGACGGCAGACATCGACTCACCGCGGAACTCACCCTTCGTAATGTCCTTCAACGCTAACTGGTTGGCGGCAGGAGCTATCACTACCAACAACTGCATCAATGCTACAAAAACGATTCTTCTCATATCTTACACACTATTTGCTTGCAAAGATAAACATTTCCATCGAAATAAATGCATATTATCAACAAATAATATAAAAAAAGCCCCCTCATTAATCATAAAGACAATAAAAAGCCCTCTCATCGTTTGTTTTGATGAAAGGGCTTCAGAAAAAGTGGCGGCCTCCTACTCTCCCACATTGCATTGCAGTACCATCGGCGCAGGCGGGCTTAACTTCTCTGTTCGGAATGGGAAGAGGTG
>JAFSNG010000006.1 GCA_017447515.1 Prevotella sp. | reverse complement strand
ATTTCTTTTTTTTCTTGGTTTTTTGCTCATTTATTCGTACCTTTGCAGCCGCTTTCCGCGTAATCGCTGGCAGGAAGTCTCGAGAGGCCTGTTATGTTGCGCATGGAACGATACAACAATTTTAAACGTTTAAAAAGAAAAATGGATTTAATTAAAGTTGCTGAAGAAGCATTTGCAACCGGCAAGCAGTTCCCAGAGTTCAAGGCTGGTGACACTATCACTGTCGCTTACAAAATTATCGAGGGTTCTAAGGAGCGTATCCAGCTCTATCGTGGCGTAGTCATCAAGATTTGCGGTCACGGTGACAAAAAGCGCTTTACCGTTCGCAAGATGTCTGGCACCGTTGGTGTAGAGCGTATCTTCCCCATCGAGTCGCCCAACATTGAAAGCATCGAAGTGAACAAGGTTGGTAAGGTTCGTCGCGCTAAGCTTTACTATCTGCGCAAGCTCACTGGTAAGGCTGCCCGTATTAAGGAAAAGCGCAGCGGTGCCCGTGCTACTGCTGAGTAATTCTGAGACGTTACCTGCACGACATAAAAAAGAGACACTCACTAATTGGGTGTCTCTTTTTTCTTTTCGTCGTTTGCAATCTCTGACGATTCTTTAGGACGCTTGTGTCCGCCATAGATGGTTTCGCCGCCTAAGTCGCCATGCAGGGTTTCCTGAAACGACTCCCAATCCTGGAAACCAGCCAGCAACGACAGCCTGTCCAGCGTCTTGCGGTTAGGCTTCTGCAACAATTCTTTCTCTACTGCCTCTAACAGTTTTCGCAGTGCATGTCTTTTTTTCTCCATACATTATTCCATAAGAATGGTGCAAAGTTACGATTTTTTTTCGTACCTTTGCACCCAGAAACAAAAAAAAATAGCAATCAAATGAAAGAATTAGCACTTAAGTACGGATGTAATCCCAATCAGAAGCCCTCGCGTATCTTTATGACTGAGGGCGAGTTACCCATCGAAGTGATTAACGGCCGCCCTGGCTACATCAACTTCCTCGACGCACTGAATGCGTGGCAGTTGGTGAAGGAACTGAAGGCTGCTACGGGGCTGCCCGCTGCTGCTTCGTTCAAACATGTGAGCCCTGCAGGTGCTGCTGTAGGCTTGCCTCTGAGTGATACGCTGAAAAAGATTTATTTCGTTGACGACATCAAAGGTTTGGACGACAGCGCGATTGCTTGTGCTTACGCTCGTGCACGCGGTGCCGACCGCATGTCGAGCTATGGCGACTTTGTGGCTTTGAGCGACACCTGCGACGCTACCACTGCCCTACTGCTGAAGCGTGAGGTAAGTGACGGTGTCATTGCGCCCGACTACACTGCCGAGGCTATCGAAATACTGAAGGACAAGCGTAAGGGAACGTACAACGTCATCAAGATTGACCCGTCGTACAAACCCGAACCCATCGAGCGCAAGCAGTGCTTCGGCGTGACCTTCGAACAGGCCCGCAACGAGATCAAACTCGATGATCCTGCATTGTTCGAAAATATCCTCACACAGAACAAGACTTTCAGTGCTGATGCCAAACGCGACCTGATCATCGCTCTTATCACGTTGAAATATACCCAGTCAAACTCGGTGTGCTACGTAAAAGACGGTCAGGCTATCGGTATCGGCGCTGGTCAGCAGAGCCGCATCCACTGCACACGCTTAGCAGGTAACAAGGCCGATATCTGGTGGCTACGCCAGCATCCGAAAGTGATGGCACTGCCCTTCAAGGAGGGTATTCGTCGTGCCGACCGCGACAACACCATCGACGTATATATTTCTGAGGACGAGCACGACGATGTATTGCGTGACGGTGCTTGGCAGCAGTTCTTCACTGAGCAGCCCGAGGTGCTGACACTGGAAGAAAAGAAGGCATGGATTGCCAAGAATACGAAGGTGGCGCTGGGCTCTGACGCTTTCTTCCCCTTCGGCGACAATATCGAGCGTGCCCACAAGAGCGGTGTTGAGTTCATTGCTCAGGCTGGTGGTTCGGTTCGCGACGATCATGTTATTATGACCTGCGACAAATACGGCATTGCTATGGCATTCACCGGTGTTCGCCTTTTCCATCATTAAACAACTATGGCTACAGGAGAGAAGGACTTTCAGAGTATTCTAGAAAATGGTATTTCGTTTGGTCGTGGCGGCGGGCCTCGCAAAGAGGACGACAAGGTAAAGACCAAGGCCAAGAAGAAAAAGTATATCACTGGTGCTCACGGTAGCGGCTCTGCCAAGCAGAAGGCCAAATACCGTGAGCAGCGGGCAAACCGACACAAGAAGTAAGATGTATGATGTGAGATGTAAGATATAAGAAACAAAACTACTAGATAATATGAAGAAGAATTTTCTATTTTTATTGTTCATTGTGATGACAACGATGGTTTCCGCCCAGAAATATGTTGGGGGCGACATCTCAATGTTGAAAAAATTTTTGGACGAAGGAGCCGTTTTTAAAGATAAGGACGGCAATGTCGTCCAACCATTGGAGTTCTTCAAGGCACAAGGTTGGAATGCCATGCGAATAAGACTGTTCGTAGACCCTGCAAATGCCTCTTCCAGCGACAGGAAGGAAGGTGCCATTCAGGATTTGGACTATGTGATTGCTCTCAGCAAGGACTTCAAGGCTGCTGGTTTTAAGCTCATGCTCGATTTCCATTACAGCGACACCTGGACAGACCCCGGCCAGCACAGCACACCCAGTGCATGGAGCAGTATGACAGTGGACCAACTGAAAACACAGGTTTATGAATATACCAAAGAATGTCTGGACAAGCTGAACAAGGCAGGAGCCACACCAGACTTCATCCAGACAGGCAATGAGATTACCGTCGGCATGCTATGGCCAACAGGACATATCTATGCCAGTGGCGGTGCACCCAAAGGAGGCTCTTGGGATAATTTTGCAGGTTATCTGGCAAATGCCATCAAAGCCTGTAACGAGATGTGTCCTGAGGCACAGATTGTCATCCATACGGAGATGCACGCTGCAAGCGATGTAATTAAGTTCTATCAGCAGTTAGCCAACTATACTGACGTGAAATATGACATCATCGGACTGAGCTACTATCCCGACTGGCATGGTGCCTTAAGCGTGATAGACCAGACGCTGACTACGCTGGAAAGCAAGTTTGCAGACAAGAAAATCCAAATTGTAGAGACGGGCTATGGTTTTGAGTGGCAATTGTCAGGTCCCAAATACGACTTCACCAGTACCTATCCACTTACTGACGAAGGACAAAGAAAATGGACTGCAGACTTTATCGAAGTCTTGAATCAGCACACCAACGTCAATGGCTTGTTCTGGTGGTACCCGGAATATACACTCAACAACATTGTCTTCAAAGGAGGCAGTGAGGACTGGAGCAAAGATTTCACTGCCGGCTACTGGAACGCCTCCCTTTTCCACTATAAGACAGGCAATGCACATTTAGCCCTCTACGAACTGAAAAACTTCGTAGGCGACGACACGGGCATTAACACAACGGTCATTCAACGAGCCACTGACGACACTTGGTATACGCTGGATGGTCGCCGACTTAACGGCAAACCCGTTGCAAAAGGCTTGTATATCTGCAACGGTCGAAAAGTTTTAAAACAATAAAAAAGCTAAAAAGGATGGGCTGATGTTTGGTCAGTCCATCTTTTTTTTGTACTTTTGCAAATTATTATATATAATAAAAGCGAAATTATGGGAAAGATCATAGCATTAGCAAACCAAAAGGGTGGCGTTGGAAAGACGACAACAACCATCAATCTGGCTGCTTCACTAGCCACTTTGGAGAAGAACGTCCTTGTGGTAGATGCCGACCCTCAGGCTAACGCGTCGAGTGGTTTGGGTGTCAATATCCAGGAGGTGGAATGTTCACTCTATGAGTGCCTTATCAACAAAGCTGACGTACGTGATGCCGTCTATACAACCGATATTGAACGACTGGACATTATTCCCAGTCACATTGATTTGGTCGGTGCGGAGATAGAAATGCTGAACATGGAGGATCGTGAGAATATCATCAGGCAGACGTTAGAGCCAATACGCAAAGACTATGACTTCATCCTGATAGACTGCTCGCCGTCGCTGGGTCTCATCACGGTGAATGCCCTGACGGCTGCCGACTCCATCATCATCCCCGTGCAGTGTGAATATTTTGCACTGGAGGGTATCACCAAGTTGCTGAGTACTATCAAAATCGTGAAGAAGCGCCTGAATCCCCAGTTGGAGATTGAGGGTTTCCTGCTGACGATGTATGACCAGCGTCTGCGTCTGGCCAACCAGATATACGACGAGGTGAAGCGCCATTTCCAGGAATTGGTATTCAAGACTGTCATCCAGCGTAACGTAAAGTTGTCAGAGAGTCCGTCACACGGTCTGCCTGTCATCCTCTACGACGCTGATTCGACGGGAGCGAAGAACCATTTGGCATTGGCCAAGGAGATTATCAATAAGAATAGTTGAGAGTTGAAAATATGGCAGTAAAAAAGAAATACGATAGAAGCGTACTCGGACGCGGGCTTGATGACATCGGCAGCGGCCGTGGATTGGATGCACTGATTGATACACACAGCGAGGTACACACCGAAGGTTCATCGAATCTGAACGAGGTGGAAATCAGTGCGATAGATCCCAATCCCAATCAGCCACGCCGGGAGTTTGACCAAGAGGCGCTACAGGAATTGGCTATGAGTATTCGCGAACTAGGTATCATCCAACCCATTACACTGCGTAAGATGGAGGGTGGAAGATACCAGATTATTGCCGGTGAGCGTCGTTGGAGGGCTTCACAGTTGGCGGGTCTGACGAAAATCCCTGCATACATCGTAACCGTAGAAGACCAAAACGCCATGGAAATGGCACTGGTGGAAAATATCCAACGCGAAGACTTGAACGCCATCGAGATTGCACTGGCCTACCAGCATCTGGCTGAGACGACGGGTATGACACAGGCCAAGATTTCGGAACGCGTGGGCAAGAGCCGCGCGGCTGTGACGAACTATATGCGACTGTTGAAGTTACCCGCACAGGTGCAGATGGCGCTGAAGAACCACGAGATAGAAATGGGTCACGCCCGTGCACTATTGGCCATCGACAGCCCGTCGCAGCAAATCAAGCTCTTCCGCGAGGTACAGCAGCAGCAGTATTCTGTGCGTAAAGTAGAGGAACTCATCAACGCCCTGAAGAGCGGTGACGACGTTAAGACCGCCAAGGGCAAGATAGCCGCAAAGACGCAGTTGCCCGAGGAGTTTAACATCCTAAAAGACCGTTTGGCACAGTTCTTTCAGGCGAAGGTGCAGATGACCTGTTCGCCTAAGGGCAAGGGAAAAATCACGCTGCACTTCGACAACGAGGAACAGCTGGAGCGAATCATGAATGCACTGGACAGTGTAAATAATTGATAATTGAGAATTGTAAATTCTCTCTATGAGAGTGTGGCGTCGCAATGAGGATTGAGAGTTATATACGCAGAGTGCTGTTGGTGGTTGTGCTGATAACTGCCGGACTGAACGGCTATGCACAACAGGATGAGCCTACACTGGCTGAGATAGCTACTGGCGACAGTATTGGACGACTATTGGCACCGTTGGACTCTATGGCCGTAGCTGATTCCAAGGCACTGACTCCAGACACTGCGTCCGTTGTACTGAAAAAGCCACGCAAAATGCGTGAGAAACGCGATTGGACAACGTGGAAGCCCAATCCTCAGCGGGCATTATGGCTAGCATTGGTCATCCCAGGCGCGGGACAAATATACAACCGCAAATACTGGAAGTTGCCCATCTTCTACGGCGGATTCATGGGTTGCATCTATGCACTGACATGGAACAATATGATGTACAAAGACTATTCGCAAGCCTATCTGGACATCTCAGATGACGACCCAGGAACGGCATCGTACAACAAATTCCTGCACTTGGGCAAGCAGATTACTCCAGAAAACGAGGAGCGTTATCAGAAGATATTCAAAAACCGTAAGGACAAGTACCGCCGTTGGCGCGATTTGAGTTTTTTCGTCATGCTAGGTGTTTATGCCGTCTCTGTCATTGATGCCTACGTGGATGCCGAGCTCTCACAGTTTGACATTTCGCGCGACCTCAGTTTGAAAGTAGAGCCTACCGTGTTGCCCAATCATAGCGGTGGCAGCTGGCTGGACGGGCAATCATTAGGATTAAGTTGTACACTGAACTTTTAAAAGGTAAGAAGTTAGAAGAAGAAAAAAGAAGATATATGAATAAGAAGATAATATGGATGATAGTCGCATTGATGATGACCGCCACAGGAGTTATGGCTCAGGTGGTGGAAGACAATGACGATGACATCAATGAAGACGACGAGATAGTGGTGACAGACCAAAGTGGCAACGAGGAAATCATTGAGTTCCCCGAGGCCATGACCTATGACCTGGACTCGCTGTTGAACCTCTATATGTCGCAGACCTATTTAGGTGAGGCCGATGACTGTAACATGATGGACGTGAATCCCACGTACACTCGAGAGGAATATATCGAACGATTGAGCCGTATGCCGACTGTTATGGAAATGGCCTACAACGACGTGGTACAGAAGTTCATCGACCGCTACAGCGGACGTCTGCGCCACAGCATCAGTTATATGTTAGGCGCGTCGAACTTCTACATGCCCATCTTCGAGGAAGCACTGGAGATGTACCAGTTGCCGTTAGAACTGAAATACCTGCCCATCATCGAATCAGCACTGAACCCCAAAGCCGTGAGCCGCGTGGGAGCAACAGGTTTGTGGCAGTTTATGATTGGTACCAGTAAACAATACGGTTTGCAAGTGAACTCGCTGGTAGACGAACGCCGCGACCCCGTGAAATCATCGTATGCCGCTGCACGCTATCTGAAAGACCTGTACAAGATTTTCGGCGACTGGAACCTTGTCATTGCTGCCTACAACTGCGGACCTGAGAATATCAATAAAGCCATCCGTCGCGCCAATGCCACTACGGGCAAAAACCAGGACGGCGAGGCAGCTCCGATGAATAAGGACTACTGGCACATCTATCCCTATCTGCCGCGTGAGACTCGTGGCTACGTACCGGCATTCATCGCTGCCAACTACATCATGACCTACTATTCGCAGCATAACATCTGTCCCATGACTACCCGTCTGCCAGCGAAGAGCGACACCGTGATGGTTAAGCGTAATGTACATCTGGAACAGGTAGCAGAAGTATTAGGACTAAACATCGATCTATTGCGCTCGTTGAATCCACAATACCGTCGTGACGTAGTGCCTGGAGCCACAGAGCCCAGCGCCCTGCGTCTGCCACTGACAGAATCTGGACGATTCATCGATTTGGAGGATTCCGTCTACAACTACAGAGCCGATGAGCTGCTGACGAAGCGCATTGAGGTGGAAGTAAAGGACGATGTACCGACTTATTATCATAAGAGCAAACGCTACGCCCGTGGCAAGAAGGGCCGTGCTACAAAGCGTACGAAGGCAACACGCAAGCGCTCCACTAAGGCCACAAAGAAGCGCGCAACAACCAAAAAACGTACTGCAGCCCCCAAGAAACGCAAGGCAAAGAGCAAGAAGAGAAGGTAATAAAAGAGTTTAAGACTATGGACGATGACATGATGATTCAAGATGCCGACGAGAAGTTGGTCAATGACGCGTTCCAACGACTGCTGGACACTTATTCGGCATCACGGCATAGACAGAAGGTGGATATCATCACCAAGGCATTTAACTTTGCCAAACAAGCCCACAAAGGCGTACGACGCTTAAGTGGTGAGCCATACATCATGCATCCCATCGCCGTAGCCCAAATAGCCTGCGAGGAGGTGGGGCTAGGGTCAACAAGTATTTGTGCTGCACTGCTGCACGATGTCGTGGAAGACACCGATTACACAGTTGATGACCTCTCAAACATCTTCGGACCGAAAATCGCACAAATTGTGGATGGTCTGACCAAAATTTCCGGTGGTATCTTCGGTGAACAGGCCTCTGCACAGGCAGAGAACTTCAAGAAACTGCTACTGACAATGAGTGAGGACATCCGCGTCATCCTCATCAAGATTTGCGACCGTCTGCACAATATGCGCACGCTGGAATCGCAGCCTGCCAACAAACAGTACAAGATTGCCGGTGAGACGCTGTACATCTACGCCCCGCTGGCTAATCGTCTGGGACTCAACAAGGTGAAGTCGGAGCTGGAGAACCTCTCGTTCCAATACGAACATCCTGAGGAGTATGCCAGCATCAAGGAGAAACTGAAAAACACCGAGGTGAAGCGCCACGAACTGTTCGACCAGTTTACGGAACCTATTGAGGCTGCACTGAATGAAATGGGCATCAAATACCAGATTAAGGAGCGCGTAAAAACCCCCTACTCCATCTGGACGAAGATGCAGAATAAACATGTGACGTTCGAAGAGATATACGACATACTTGCCGTGCGCATCATCTTTACACCCGACAAGCGCGAAGAAGAAATCAATGAGTGCTTCAACATCTACGTAGCTATCTCGAAGATATATAAGAGCCATCCTGACCGTCTGCGCGACTGGTTGTCACACCCCAAAGCCAACGGTTATCAGGCCCTACACGTCACGCTGATGTCGAAACAGGGACGATGGATAGAGGTGCAGATTCGTTCTGACCGTATGAATGAGGTGGCAGAACAGGGATTCGCCGCACACTGGAAATACAAAGACGGCGAGCAGGCAGAATTCTCGGAAGACGAAAACGAGCTGAACGACTGGCTGCGCACCATCAAGGAGATCCTTGACGACCCTCAGCCCGACGCTATGGACTTCCTCGACGCTATCAAACTGAACCTCTTTGCATCGGAGATATTCGTTTTTACCCCCAAGGGCGAAATCAAAACCATGCCTGCCGGATGTACTGCACTCGACTTCGCTTTCTCCATTCATACCTTCCTCGGCAGCCACTGCATCGGTGCGAAAGTGAACCACAAGCTGGTGCCATTGAGCCATAAGCTGGATAGTGGCGATCAGGTGGAGATTCTTACGTCAAAATCGCAGCACGTACAACCTGCATGGATTAATTTCGTGTCAACGGCAAAAGCCAAGGGAAAGATACAGGCCATTCTACGTCGTAACAGTCGCGAAACGCAAAAGAAGGGTGAAGAACTCCTGAAAGCCTTCCTTGAGAAGAACCAAATAGAATCCACACTGAACGTTGTAGACCAGTTGGCCTCGTTCCATGAAGTTTACACCCGCGAGAAATTCTATCAAGCACTCGGTGAGAAGACCATCCTGTTAGGTGAAAAAGACCTTGACGAGCTCTTAGGCAAGAATTCCGGTAAGAAAGGCTGGCGCAAGTTGGTGCCCTTCCTCGGACGTAACAAGCAGAAGAATCCGGCAGACCAGGAAAAACAGGAATTATTTACCGTACCCGAAAAATTCAATCGCAAGAAGCCCATCTTCATTAGTGAAGAAACTATCGGACAATATAAGTTCAAGCACTGTTGTCACCCCATTCCCGGTGATGACATTCTGGGATATATCGACAACAAGCAGCAGATAGAAATCCACAAGCGCGCCTGCCCAGTAGCCGACAAGTTGAAGAGCGGTTTTGGCAACCGCATTCTTGATGCCAAGTGGGACATGCATAAACAGCTGTTCTTCGATGCTACCGTACGTATTCAGGGTATCGACCGTATGGGTATCCTCGTCGATGTGTCTCGCGTCATTACCTCGCAGATGAATGTCAACATCCACAAACTCACTATCGGCAGCGACGATGGACTCTTCGACGGTAGCATCGAACTGCGCGTCCACGACCGCGATGATGTGAAGGTCATTATGGATGAGCTGAAGAAGATTGAGGGCATTCAGGAAATCACACAGATTATGTAACAACAAAACTACTACGATATGAAAAAACTAATCTGCATCATTTGCGCATTCTGTGGTATCATCACAGTGCAGGCTAAGAATTACGACAATCCCGACACACTCTTTGTGGCCCGCGACGGCACAGGCGAATTTCGAAATGTCAGTGAAGCCATCGAGGTATGCCGCGCCTTTATGGAATACCACAAGGTCATATTCGTCAAGAAGGGTACTTACAAGGAAAAGCTCGTCATTCCCCAATGGCTTACCAACATTGAGATCTGCGGTGAGGACCGCGACAACACAATCATCACATGGGATGACCACGCGAATATCCTGGCAGACATCTCACCACTAACTGCTACAGGTTCGGCTCAAAAGATAGGAACCTTCCGTACCTTTACGCTGAAGATTCAAGGTAGCCGCATCACGCTCAAGAACATCACTATCGAGAATAATTCCGCACGGCTGGGACAAGCAGTGGCACTACATACCGAGGGCGACTGTTTGACATTCATCAACTGCCGTTTCCTCGGTCATCAGGATACCATCTACACGGGTAACGCCAGTACGCGTCTGTTCTTCAAGGACTGCTATATTGAGGGTACCACCGATTTCATCTTCGGCCCCTCAACGGCGTGGTTTGAAAATTGCGACATTTTCTGCAAGGCCAACTCGTATATCACTGCTGCATCGACACCGCAGGATGTGCCGTACGGTTACATCTTCAACAACTGCCGCATTAGCTGCGACCAGAACGTCGACAAGGTGTATCTCGGACGTCCTTGGCGCGACTACGGCTATACGCTGTTTATGAACAGCGAACTTCCCCGCGGAATTCGTCCTGAGGGTTGGCATCAGTGGCGTCCTGAGGCCGTCAAGACCGCCCGCTACTTGGAGTACAACAATCGTGGCGAGGGTGCTGCTACCGATCAGCGCGTCTCTTGGAGTCGTCAGCTTACGAAGAAGGAAGCACAGCAGATTACCCTCGAACGCGTGTTCAGCATCAACGACAACTGGAATCCGTCATACGCAAAATAAATGGTAACAGAGAATCCGTATATCAAGCAATTTCCAGACCTGATGGCAGGCAAGACAGTGCTTTACGTACACGGCTTTGCCTCCAGCGGACAATCAGGAACCGTACGCCGCTTACAGGAAGTATTGCCTCAGGCTCGCGTCATTGCGCCTGACTTGCCCGTACATCCCCATGAGGCTCAGGCACTGCTCAACGACGTATGCCAGCGGGAACAACCCGATCTCATCATCGGCACATCTATGGGCGGTATGTATACCGAACAGCTGCACAACTACGATCGCATCTGCGTCAATGCCGCTCTAGAGATTGCCGAAACGATGAAGGCTCATGGAATGACAGGTACACAGCAATTCCAAAATCCTCGTCTCGATGGCGTGCAGGAATTCTACGTCGACAAAGCGCTCGTCAAGGAATACCGCGAAGTATCGGAACAGCGCTTTCAGGGTATGACCGATGACGACCGCCAGCGCGTCTATGGACTCTTCGGCGACGAGGATGATGTGGTAGACACCTACGACATGTTTCACGAACACTATCCGCAGGCAATCCACTTTCATGGCAAACACCGCATGAACGACCGCTCGTTTATGCACTCCGTCGTCCCCGTCATTCGCTGGATTAATGATCGTCAGGAGCAATGCGAGCGTCCTATTATATATATAGGTATAGAGACGATGATGGACGACTACCGCAAACCCGTGTCATCCGTTCAAAAGGCTGTACGCCTGCTGATAGAGCATTACCAAGTGCTCTTCGTGGCACCAGCGGAAGATACTGCTACAACGGAATCGTGGCTCACAGAACATATCGGCGTTCCTGCCTGGCAACATACCATCTATACCTACCGCCGCAATCTGCTCTACGGCGACTATCTGATAACCGCCCCTAAACAGGAGAGGTCGGAGGGGTCTTTGGCCACCGTACTGGAATACGGCTCGGAGACATTTAAAACCTGGGAGGATATCATCGAATATTTCTCACGCCTTGGTGGGCAATAGAGTCAGCAAGCAATAGACCGGCGGGAAAAAAGAAATAGGGGAATCCCTAAGCGCTTTTGGGGATTATCCCCTCTCAGATATCAAAAAGAATGCATACCTTTGCAGCGTAAATCATTAACAATGTGACGCATATGAAGAAGATGTTGTTTGTTTTAGCTGTCTCAACCATGCTGCTGAGCAGCTGTAGCACCTACACAGGACAGGGTGCTTACACGGGAGCAACGTTAGGCTCTATTCTGGGTTCTGCCATCGGAGGCATCTCGGGCGGCTGGCACGGTAGTCATGTTGGCGAAATTGTCGGTATGGCGGGTGGTGCAGTCGTTGGTGCAGCCATTGGTTCTGCTGCCGACAAAAAGGAAGCGGAGCGCTATGAGGCCTATCGGCGTCAGCGCGAACAGCGCAACCCGCGTTACGGAAACGAACGCTATAACGACAATACTTACGAATACCAAGGTCAAGTCTATGAGGGCGACAATTCCGGTTTTGATGCTACCCATAGTGGCGACGACCGCATCGAGTTCGATGCTCCTGGTCCCCGCGTGCAGCTGCAGACGGATAGCACCACGCAAAAAGTGAAAGAAATCCAGATTACTTCTTCGCAGAATACTGGGCAGCAGAAGCCTTCCTTTTCGCTTCAGCCTCTTCAGCCATAAGTTGCCACAAAGGCTTCATCTCCGTGGAGCCCTCGTTGGTTTCCATCTCGAGTTCTGGCAGGTCTATTTCTTCATCAGGCGGCAGGAATGGTATGACGATATTGCTGGCCTTCTGAACTGTCACCACAGCAACACCCTTTGAAAGGATGTCGAGTTCCTTGGCAGCACGCCACGAGAGATCGATGATACGTCCGCGAACAAACGGTCCGCGGTCGGTGACGCGTACCATCACACTCTTTCCGTTGGCAGGATTATACACCCTCAGCAACGTGCCGAAGGGATAAGACCGATGGGCACATGTCAGGCTGTCCTTATGCAGGCGCTCACCACTGGCTGTCAACCGTCCATGGAACTTCTGGGCATAGTACGATGCCTTACCCTGTTGCACATCCTGCGTGTGCAACGGGGTAAAACCTATGGTCAATAATGTTGCTACAAAAGCTATCTTAATCTTTAACATTACACTATTCCCTGTGCAAGCATCGCTTTGGCGACCTTCATGAAACCTGCCACGTTTGCACCCTTGACATAGTTCACGTAGTCACCTTCCTTGCCATACTTTACACACTGTTCATGGATACCGGCCATGATCTGATGCAGACGCATGTCCACTTCATCGGCCGTCCACGACATACGCATCGAGTTCTGCGTCATCTCCAGACCACTGGTAGCGACACCACCGGCATTCACGGCCTTACCAGGAGCAAACAGCTGATGGGCAGCCGTAAACTTATTCACAGCCTCAGCGGTGCAACCCATATTCGATACCTCAGCAACACACAGCGGCTTGTTGGCCAGTATCTTGTCGGCATCATCGCCGTTTAGCTCGTTCTGCGTAGCACAGGGCAGATAGATGTCAGCCTTCTGCTCCCAAGGCTTCTTGCCGGCAAAGAACTTCGAACCGGGGAACTCCTCCTCGTAAGGCTGGCAGACGTCGTTACCACTGGCACGCAACTCCAGCATATACTCTATCTTCTCGTCGTCCAGACCCTCTGGGTCGTAGATGTAACCGTCGGGACCGCTGATGGTAATGACTTTCGCACCCAGTTCGGTAGCCTTCTTGGCTGCACCCCAGGCGACATTGCCAAAGCCCGACAATGCAACAGTCTTGCCCTTGATGTCAAGGCCGTGGGTCTCCATCATGTGGTGAACGAAATACAGAGCACCATAACCCGTAGCCTCCGGGCGCAGGATACTGCCACCCCACTCGATGCCCTTACCGGTCAGCGTAGCACCGTGGAACTGCGACGTCAGACGCTTGTATTGTCCGAAGAGATAACCGATCTCGCGGGCTCCTACGCCGATGTCACCAGCGGGAACATCCATATCCGGACCGATAATCTTATATAATTCCGTCATGAACGACTGACAGAACTTCATCACCTCATTATCGCTCTTGCCGCGAATCGAGAAGTCTGACCCGCCCTTGCCACCGCCCATCGGCAGTGTGGTCAGCGCGTTCTTGAAAGTCTGCTCGAAGCCAAGGAACTTCAAGATACTCAGATTCACCGACGGATGGAAGCGCAGACCACCCTTATACGGACCAATGGCGCTGTTGAACTGTACGCGGTAACCGATGTTCACCTGTACCTCGCCTTTATCATCAACCCAAGGCACACGGAATGTCGTAATGCGCTCGGGCTCCACAATGCGCTCGATGATTTTTGCTTTCTCAAACTCCGGATGCTGGTTGTACACGTCTTTAATTGACTCCAATACTTCGCGCACTGCCTGCAGGAACTCCACTTCACCTGGGTGTTTCTGCTCCAAGGCTTGCATGATTTTCTCTACGTTCATAGTAAAAGTTTTTAAGTTCTTTATTGAGTTTATAAGTTAGTGACTATGTCACAATGTTAGTTTCACAACGCAAAAATAGGGAATTTCCCGCAAACAGCAAAGGAAATTCCCAATTATTTTTGTTTTAAAGTTACTTTTTGTTAATTTGAGGCTCTTTTTCACCTCAAACCTCTTATATCTTACCTCTTAAATAAGGCGCAATGTACCCATGAGGTAAACCAGTCCGAAGCCAAGAATCATCGAGATGATACCCATGATGATACCTAACTTCGACATATCCGACTGCTTCACGTAACCCGTGGCGAAAGCCAGCGCGTTCGGCGGTGTCGATATCGGCAGAATCATAGCCGACGATGCCGCTATGGCCACACCGATGAGTACGGTTGGGGTGCCTCCGATGGGATCGAGTTTATCACCCATAGCGCCACAAACCACTGCGAGGATAGGCATCAGCAGCGCTGCCGTTGCCGAGTTCGAAATGAAGTTCGACAGCAGGTAGCAAATCAATCCACCCATCAACAGAATGAGCAACGGCGAGAATTCACCGAACGGAATGCTCTTCACGGCATTAGCTGCCAGTCCCGAGGCGTTCAGACCGTAACCCAGTGCAAAACCACCGGCTACCATCCAGATGACACTCCAGTTAATCTGCTCCAGGTCACGCTTGGTAATGACACCCGTCAGGGCGAATACCATAAACGGTATCATGGCGACGGTATACGAGTTGATGCCAGTCACACGATCCAGCAACCACAATGCCACCGTAACAAAGAAGGTGACGATGACAATCCACGAGTGGGCGCCCTCCTTCATGCCGTCCTCAATTTTCAGCTCAACAGTCTTCTGAGTGAAGGGGAAAAACTTCAGCAACAGGCGCCAACTGATAAACAGCAGAACGATAACCAACGGGAACATAAACATCATCCACTGACCGAAGCCCAGGCCAAGGTTCAATCCCTCGGGGTCGTTCAGGTATTTCAGTGCGATAGTGTTTGGCGGCGTTCCAATCGGCGTTCCCATACCACCAAGATTGGCAGCAATGGGAATCGACATAGCCAGCGAGATGCGCCCCTTGCCCTCTGGTGGCAATTGGCGGAATACCGGCGTCAGGAATGTCAGCATCATAGCAGCTGTAGCGGTGTTCGATACGAACATCGAGAACAGTCCCGTAATCAGCAGGAATCCTAACAGCACCATTTCACTCCGCGTGCCGAAAGGCTTCAGCAACACCTTTGCCAACTGCGCATCCAGTCCGGTCTTCGTGGCGGCGATAGCGAGCACAAAACCACCGATGAACAGCATGATGACAGGGTCGGCAAACGTCGCCATCACACCTTTGTACGACAACAGCGGACCAACCTTGTCCTCAACAACCATCGGCGCTATACCGCTATCCGTACAGAACACCAGCATCAACACGATAATCGACACCGACGTTGCCCACGACGACACGACCGACATGACCCACATCAGCGTGGCAAAGGCGAAGATGGCAATGATGCGCTGCTGGATGACCGTCAGTCCGTCAATGCCGAACCATTCGGTTGGTGCATTCCACAACAGCAATGTAACGATAGCGACAATAATGGCCTGTGAGGTCTTCTTGAAGCCTCCGCTTGGATGAAAGCGGCGCCCCATTCGCATTTGATGATAAGCTTCTACAAGCTCATAACCTTTGTAAATATGAAACATATTACCTTATTAAAATAATTGATAAATAGTCTTTGGGACTGCAAAGGTACGAATAAGCGAGCAAAAAACCAAATAAAATTTGGATTTTTCCGAGCGAAAGTACTTTCGACGAGGTCAAAGGTACACATAAATTCCGAATAAACAAACAAAAGTGACTAATAAACACACGTTTTTTAGACATTTTCTTGGTATTTCATTCATTTCTTCGTACCTTCGCAGCATCAAATGCTGATTATTTACCAACGAAAGTAAACAAACATGAAAATAAAACAAGGATTTGTGCTGCGCAAGGTGTGCGGTGAAAATGTGATCGTAGGCGAAGGACTCGGTGCCGTGAACTTTGGCAAACTGCTGGCTCTGAACGAGACGGCAGCATGGTTGTGGGAACAAGCTGTGGCAATAGGCGACTTCAACGTGGAGCAGCTGACCCAGAAACTCTGCGAGGAATACGAGATTACTGTCGATGAGGCCCGCAACGATGTTACCGCGTTGGTAAATGAATGGAATAGCGTAGGCGTGATAGAAAATTATGAGTAACATTCCTCAAGAGTTCAACAACTTCTTCCTGAAGGACGTGTCGTTTGTCAACCTAATGACGCGACGCATCTTCAACGTGCTCATCGTGGCAAATCCGTACGATGCCTTCATGTTAGAGGACGACGGACGTGTCGACGAGAAAATCTTCGACGAATACATGGAGCTGGGTATGCGCTATCCGCCCACGTTCACGCAGGTATCAACGACCGAGGAGGCGAGCCATGTGCTGGAAACGACGGACATCGACCTGGTCATCTGTATGCCGGGTAATGCCGACAACGATGCCTTCGCCGTAGCTCGCGACGTAAAGCAAATGGCACCGTACGTGCCCTGTGTGGTACTGACACCTTTCTCGCACGGCATCACGAAACGCATCGAGAACGAGGATATGACCATCTTCGACTACGTGTTCTGCTGGCTGGGTAATACGAACCTCATTCTGAGCATCATCAAGCTCATTGAGGATCAGATGAACATCGAGCACGACATCAAGGAGGCCGGTGTGCAGATGATACTGCTCGTCGAGGACAACATACGCTTCTATTCCTCGGTACTACCGAACTTGTATAACTACATCCTCGCACAGTCGAAGAACTTTTCTACCGAGGCGCTGAACCCCCACGCCGCAGCACAGCGTAAGCGCGGACGTCCGAAGGTGGTGCTGGCCACAACCTACGAGGAGGCCATCCATTGGTACGAGATGTATCACGACAACGTGCTGGGCGTCATCAGCGACACACGATTCCCGTTGAAGGGCATGAACGGTCGTCTGGCACACGTCGAAGAAGGCGACCCCGAGGCAGGCTTAAAACTGTTGCGCGAAATCCGAAAGCGCGACGAGTACGTGCCACTCATCCTGCAAAGCTCCGAGATTATCAATAAGGAGAAGGCCGCGAAGGAAGGTTTCCATTTCGTTGACAAGAATTCGAAAAAGATGAATGTCGACCTGCGCCAGCTTATTGAGGAACACATGGGCTTCGGCGACTTTATCTTCCGCGACCCCAAAACAAAGGAAGAGGTGGCACGTGTGCGTTCGCTGAAGGAATTGCAGGACAACATCTTCAAGATTCCCGCAGAGTCATTCCAGTATCACGTGTCGCGCAACAACATGAGCCGCTGGCTCTGCGCCCGCGCCATCTTCCCTGTGTCCCAGTTCCTGAAAACGGTCACATGGCATAAACTGCAGGACCTCGACGCACACCGACAGATTATCTTCGATGCCATCGTGCAATACCGCCGTATGAAGAACATCGGAGTCGTGGCCGTCTTCGACCGACTGAAGTTCGACCGCTACGCCCATTTCGCACGCATCGGCGATGGTTCCTTAGGCGGCAAGGGGCGCGGCCTAGCATTCCTCGACAACATCATCAAGCGCCATCCGGAACTGAACCAGTTCGACAATGCCACCGTGCAGATTCCGAAGACCGTTGTGCTCTGCACCGATTTCTTCGACGAATTCATGGATAAGAACAACCTGTGGAGCATCGCGCTGAGCGACGCGCCAGACGAGGAAATCCTGCAGCATTTTATGCGGGCACAATTGCCAGACGCACTCATTGCCGACTTCTTTACGTTCTTCGAAGCCATCAACGCGCCGATTGCCGTGCGTTCGTCGTCGCTGCTCGAAGACTCGCACTACCAGCCCTTTGCCGGCATCTATTCCACGTACATGGTACCGTATCTGGACGACAAATACGAGATGCTGCGCATGGTGGCATGTGCTATCAAGGGTGTCTATGCATCGGTGTATTACAAGGACTCGAAGGCGTATATGACGGCGACGTCGAACGTCATCGACCAGGAAAAGATGGCGGTCATCCTGCAGGAAGTCGTTGGAAAGCAATACGACACGCGGTTCTATCCGACATTCTCAGGCGTGCTGCGCTCGCTGAACTACTACCCTATCGGTGACGAGCTGGCCGAAGAGGGCATTGCGTCGCTGGCGCTGGGCTTGGGCAAGTATATCGTAGACGGCGGACAGACGCTGCGCGTATCACCCTATCACCCCAAGCAGGTGTTGCAGATGTCAGAGATGGACACAGCACTGAAGGAGACACAGACGCGCTTCTATGCGCTGGATATGCACCCCGCAGGAGAAACTGCGGAAGGTGGTTTACCTACCTTCTCCGTTGACGACGGCTATAACATCCTGAACCTTCGTGTAAAAGAGGCCGACAAGGATAATTCGTTGCAAGGCATCGCGTCAACCTACGACCCCGTAGACCAGATTATCCGTGATGGTATCTACGAAGGTGGCCGCAAGGTCATCTCGTTCTCCGGCGTCCTGCAGCACGGCATCTTCCCGTTGCCGGAAATCCTTCAGCTGTCGCAGAAATACGGCTCGGAGGAGATGCGCCGACCTGTGGAGATAGAGTTTGCCTGCAACCTTGCACCAGACGGTGCGAGCGGCGATTTCTACCTGCTGCAGATTCGTCCCATCGTGGATTCGAAGCAGGTGTTGGACGAAGACCTCGCAGCCATTCCCAACGAACAGTGTCTGCTGCGCTCCCACAATTCGCTGGGTCACGGCATCTCCGAGGATGTCGTAGACGTAGTATATGTCAAGACCAACGAGGACTTCACAGCCGTGAATAATCCGCAGATTGCCGCCGAGATAGAGCAAATCAACCGCCGCTTCCTCGACGGCAAATACCTCCAGGAGGACGGCACCGGCGCCAACTACATACTTATCGGCCCCGGACGCTGGGGCTCCAGCGACTACTGGCTGGGCATTCCCGTCAAGTGGCCGCATATCTCCGCAGCACGCGTCATCGTAGAGGCAGGGCTGAAGAACTACCACGTAGATCCCTCACAGGGCACGCACTTCTTCCAGAACCTCACCTCGTTCGGCGTGGGCTACTTCACCATCAACACCTATACCGGTGACGGCATCCTGCAAACCGCCGTTCTCGACGCCCTGCCCGCGATAGAAGAGACGGAATACGTGCGCCACGTCCGCTTCCCCCGACCCCTGAAAATCATGATGGACGGCAAAAAGCAGCACGGTGTCGCTCTCCTTCCGGAGTAATTGAAAATACTTCCGGGATAAAAAAAGAGAAAAAACTTTGGTATTTCGCTCACTTATTCGTACCTTTGCAGCCTGTATATACAATAAGGTACGCAATTATGAAGCTATTCGACGTATATCCCTTGTTCGACGTGAACATCGTGAAGGGACAGGGATGTAAGGTTTGGGACGACAAGGGTCAGGAGTATCTTGACCTGTACGGTGGTCACGCAGTGATCAGCATCGGTCATTCACATCCGCACTACATCGCGAAGGTGACGGAGCAGTTGGGGAAGATTGGTTTCTACTCCAACTCGGTAATCAACAAGTTGCAGCAGCAGTTGGCTGAGCGACTGGGAAAAATCAGCGGCTACGACGACTACCAGCTGTTTCTGATTAACAGCGGTGCGGAGGCCAACGAGAACGCGCTGAAGCTGGCATCGTTCAAGACGGGCAACACGCGCGTGCTGTCGTGCGAGAAGGCGTTTCACGGTCGCACGTCGTTGGCCGTAGAGGTGACGCACAACCGTAAGATTGTAGCTCCCATCAACGATAACCATCATGTGCGGTTCCTGCCGCTGAACGACATCGAGCCATGGGTGCGCGAACTGTCGAAAGGCGGTGTGGCAGCCGTCATCCTCGAATGCATTCAGGGCGTGGGCGGCATCCAGATGGCCACGCCGAAGTTTGCGCAGGACTTGGCCTACGCCTGCAAGCGTTACGGCGCGGTGCTGATATGCGACGAAATTCAGTGTGGCTACGGCCGTAGCGGAAAATTCTTTGCCCATCAGTGGCTGGGCATCAAGCCCGACATCATCACCGTAGCAAAGGGTATTGCCAACGGCTTCCCCATGGGCGCCGTACTGATTTCTCCCGACTTCGAACCTGTCTACGGACAGCTCGGCACGACGTTCGGAGGCAATCACCTGGCCTGTGCCGCCGCGCTGGCTGTGCTCGACGTGTTCGAAGACGAAGGACTGGTGGAGAATGCCCGCGTGATTGGTGACTACCTGATGGAAGGAATCAAGGGCATCGGCAGTTCACACATCCTGGACGTACGCGGTCGCGGACTGATGATTGGCATCGAACTGGATATGCCACACACGCTGGTGCGCAAACCGCTCATCAAGCACGAGCACTGCTTCACGGGCTGTGCCGGTCAGAACATTCTGCGACTGTTGCCGCCACTATGTCTGACGAAGGCTGAGGCCGACGACTTTATTGAACGACTCATCAGAGTGAAGCCGGAAGAACTGTGAATCAAGAAGATAGATGAAGATAAAAGAAGATAGAAGAAGATAAAAGTAGTTAGAAGAAATATGAAAATATCAGTAATCGGAGCCGGCGCCATGGGCGGTGCCATCGTTGAAGGACTCATCAAGGGAGACTACATCCAAAACGAAGATATTTGCGTGAGCGACCCTGTGAGGGCGACGCGTGACAAGTTTGCCGACATGGGCGTGACGGCAACGCCCAGCAACCAGTTGGCCGCACAGGGTGCCGACATCGTGTGTGTCGTCGTTAAACCCTGGCTCGTGGAACAGGTGCTGACAGGCATCCGCGACGTGATGGACTACGACCAGCAGACACTCGTCGTAGTAGCCGCAGGCGTGAAGTCGGAGAGTATCAAGCAGTGGATGACGAAAGAAGGGAAGATGATTCCGACATTCCTCGTCATTCCCAATATCGCCATTGCGCAACTGGAGTCAATGACATTCATCGTGCCGAGCATTGCAGCAACGCCGCAAAATACGGAGCAGGTGGTGAATCTGTTCGAAAGCATGGGTAAGACCATCATCACTGAAGAAGCACATCTAGGAGCAGGCACTACCCTCGCCTCGTGCGGCATTGCCTACGCCATGCGTTATGTCCGCGCAGCAGCAGAGGGCGGCGTGGAGTTAGGCTTTAAGGCCGACGACGCGAAGCAGATTGTGATGCAGACCATGAAGGGTGCCGTAGAGCTGTTGCAGGCAACCGGTCTGCACCCCGAGGCCGCCATCGACCTGGTGACCACGCCCGGTGGTGTGACCATCAAGGGACTGAACGAAATGGAACATGCCGGTTTCACGTCAAGTGTAATTAGAGGATTAAAAGCAGGAGCGAAATAATTATGGACGAACAATTGAAACAAATAGGCGAACGTCTGCGCGGATTGCGCGACGTGCTCGACATTCCCGTGAGCGAGATGGCGGAGACCATCGGCATCAGCGCTGACAAGTATGAAAAGATTGAGCAGGGTGAGCTGGACATCACCATCTCGAACCTGATGAAGATTGCGAAGAAATACGGCGTGTCGACGGAAGAACTCATCTTCGCCGAAGCACCGCACATGAAGTCGTATTACGTGACGCGCAAGGGTCAGGGCATGAGCATCGAACGCACAAAGGCGTATAAATATCAGAGTCTCGTGGGCGGTTTCGTCAATCACAAGGCAGACGTGTTTATCGTCACCGTTGAACCGAAGCCGGGCGCACGCACCATCTACAAGAACTCGCATCCTGGACAGGAGTTCAACATGGTGCTGGAAGGCAGCATGGAGCTCTACATCGGTGGCAAGACCATCATCCTCGAAGAAGGAGACAGCATTTATTTCGACTCCACCAAGCCCCACGGCATGTTGGCCGTTGGTGATAAGGCCGTGAAGTTCTTAGCATTTACAGTAGAGTAAATTATGATAGAAAGATTTTTGAAGCAGACGACATTCACGTCTGTTGAGGATTACAACAAGAACCTGGAGTTCATCATCCCCGAGAATTTCAACTTCGCCTACGACGTAATGGATGCGTGGGCGGAGGAGAGACCCGAGGGACTTGCCATTCTGTGGACCAACGACCAGGGGGAGGAAATACGTACGACATTTGCCGAACTGAAGGAACAGACCGACCAGGCAGCGAGTTATTTGCAGACGCTGGGCATCGGCAAGAACGATCCTGTGATGCTCATCCTAAAGCGTCATTACGAGTGGTGGGTCATCATGCTCGCACTGTGTAAGATTGGGGCGATTGTGATACCCGCAACACATATGCTTACCAAGCACGACTACGTCTATCGCAACACGCGCGCATCGGTGAAGGCCATCATTTGTGCCGATGACGATTATATTATCGGTCAGATCAAGCTGGCCCAGCCCGAGAGTCCGACGGTGAAACAATATATCACACTGCGCGACGAAGAAGGATTCCACAACTGGAGGAAGGAGTGGAAAGAGGCTCCGAAGTTCCAGCGTCCTTCCTTCGTCAACGAAAACGATGACACGATGCTGATGTACTTCACCAGCGGCACAAGTGGCGAACCGAAGATGGTGGCACACGACTATCTCTATGCCATGGGCCATCTGTCGACGGGCGTCTTCTGGCATAACCTGCACGAAGGTTCGCTGCACCTCACCGTAGCAGATACCGGCTGGGGCAAGGCTGTCTGGGGTAAGTTCTACGGCCAGTGGTTTGCCGGCGCAACAGTGTTCGTTTACGACCACGAGAAGTTCAATGCCGACAACCTGCTGCGTCAGATTGAGAAATACCGCGTGACGTCATTCTGTGCGCCCCCGACCATCTATCGCTTCATGATTCGCGAGGACCTGAACAAATACGACCTCTCATCACTCGAATACTGTTGCACGGCCGGCGAAGCCCTGAACCCCGCCGTCTTCGACAAACTCAAGGAGAAGACCGGCCTGAACATCATGGAAGGTTTCGGACAGACTGAGACCACCATGACCCTCGGCACCTTCCCCTGGATGACACCGAAGCCCGGCTCGATGGGCATTCCCAACGCCCAATACAACATCGACCTGCTGCGTGCTGACGGCACATCGTGCGAGGACGGTGAAAAGGGCGAGATTGTCATTCGCGTGGGTGACCGCAAGCCCATCGGACTCTTCAAGGGTTACTATCGTGATGCCGAGAAGACCCGCGAGGCATGGCACGACGGCATCTACCACACAGGAGATATGGCGTGGCGCGACGAGGACGGCTACTACTGGTTTGAAGGACGTATTGACGACGTCATCAAGTCAAGCGGCTATCGCATCGGCCCGTTCGAGGTAGAAAGCGCGCTGATGACCCATCCCGCCGTCGTAGAGTGCGCCATCACGGGTGTGCCTGACGACATTCGCGGCATGGTGGTGAAGGCTACCGTCGTGCTCGGCAAGGAGTGGAAAGACAAAGCTGGTGAAGACCTCGTTAAGGAACTCCAGCAGCACGTCAAGAAGGAGACCGCTCCCTACAAATACCCCCGTATTGTGGAGTTTGTCGACGAGTTGCCGAAGACCATCAGCGGCAAGATTCGCCGTGTGGAAATCCGCAACAAGGACGCCGAGAAGTAAATCAGAATTGACAATTGATAATTGACAATTAGAGATGGCGGCGCATAACGAGTTAGGCAAGTGGGGTGAGGACACGGCGGCAGACTATCTGCAACGCAACGGTTACGCCATCGTCGAGCGCGACTGGAAATCAGGCCACCGCGACCTCGACATCATTGCTCAGGACAAAGACGGCACCGTGGTATTCGTCGAAGTGAAGACCCGCCGCAACCGTTTGTTCGGCGAACCTGAGGAAGCCGTCGACTATCAGAAACTGAGAAGTCTTCGGGGTGCCATCAACCACTACATCAAGTATCGCCACATCAACGGCAACTCCCGACTGGACATCATTACCGTCGTCGGCACTATCGGGACAGAACCGGAAATAGACCATATCAAGGACGTATCACTGATATAAAAATGAAGAAAAGAATTGTTATCAAGATAGGCTCCAACGTGCTGACGCGCACCGACGGAAAACTGGACGTTACCCGCGTGTCGTCACTCGTTGACCAGGTAGCCTCCCTCCGACGTCACGACTACGAAATCATCCTCGTATCTTCTGGTGCCGTAGCCTGCGGGCGTCGCGAACTGACCGTTGACCACTCGCTCGACAGCGTCGAACAGCGTCAGTTGTTCTCCGCCGTGGGTCAGGTGAAACTCGTCGGACTCTACTACGACCTGTTCCGCGAGTTCGGCATCCACGTCGGACAAGTGCTCACGATGAAGGAGAACTTCGAGCCTGGCGAACAGTACTGCAATCAGCAGGCCTGTATGACGGTGATGCTCGAAAACGATGTGTTGCCCATTGTTAACGAAAACGACACCGTGAGCGTCACAGAGCTGATGTTCACCGATAACGACGAACTTTCGGGCCTCATCGCACAGATGATGAAGGCCGACACGCTCATCCTGCTCTCCAATATCGACGGAATCTACGATGGTCACCCTGACGACCCCGCGTCAAACATCATCCCCACCGTCGAACCAGGCCGCGACCTGTCGCAATACATCAAGGAGGAGAAGAGTGCCTTCGGGCGTGGCGGCATGCACTCGAAGTACACCACCGCCCAGAAGGTTCAGAAGGCCGGCATCCGCGTCATTATTGCCAACGGCAAGCGCGAAGATATCCTCCTCGACATTCTTTTAAACAATCAAAACGTACCCCATACAGAATTCATTCCTTATGCAATTGACTGAAACATTCAAGCGGGTAAAGAAAGCCAGCCGCTCGCTGGCCCTGCTCTCCGACGAGCAGCGTAACACCATCCTCAACGCGGTGGCTGATGCCATCATCGACTTCAAGGAACGCATCCTCGTGGCAAACAGCCAGGACTTGGCGAAGATGGATCCGAAGAATCCGCTCTACGACCGTCTGCAACTCACCGAGAAACGCCTTGACGACATTGCCGGCGATATGCGCAACGTGGCCTCGCTGCCCTCGCCGCTGGGTTACGTCACCAAGGAGAAAACGCTGCCTAACGGACTGCGCCTGCACCGTGTCAGCGTGCCTTTCGGCGTCATCGGCATGATTTACGAGGCTCGTCCAAACGTGACCTACGACGTATTCTCGCTCTGTTTCAAGAGCGGCAATGCCTGCGTGCTGAAAGGCGGAAGCGATGCCGACCTCTCCAACCAGGCTTCCGTCGAGCTCATCCACGAAGTGTTGGAACGCTTTGGCGTCAATCCTGACATCGTCACCCTGCTGCCAGCCACCCACGAGGCTACGGGCGAAATGCTCAATGCCGTGGGCTATATCGATCTATGCATACCCCGTGGCGGACGCCGCCTCATCGACTTCGTTCGCGACACAGCCCGCATTCCCGTCATCGAGACTGGTGCCGGCGTCGTCAACACCTATTTCGACAAGGACGGTGACTTGGAGATGGGCAAGAAAATCATCTGCAACGCCAAGACCCGCCGTGTCTCGGTGTGCAACGCCCTCGACTGCCTCATCATCCACGAGAAGCGCTTGGGCGACCTCTTCGAACTCGTAAAACTCCTACTCGACCACAAGGTGACGCTCTACGTCGACGGCCCTGCCTATCAGCTGCTGCGCGGCCAGTATCCCGACGTCCTGCTGCAGCCTGCCACCAATGAGTCGTTTGGCACCGAATTCATGGACTACAAAATGTCCATCCGCACCGTGGCATCACTGGATGAGGCTCTGGCACACATCGACCAGTACGGTTCTGGCCATAGCGAGGCCATCATCACCAACGACGAAGCTACGGCACGCAAGTTCCAGGCACATGTCGATGCCGCCTGCGTCTATTGGAATGCCCCCACGTCGTTCACCGACGGAGCGCAGTTCGGTCTCGGCGCCGAGATTGGCATCTCTACGCAGAAGCTTGGTCCCCGCGGCCCCATGGCCTTAGAGGAAATCACCACCTACAAATGGATTATCGAGGGCGAAGGCCAAACCCGCCCGTAAACACGGAATCACGGAATACCGTAATAACGAAATAACGAAAATAATTATGAAAACCTTCGTCAACGTACAGGATATTGGCCCGCTGGACAAGGCGATGGCCGAAGCATTCGAGATCAAGAACGACCGTTACAAGTATCAGCATCTGGGCAAGAACAAAACCCTCATGATGATATTCTTCAATAACTCACTGCGCACGCGCCTCTCCACCCAGAAGGCCGCCATGAACCTCGGCATGAATGTCATCGTGCTCGATGTCAATGCCGGTGCCTGGAAACTCGAGACCGAGCGCGGCGTTATCATGGATGGCGATAAGAGCGAACACCTGCTCGAAGCCATTCCCGTCATGGGCTGCTACTGCGACCTCATCGGCGTACGCTCCTTCGCTGGACTCACTGACCGCGAATACGACTATGCCGAAACCGTGCTGCAGCAGTTCATCCGCTACAGCGGCCGCCCCGTCTTCGCTATGGAGACCGCCACGGTGCATCCCCTGCAGGCCTTCGCCGATTTGATTACGATTAAGGAGAACTGGAAAGCCAGTGCGGGCAGCGGTTCTCCCGCTGCCAAACCTAAAGTCGTCCTCACCTGGGCTCCTCACTGCCGCGCCTTGCCGCAGGCCGTGCCTAACAGCTTCGCACAGTGGATGAACGCCGCCGATGTCGACCTCGTCATCACCCACCCCAAAGGCTACGAGCTCGACCCGCAGTTCGTCGGCAATGCCCGCGTGGAATACGACCAGCGCAAAGCCTTCGAAGGTGCCGACTTCATCTACGCCAAAAACTGGTCGAACCCTGGTGTCACTAATCCTGCCGACTACGGCAAGATAACCTGCGAGGACCGTTCGTGGACTGTCGACACCGAACACATGTCGTGGACCAATAACGGCAAGTTCATGCACTGTCTGCCTGTCCGCCGTAACCTCATCGTTACCGACGATGTCATTGAGTCGCCCAACAGCCTCGTCATCCCCGAAGCTGCCAACCGCGAAATCTCCTGCTCAGTAGTCATCAAACGCATGCTAGAAGCCCTATGATATCCTTCGAATGCGACTATAACAACGGCGCACACCCCAAGGTGCTCGAGAACCTCATTAAATACAATAATGAGCGACCCACACCCTATGGCTTCGACGCCTTCTCCGAGCGGGCAAAGGAACGCATCCGCGAAACCATCGGCATGCCCGACGCACAGATATTCTTCCTCACAGGCGGCACGCAGACCAACGCCACCACCATCGACTCCATGCTCTATCAGTACGAGGGTGTCATCTGCGTCGGCTCGGGCCACATCAACGTCCACGAGGCAGGTGCCGTCGAGTTTACGGAACACAAAATCATCACCATCCCCGACGCACTGGGCAAGATGGAGGCCAAGACGCTGAACCGCTATCTCGATGACTTCTATCACGATGGCAATCGTGACCACGCCGTACATCCGGGCTTGGTCTACATCACTTTCCCAACCGAATTGGGAACGCTCTATACCGCTCGCGAACTGGACGATATCTATCAGGTCTGTAAGCAGTACGACATACCGCTCTACATCGACGGAGCACGTCTGGGCTACGGACTCATGGCCGAAGGCTGCGACATCACCCTACCCTATCTTGCACGCCACTGCGACGTTTTCTACATTGGTGGAACCAAGATTGGCGCCCTCTGTGGCGAGGCCGTCGTCTTCACCAACCGACAGGCCCACAAGCATTTCTTCTCCATCCAGAAGCAGCACGGTGCCGTCATTGCCAAGGGCGCACTCATCGGACTCCAGTTCGATGCCCTGTTCACCGACGATCTCTATTTCAAGCTGTCGCGCCACGCCATCGATATGGCCATGCAGATGAAACGCATCTTCCAGGAGAAAGGATATGACTTCTGGCTTGACTCACCCACCAACCAGCAGTTCATCATCCTGCCCGATGCCAAGGTCGAGGAGCTGTCGGCCAAGATGGACTTCACCCATTGGGGACAGGCCGAGGGCCATCGCACCATCTGCCGTTTCGTCACCTCGTGGGCCACGACACAGGAAGAACTCGACGAAATGAAGCGCCTCTTATAGGCATTTCGCTTCGTTATCACACACTTTTATGAGCAAAATCACGAAAAAATTTTGAGAATTCAAAATAATTTCGTACTTTTGCACCCGCTTACGAAAAATCACTGACCTTTGCAGGTTCAGCGACTCCGTAGTAATCGGGATGTAGCGCAGTTGGTAGCGCACTACGTTCGGGACGTAGGGGTCGGGCGTTCGAGTCGCCTCATCCCGACAGAAAAAGAACCTAACTGATTGATTTTCAGATAGGTTCTTTTCTTTTAGCCACGTTTTCAGCCAAGCCTCGTGTGTTTTCAGTCATCATATTCCAAGGCGAGACCGCCTTCGCTGGTTTCCTTGTAGAGCGAGGGCAGGTCATGGCCCGTGCGCTTCATCACCTCCACCACATGGTCGAAGGAGATGCGGTGGTTGCCATCGGAAGTGATGGCAAAGAAGGTGGCATCGGCAGCACGTGTGGCAGCAAAGGCATTACGCTCAATGCAGGGAATCTGAACCAGTCCGCAGATAGGGTCGCAAGTCAGACCAAGATGGTGCTCCAGTCCCATCTCAGCAGCATATTCTATCTGGTGGGGTGTACCGCCCCATATCTGGCAACCGGCTGCAGCAGCCATGGCACAGGCAACCCCCACTTCACCCTGGCAACCCACTTCCGCGCCGCTGATGCTGGCATTGTGTTTCACCACGTTGCCAAAGAGACCGGCTGTGGCAAGGGCTCTCAGCACACGCTGCTCAGAGAATTTGAAATCGTGGTAGTGCTCATAGAGAATGGCAGGAAGTATACCGCAACTGCCACAAGTGGGAGCCGTCACAATCGTACCCCCACAGGCATTCTCCTCACTGACGGCCAGCGCGTAGGCATGGAGCGCGGCGCCGTAACGGACACCTTCCTTGTATCCTTGCGACTTCACATAGTAGGATACAGCCTTGCGCGCCAGTCCCAACGGACCAGGCAGTGCGCCTTCTGCATCGATACCTCGCTCGACGGCTCTCTGCATCGTATCAAAGACCTCCTTCAGATAGTCCCAGATTTCCGGCCCTTCACACTGTTCCACATACTCCCAGTAACCATGGCCAGTTTTGTCGCACCACGCCATGATATCCTTCATCTTGCTCATCTCATAGACATCACCGCCTGAAGCGAACATGTCACCCTCGGTCTTGCCCTCCGACAGAGCACCACCGCCTACGCTATACACCGTCCACTCGTCGCCTCCGTCAGCCGTGAACTTCATGCCGTTGGGGTGGAAGGGCAGGAATTCCTTGGGTTGCCAGACGATGTTCACAGGTGCAATCTTACTGAGCACATCCATGATGGCCACATCGGTCATGTGACCTTTTCCCGTGGCAGCGAGACTACCGTATAGAGTTACTTCGAAGCTTTTGGCTTCGGGATGGCGCTTGGCATAGATGAGCGCTGCATTGTTAGGCCCCATCGTGTGACTGCTCGACGGGCCTTTTCCGATTCGGAATAGTTCTCTGAGTGATTTCATATCTTATCTCGTTTTTAAATCACATTTTCGACTGCAAATATACAAAATATATTTCAAAATTCCGCTAAAATGCAAAATTTAGCAGCCGAAACTCCGCTAAAATGCAGTTATACCACTTCTTTTCTACCAGTTACATATTCACAGATGATAAACTTCTTCCATCAGACACAAGTGTCTTTTTTGTCAGTTCTTTCGAAAAAATGCGTAATACGCAAAACATTCGGAAGTATGGAAAGGATTGACAGGAATTATTATCTCAAACAACCCAGGCATCTACTACATCAGCCTGAAAGATTTCTGTCTGAAGTATATTGACGAATTGGGGTTCACTTCTTCCTATCATAGAACTTTACCATTCTATCTCAATTCTCTTAGTTCCATGCTGTCAAGCATGTTATATTGCACTCCGTCAATCTCGGCGTGCCAACTCTGATGGAAGTGGCCATAGTACTGGATAGACAAAAGAAAGCTCGCAGTAAAAACCTGCGGGCCTTATTTGCTTTTATTCTTCCTTGATAACCATCGAGGGCGGGCAGTCGTACATCACACGGGCATGGTTGGTGCGGATGAGAAGGCTTTCAAGGCGTTGACCGGATACGCGGTCAATGACGTCGCGATAGACTTCACCGTTGCGATAGACCACGCCATTCTCCCGTGAGAAGAACTCGTTCTCGGCATGAATGTGGAAGGTGTGCGGCAGCTGTTCCGTGGCGCGCAACTCACCGCACAGATACTCGTCGTCCGTCCATAGGCGGAGCTGATAGGTATTCTGCGTGTCGTTGCGGAACCGATAGTCGATGTAGTTGTACGAGATGCTGGTGCCGGTGCCGAAGGGAATCTGTCGGCCGAAGTCGGGGAAGAGGTCGAGTCCATCGTGGTGGTGATGCTCCGTAATGGTCAGCTCGCTGTGCAATACGAGCCAGTGGATGAGATTCGACAGCTGGCACATGCCGCCGCCAATGCCCTGCGAGGGCTTGCCTTTGGCGATGGTCAATCCCTCCTTGTAGCCCTTTCGCTTGGTAGTACGCCCAATGAGTCGCCATACGGAGAACGTTTCGCCAGGCCGAATCACCAGCCCGTCGATGTGTTTCACCGCCAGCGCCAGGTTCGTTGCCTTGTTCTCCTGCAACTGCATGTTGACATTGCCCAGCCGACGACGAATCAGCGAGGTGTGGCGATAGACAACCACGGGCAGCGACTCCGCCGTCCGCTCCTTGGCGAACAGCTTCTTACGCATCATGTCCTGAACGTGACGCTTCAGGATTTCCTTCTCCATCGACAGCCGATAGGTGAAAGGAGAGATTTCGCAAAACAGTTTTCTTTCCATGTCCTTTCGCGGAGAGAACAGGATTCGAACCTGCGAACCGGTTTTGCCGGTTACACGCTTTCCAGGCGTGCCTCTTCAACCACTCGAGCACCTCTCCTAATTGTAAGCGGCTGCAAAGATAGTCAATTAAGTTGAAAGTTGAGAGTTGAAAGTTGATAGTTTAGGGAATTTTAACCATTCACCTTAAAGACGCGTGCGACGTTGGCGTTGGTTTGGCGGCAGATTTCCTCTTCGCTGACGCCGTAGGCTTCGGCCAAGCGAGTGATGACGTGTCGAATGAAGGCAGGCTCGTTGCGCTGACCGCGCAAGGGTACGGGGGCCATATAGGGTGCGTCGGTCTCAAGAACGATGCGGCCGAGGGGTACGACCTCCGCCAGCGTCTCGGGCAGATGGCTTTTCTTGAAAGTGAGTACGCCACCGATACCCAACACAAAGCGGTCGAACTCCAACAGCTGTTGAGCCTCCTGAACATTGCCCGTAAAGCAATGGAACACGCCACCAGGGAGGTCGTGCGCGTACCTTTTTATAATAGCGACCATCTCGTTCTGCGCCTTGCGACAGTGAATCATCAGGGGCAGCTGCAGTTCAACGGCCCAGCGTACCTGCGCCTCGAAGGCTTCAAGCTGTTCGCGTTCGAACTCGCGACTCCAGTAATAGTCAAGACCTATTTCGCCGATGGCGATGGCAGGAGAGGTGAGAGGCAAGAGGTGAGAGGTGAGAGAATACTTTATGCGAGCCAAAACTTCCTGCCAGTCGGAGCGGACTTCCTCGGGATGGAGACCGAGCATGGGACGGCAGTAATCAGGATACTGACGGCAGACGTCGAGGACGGTGCGGCACGAGGCGGCATCGATGGCTGGCAGAAATACTGCCGTGCAGCCAGCCTCTCGGGCTCGCTGGACGACGGCGTCGCGATCTGCTGCGAATTCTTCACCGTCGAGGTGGCAGTGGGTGTCTATGTAATTCATATTTTTATCCCGACGGGAGAACCGTCGGGCACAGTGGTTATTTGTTGCGGTGCAACAATTCGTCCATGTAGGCGCTGAGGGCTTGCTTGCGCTCGGCGGGGACATTGACCTTGCTGAGGGTCTGGCGCGCCAGTTCGAAGTAGTAGTTGATTTTGTCCTCACAGAGCTGACGGATGCCAATCTCATCGTAGAGGCGCGTAACGGCAGCCACCTTTTCCGCACGGTCGAAGGTTGCAGCATTGATCCATCGGTCGAGTTCGGCATGCTGTTCGTCGTTGGCACGATTATAGGCATTGATGAGCATATAGGTCTTCTTGTTGCAGGTGATGTCGCCACCGATGGACTTACCGAATACGGCGGGGTCGCCATAGACATCGAGCAGGTCGTCCTGCAACTGGAAGGCGAGTCCGACTTGTTCGCCCAAGCGGTAGAGCAGTTCGGCATCTTCCTGCGGCGCGTCAGCGAGGATGCCACCAATCTTCAGCGCACAGGCCAGCAGGACGGAGGTCTTCAGGCGAATCATCTCGATGTACTCGTCCTCAGTGACGTCGTTGCGGGTCTCGAACGACATGTCGTACTCCTGCCCCTCACCGATTTCGAGAGCAGTAGTGGTAAAGAGGTCCAGAACCTTTTCCAATTTGCAGGCAGGTACCTGAGCGACACGCTGATAGGCCAGCACGAGCATGGAGTCGCCCGAAAGGATGGCCTTGTTGTCGTCCCACTTCTTATGGACGGTGAGATGACCACGACGCATATCGGCCTTATCCATGAGGTCGTCGTGCAGGAGGGTGTAGTTATGATAGGTCTCGATGCCGCAGGCAGGCATGAGGATGTCCTCGGGTTTTTCGCGCCAGAGGTTGTAGCCTAACAGCATGAGTACGGGACGGATGCGCTTGCCGCCAATGGCCAAAACATATTGTACCGGTTCGTAGAGCGATGCTGGACGGCGGTCGTAGGGCAGATGATCTAGATAGTCGTTGACCAGCTGCAGGATGGTGTCGGATGAGAGTTGTTTCATTTTTTCTGTTATTTCGTTATTATGTTGTTTCGACATTATAGTTTAAAGACGATCGGGATGCAGACCTTGGTGCGGCAGGGCTGGTCGTTCTGGATGCCAGGTTTCCACTTGGGCATCAGGCGCAGCACGCGCAGACATTCGCGGTCGCATTCAGGCGACAGGGAGCGCGTGACGCTAATGCCGCTGATATTGCCATCCTTCTCAACATAGAAGACGGCCACGACCTTGCCCTGCGTCTTGTCCTGGCGAGCCTTGTAGGGGTAGCGCAGGTGTTTGGTGAGCCACCTCATGAATTCGACGGCACCACCCGGAAACTGTGGCAGTTCCTCGGCAATATGGAAATTGAGCGGATTGTTGGGGTCAACACCCATTGCCGCCAGTGCCTTGTCGTCGTCGAGCGATTCTTCGAGTTCCTTGAGCGGTGATTCGTCGTCGCCTTCCTTCTCACCCTCCAGCTGTTCATCGGCTTCCTGTATCTCCACATTGTCGTCGACGATATTCAGCTGTTCGGCCTTTTCCACCTGCTGTTTCTCCTTCAGCTGGGTGATGGTCTCCAGATTCGACATAGGTACCAATTCGCTTTCGTGCACCATTTCACCAATGTCGACGGGGTCGAAATCGTCGTTGGCTGGAATGCTGTTCCACTCCAGCGAGACGTAGAGCAAAGCCAGAATAAACGTCAGCCCGAGGAGGAATCCTGTGGTGCGACGCTGGTCAATATCAGCCCGTGGAGTTTTCTTTTGTTCCATGTTTCTGGCAATAAAATGCGAATTACTGCGTTATTTATTGTGCAAAGGTACGAAATAATTGAGAATAAATTGTTATCTTTGCATCGGATTTTAGAGATTATTAGATGAAAAAAGGTCTTTTAGCAGTCATCATGGTGTTGTCAGCCCTTGCGGCAGCGGCACAGGAGAGCCAGGAAGTGTACAGTTTTCTGCGCCTGCCCGTCAGTGCCCATGTGGCTGCATTGGGTGGAGACAACATCACATTGACTGACGACGACGCCACACTCATTTTCCACAATCCTGCACTCATCAGCGGGGTGAGCGATAAGACGCTGAACCTGAACTTCATGACCTATATGGATGGTGCCGTAACCGCTTCGGCATCGTTTGTGAAAGCCTATCAGGAACGTGCTACGTGGGGAGTGTCGGCGCAATATATGGATTACGGCAAGATGAAGCAAACCAGCGTGAGCAACGAGGACTTAGGCACCTTTGCTGCCCGCGACATTGCGCTGGCTGGGTCGTTTGCCTATCTGCTGGCCAACCGCCTGAGCGGCGGTATCACGGCACGTTTCATCACGTCGCACATTGCCAGCTATAACTCGGCAGCCGTCGCTGTAGACTTAGGACTGAACTATGCCGACGAAGACCGCGGATGGTCGCTATCGGCTGTGGCAAAGAACCTGGGCGGACAAATCAAAGCCTACGAGGACGATTTCGAGCGCATCCCGCTGGACTTGCAGCTGGGTGTGACAAAACGCCTCATCGGTTCGCCGTTGCGACTGTCAGCCACCCTGTCGCGACTGAACAACTGGGATCAGGGATTCATCAAACATGTGGCTGTGGGTGCCGACTTGTTGCTGGGCGAGAACATCTACGTGGCAGCAGGCTATAACTTCCGCCGTGCCAGTGAGATGAAGATTTCCGACGGTGACGGCGAAAGCAACCACGGAGCAGGACTCTCGCTGGGTGCCGGACTACAGTTGGAACGTTTCAAATTGCACGTGGCGTATGCCAAATACCACGTCTCGGCATCGTCACTACTAATTAATGTAAGTTTTGCGCTATGAAGAAAATAACTATTGCTATTGATGGTTACAGCTCGTGCGGAAAGAGCACGATGGCCAAAGATTTGGCTCGCGAAGTAGGTTATGTATACGTCGACACGGGAGCCATGTATCGCAGTGTGACACTCTACGCCCTGCGTAACGGGATTTTCAAAGAGGTGAGAGGTGAGAATCAAGAGGTGAGAGACGTCATCGACGAAGAAGCCCTGCGTCAGCAGATGGCAAACATCCAGATTTCGTTTAAGTTCAATGCCGAGACAGGACGCCCTGACACCTACCTGAACGGAGAACTCGTAGAGCACGACATCCGCACAATGGAAGTGTCGAGCCACGTCAGTCCCATTGCCGCTCTGGGCTTTGTACGCGAGGCGATGGTAGCCCAGCAGCAACAGATGGGTAAGGACAAGGGCGTAGTGATGGACGGTCGCGACATCGGTACTGTCGTGTTTCCCGATGCCGAGCTGAAGGTGTTCGTCACAGCCTCAGCAAAGGTTCGCGCCCAGCGCCGCTATGACGAGTTGAAGGCAAAAGGCATGGAGGCTGACTTCGACGAGATACTGAAAAACGTAGAGGAGCGCGACTATATTGACTCGCACCGCGAAGTATCGCCCCTGCGCAAGGCCGATGATGCCATAGAGCTGGACAACTCGAACATGACCATTGCCGAACAGAAGCAATGGCTCATCGAACGCTTCAACGAAGCCGTCGAAGCATAACGCTTATTCCATTGCGACAATGGCATCGCGACACTGCTCCATCAGCCACTTCGGTGTGCTGGTGGCTCCGCAGATGCCAACTGTCAGGATATCCGTCAACCACGAAGGGTCAATCTCCTCAGGATCCTCGATGAGGTGTGTATTGGGATTGACTCGCAAGCATTCATTGTAGAGCACTTTGCCGTTGGAACTCTTCCGTCCGCAGACGAAGAGGATGAGGTCGTGCTTGGCGGCAAACTGCGAAATATTCGGCATGCGGTTGGCCACCGAGCGGCAAATGGTGTCGAAGCTCTTGAATGTTGCCGACGGCGATATGTGTTGCTGGATATATCCGATGATGCGATGAAACTCGTCGAGCGACTTCGTGGTCTGCGAATAAAGAAAGATGTCGCGCGAGAAGTCAAGCTTGGTCACCTCCTCGAAACTCTCGATGACGATAGCGTCCGAATGGGTTTGTCCCACCAGTCCCAACACCTCGGCATGACCCTTTTTGCCAAAAATGACGATTTGAGAGGTTTGCGGTGAGAAATTATCAGTAAGAGATGTCTCGTACTGCTTTTTGATGCGCTTCTGTAACTGCAGCACCACAGGACAGGTAGCGTCAATGATTTCAATATTATTACGACGAGCCATTTCGTAGGTCTCAGGAGGTTCACCATGAGCACGCAGCAGTACCGTAGCATCGTGCAAGCGAGCCATCTGCTCGTGGTCGATGGTCACCAGCCCCATTTCGCGAAGGCGTTCACACTCCATGCCATTATGAACAATATCGCCCAGGCAGTAGAGTTGCGTACCTCTTGCCAGTTCTTCCTCGGCTTTCTGAATGGCAGTCGTCACTCCGAAGCAGAATCCACTGCCGCTGTCTATCTCAATCTGTAACATTGAACTATGAGAACTTTATGATTACTTAAGAAGACCAAAATACATGTCGAGCAATTGTTGGGCGGCAGCAAACGACGTTTGTTCGCCAGCCAACACAGAATTTTCGGCATCATGCAGACGATGTTTGATGACGTCGTTGTTGTAGAAGTTCAGGCGCAGGTGTTCGTTGATGCTTTCGTACATCCAGTATTTCGACTGTTCGTTGCGGCGGTAGGCAAAATAACCGTTGGCCTTGACGAAATCCATATACTCGTAAATCATGTCCCAAACCTCCTTGATGCCATAGCCGTAGAAACCGCTGTAGCACAACACCTTCGGCAGCCATCCGCTATCGGGCATGGGGAAGAAGTGGAGGGCATTGCGGAAATTGGTGGCAGCCATGTGACATTTGTCGACATTGTCGCCATCGCACTTGTTGATGACGATGCCGTCGCAAATCTCCATGATGCCTCGCTTGATACCCTGCAGGTCATCGCCAGTACCTGCCAACTGAATGAGCAGGAAGAAGTCAACCATCGAATGGCATGCCGTCTCACTCTGTCCGACACCTACCGTTTCGACAAAAATCTTGTCGAAGCCAGCAGCCTCGCACAGAATGATTGTCTCGCGGGTCTTACGTGCCACACCACCGAGAGAACCTGCCGTCGGACTAGGGCGGATGAACGAGTCGGGATGCGTGGAGAGCTTCTCCATACGCGTTTTATCACCCAAGATACTGCCTTTCGAGCGTTCCGATGATGGGTCGATGGCCAACACAGCCAGTTTACCGCCCTTCTCTTTCAGCACGTGAATGCCAAACTCATCAATACTCGTTGATTTTCCTGCACCTGGCACGCCGCTGATTCCCACGCGGATGCTGTTGCCGCTATAGGGCAGGCACTTGTTGATGACTTCCTGGGCTTTTGCCTGATGATCGGGATTGACACTCTCCACCAGCGTCACGGCCTGAGAAAGGATGGTGACGTCGCCTTTGACAATACCCTCTACCATATCGGCGGCAGAGAGTTCACGGCGCTGGACGCGCTTTTTCTTCAGATAGGGGTTGATGATAGATGGCTGCTCGACACCGCTATTCACCTGCAGGCCTGCATATTCTGAACTGTTCTCGGGATGCTCCATAATTGATGTATGATGTAAGATGTATGATGTAAGATGTATGATGTAAGATGTTATTTTGCATTGATGGTGATAGTGACCCTCGACTTCTGGGGGTCGTTGGTAATCATCAGGATACGCGGCCGCGTGCGCACCTTCAGCAAGTCGCTGCGATAGGCGGTGATTTTCAGCTTGGCACTCTCGCCTGGTTGCAGACGGCTCTTGTTCAGCGAGATCTTCAGTCCGCTGGTGAACATCTGCAACGAAGAAATCTGCAATTCCGACTGTCCGGTATTGACAATATCAATGACGTCCGTCTTCTTCGACTTACCTTCGAACAGAATGTCGACAGTCTCCTTCGACAGCTGGATGTGGGCGGGATTACTCACATGTTCGGGGAACGAAGGCAGCAACACGGCAGAAACACCGATTTCGTGGTCGGCACTAACCTTATCTCCGACGTTGCCTGCCAGATATACTGAGGTCTGCGTCAGTCCGTAGTCGTGCAGCTTGGCAGAATTCAGCCGCACCGTCATCACACCCTCTTCGCCAGGAGCCAGCTTCTCGGGCTGCATCAGTGCCGTCAGATAAGGTGGCAGGTGAAGCAGGTTGGGCTGGTAGTCTTGCGTACCATAATTATATAAGTGCAATTCCTGCACGGGCTGATCACCACGATTGACATCGTCGAACTCAAGGTCATTCTTATCGAGACGCAGGTCGCCCATCGCCACAGGGTAGTTGGCAGAGAGATCAACGTAATGCTCAAGCACAACGCCCTTCATCGTGATATACATGGGTTTTGAAGAGGCATTGCTGACGATGGCTGCCTGCTGGTTGAAATGTCCCAGTTGGCGGGCATTATACGTCAGCTGAATCTGGAATTGTTCATTACCACCAATTTCGCCTTTCGGATAGTCAGCGGCCACACAGTAGCAGTCGGGCTTCACCTGACTGATGCGCAGCTTCTTGCCACTCTTGTTGCGACACTTGAAGATAGCCGTAATAGGATGCTCATAACCTGTTCGGCCAACATCAACGGTGGTCTGCTCAACAATCAGTTTCTGTGCAGCCACAGGCAAGGCCGCCAGCAGAAGCAAGGGTATAATCAGTTTTCTTTTCATCACTCTTTTACGTTAAATGTCATCGATGGTGCCGTAGCACGATACTCGGGGGCATAAGCGCACTGCACGGTGCACGTACCGCTCTCGTACTTACCGGCACGGTCGATATAGTATTCTGTCTCTATCTGGTGCTTGCCTTTCGACAAACCATAATAGAAATAGTTGGTGGCGCAGTCCTTAGGCGACACATAGGCACCCTGCTGATAACCCGAGAGCTGTTTGACGGGTTCCATACATGCAGCACGGCGGTCGGAAACCTGTACGAAATCAAGGTCGCGCGAACATTCGATGGTGATGCGGATTTTGACGCGGTCACCAACCTTCAGCGCGGCTTGCGGTTTTGCCGAAAGCAGTTCGCGCTTCACCGTAATACCGCTATTGCTCTGCTCCAACTCACTGGTCTTCTGGAAGAACTGCGCATAGACAGCTCCCCACGATGTACCCTCGGAGGTCTTCGTGGCCGTAAAGGTCTTGCCAGTAGGATTCGTCATGGCGGTCTTCACATAGCCAATGCCTGCGGTGGCCTTGGGCGTGTCGATGGGGGAACCATCGACCGCGAGGATAGTAGCGGGCTGTGTGGTGGTCAGCGTGGTAGCATTCTCTCTTTGAGAGTGTGGCGTTGCAATGCCATTCAGGAATGCCCAGATGGCATTGACGCTGTTGATGGGGGTGTCCCACATCTGTGTACGCTTCTCCTGCAACAGCCAGCGACGCATCTCATCAACGGTCTGCACATCCTTCGGCGTCACCATTTGGATAGCCTCAATGGCAGCCACCTCGGTAGGAATCTTGTAGTCGTACCACGAATAGCCGGCACGCGGTGTATCGTAGTAGCGGCCCATCTCCTCCGTAAAGACAGTATATTCTTTCAGGCTCTGCACGTATTCGGCAGCCTTGCGCGTCTCGCCATTCTTGGAAAGAATGATAGCCGAGAGGGCCTTTTCGTAGATGGTCTGACGCTGGATATCCTTCTTCAGCAAGGGCAGCAGGTAATCGTTGGCAGCCTGCACGTCGCTTGGCAATTTCCGTCCGTCGAGGGCACAGAGGTAGAGCCAGCGCAGTGCCGTAAACGACGGGAATGAAGGCTTGTGGCCTTTCTTCTCCAGCTTCTTCATCTCCTTCACCAAATCAACGATTTCGTTACCGATGAATTTGAAGGCCTTGTCCTCCATCTGCTTGGTATCACCTTGCTCGCCAGTCATCCTGTTCAGACGCACCAGCATTTCTTCGACAGCCACCGTGATATACGTACTGCCTTGCATACCCGGATACCATGAGAACGAGCCGTCTGGGTTCTGTAGTTTCTGCAGTTTCCCGAGAGCCGTCGCCAGGCGGTTAGAAATTCCGTTCTCGTCGAAGAAGTCAGCCAGTCGTTGCTTCTGTTCACTCTCACGGTCGGCAGCACCTACCCAAGGCGTCTCGCTCAGCACGAGGTCTTTCAGTTCCTGGTTCTTCTCCAGTTGTGAGGTCAGCGACGCCTGCGTCTCTTCCTGTTGCCACAACTTAAAGGTCGTCTTCACCTGCGGGCTCTGGTTCAACAGCGTCTTTGCCAGCAGATTGCTGTAGTAGCTCGCTGCCTGGTCAATGGCACTATGTTCCCACGGTTGTCCTAAGATAGGCAGCGACTGCACCATCAGCCACGCAGGATTGTTCGTATATTCTATGGTCAGCTTCTGCTGTGTCGTTCCCTGCGGGAAGAGCTTTGTCAGGTCGATGGTCTTCACACCGGGCTCATGCTGGGTATAGGGAACGGTCTTGGTGACGTATTCCTTGTCGGGCAGCACGGGCAGATAGTGTTGTTCACCATCCGAGAAACCGTCACCCACGGCACTGATCTTGCAAATCAGCAACGACCACTGAGTATTGTCGACAGAGACCTTGAACGTTGCAGAGCCCGTCTTGCCTGCCTCAATGCTGAACGGCTGTTGCTGTTCAAAGACCACCGCATTGCTCTCAGGGTCAATCAGCTGCAGTTTGGCATTGCCGCTGACAGCCTTTTCGCTGGTATTGAAGATGCGGGTGGAAATCTGCGCCTCATCACCCATACGGACAAAGCGGGGCACATTGGGCTGCACCATCACGTCCTTCTGAGCCACAGCCTCACCCTCGATACGGCCATACAACATCTGCTGCGTATTGGCCACGCCCATAAAGCGCCATGTGGTCAAACACTCCGGCAACGTGAACGTCATCACCACCTGACCCTTTTCGTCGGTTGTCAGCGTAGGATAGCAGAAGGCCGTTTCGTCCAGGTTCTCACGCACCTGTACATTATCTTCATGCTGCTCTTCTGCCGTTTCGTGCCCTGTCTCGACAGCATCGAAGAACTTTGCTTCCTTCTTCTCGGCAACGGCAGACTGCTCCACGGCATAGTTCGAGGCCATAGCCATCGCCGGAGCCTCTTCCACCACCATCGCGCCGTCCTCCACAGCCTTCGACCTCATCAGGCGCCCACTGCCAACATAAGTCCGTCCGTAGGCAATATAGCTGCTGGGCAGGATACTCTCGTCGAAACGGCTGAAGTCAAGGCCTTTCACTGACAACGGCGTCTTGTAGGCTTGCGATGCAGCCCACGACAGCGAACCCGTAGCGCGGAACTGCCAGCTGGTAGAGGGCTGCGTCAGATAGTTGGTGGGCGAGAACGACCAATTGTGCGTCTTGATTTGATCCAGACTCTTATCATAGAGCACCGTCATCAGCGATGCATCAGCAGGTGTGCCATCGGGATTCACCACCTTCAGGCGCCATTCCTCCTGCTGTCCGGGTGTCAGACGGTCGCGGAAGGTTTCCCACGTCAGGCGCAGTTTCTTGTCGGGCATCGGACGTGTGATGGTTTGCTGGTGTGTATAGCATACGCCATCCTTCACCCACGCATAAGTCAGCAACAGACCGTTGCCGTATTCCTCCTTATATTTCAATTTCCTGTTCAGCAGTTGGCCGCTCTTCTTCACCACCCCACGTTCGATGACCTTATCGCCGGCATAAATGCCATAGACAATGTGGAGGTCAGGGTCACTGGAACCAACCTGCAACGTAACGGGTGTGCCGTCGTTGGGGAATTGCTTCTCCGACACATAGAACCAGTCGTGCGTCGTCGTGGCGGGTTTGGTATCATCAAGACCGAAAACGACAAAGGTCATATCCACGCTGTCATCACCACACGTAGCTTCCAGGCGGTGCTCACCGCTCTTCAACTTCCACGGTACCGTCGGCTGCGGCTCGTTGGCAGCACACTCCTGCCACTTGCCTCCGTCAACACGGTATTTCACCTGTCCTTCTATCTCCCTTCCGGCAGCATTCCTGCGCGAGAAGGTCACCTGCGGCATCTGGTCGCTGCGCACCTTCTGCGGCATGCTGCATGTCAGGGCGGTGGCCTTTGTGCCAAGCGGCAGACTCATCGAACCGTGATGCGTCTCACCAGCCACATCGGTCACCTCCGTCTCTGCCACAAAGGTGTAGTACATCGGATAACGGCTCTTGCCTTCATCGGGTAACACCATGGGCATCTCTACCTCAAACGTGCCGTCTTCACCGGTCACGGCCTCTCCTTCCTTCACCACTTCCTTCGTCCGGCCATTGCCGAAATAGCCGCCTTCCCAGTACCACGAATACGACAGCCACCAGAATGCCACCTGACGACTGACGGTATACTTCACCTTCGCTCCCTGCACGGGAACACCGGCATAGCTCATCGCCTTACCTTTTGCGCGCACGGTATCGCCACGCTGATACGACTCCTTATATTCGTCAAACTCCACCTGGAACGTCGGACGCTTGTATTCCTCTACGCTGATAGTCGTCGACGTATTGTTGGCCCTCACCGTAAAGCGTCCGTTCAACAGTCCCTTGGGCAATGTCAGTTCCGTGGCACACTTACCATAGCGGTCGGTGGTCACCCACTGCTCTGCCACGACCTTATAGTTGGCATCGCGCAGTTCCACATGTACGCGTTTGTTCTCCACGGCGACATTGTCCAGT
>JAFSNG010000005.1 GCA_017447515.1 Prevotella sp. | reverse complement strand
CCGTCTGAGGAGGTTTCTGTGCGGAGCACGGGGCGCCCGCTGAGGTCGAACACGGTGACGGTTTCGGAGCTGTCGATACCATCGATATGTAGCGTGCGGCCTTCGAGACGGAACTTCAGTCCGGCGGGCTGGTGCTGGGATATCTCCCTGATGCCCGTCAGTCCTAAGATGTCGAGCAGTCCGGCATAGGCATCAATCTCTCCCCAGCCGTAGTAGACGTTCTTGTCGGTGCCGGAGAATTCGGGCTCGGGCTGGTGGCTGGTGCGTTCGATGACACCCAGGATGTCCTCGGGGGTAAGGTTCGGTTTGGCTTGGAGCCACAGGGCGATGACACCGGCAGCGATGGGCGACGACATGGATGTGCCCGACATGGCCCACATTGCGTAGGTCTTTCCGTAGGCTTTGGCCGTTAATGCGGTTAGGGGTATTACTTCCTGTGCGGTGGCCTCCTTGTCGTGGCCTTTGCGGTAGAAGCTGTTCAGACACGAGAGAATGTTGTGGCCTGGTGCTACGACGTCGGGCTTGATGCGGCCGTTCATCGTCGGGCCGCAGGAACTGAACGCAGCAAGATGTCCCTCCTCGCTGCCTATGGCCAGGTAGGTTGACTGATTGTTACGAATGTTGGTGAACGAGGTGCGCTGGTGCATGGCTCCTACGGTGATGACTCGTTCCAGACAGCCGGGAGTGCCAACTGTCCCTGTCTGGCAACCACGCGAATTGAGTATGTTCTCTGGGCTGAACCGAACAGTCGACGTGTTGGTAACATACCCCATCATATCCAACTGTGCCGGTACATCTACGAGCAACTTTCCGTGCATCTGCACGGTGTTTTCGTCTTTCCTGATGACGTTCATAAAGCTGTCGGTCGGGGTAATGGATGCCACGTAGACGAGCTTATCGTAGGCACCCCGTTCGGCCTCGAAAGACACCTGCATTTCCGGAGTGTTGATGGTCAATTTCTCTTCCATGGCCACGGCTTCAAGGATTCTGTCCGTGGTGACGAAGAGCGTGTCTGCAATGCCGTCGAAGGTGAGGCCGAACATGAAGGCAGGCTCTTCGGGTTCGGTGCGCAGGAAGAAGACGAAATCGCCCGTGGTCGCGCTGTAGTAGACGTCCTGTTCTAATGCGGTGCCCGCTTCCTTCTTCAGGTAACTTTTTTGGTGACCGTTGTTGCCAGCCGATGCTACGACGATGTGGCCGGGGCCGACCAATTGGTTGAACACTTCCTCGTAGAGTGTGGTGTCGTTGAAGAAGTTGGCCGCAGCACCGAAGCTCCAGTTCACCACGCAAGGCTCACCTGCGGCGTCGGCAGCCTTGAAGATGTTGTAGAGTTCTACGAGCTCAAGCACGCTGGAGAGGTCCACATTGATTATTTCGTCACTGATAAAGGTATAGTCTGCGCGATGACTGAGGATGTATTCTCTAATACGCTCCAAGTAACTTTCAGTATAACGTCCCAACGGGATGTATGCCCCCATGATGTCTGCCTCAGGAGCCATGCCAACGTAGCGACCGTCAAGTCCGCAGCCAGTCATAGAGCCCATGACGTGGCAGCCATGGTCCTCGCTGTCGGCATTGGTGCAGAAGCGGGCTGCCAGCACCTCGGCGGGCGTGCTGTAGACCATGCCGAGCCCGTCGTTCGAGGCATCGGGAGCCATCGGGTCCCAGAACCATTTGATGCGTGAGGTGCCGTCACTGTTACGGAACGCGGGGTGGGTGAAGTCGAAGCCGACGTCCATCACACCTGCCACGACGCCCCTGCCGGTGAAGGCCTGGGGAAGGGCCGACGAATGTTCCTGGTTCCACACCTTGTCGACGCCGAGGATGACGGCGCTGGTGTCGTTCGTCAATTCCGACAGAGCGTTGGCCTCCATGCGCAGGATGCTCGGGCTATTGTCCAGCTCACCCAGCTTGTCGATAGGCAGGAAGGCGGCACAGACGTCGTTGCCGAAGTCTTGCAGCACCACGCCGCCAGCCCCACGGACGGCAGCGGCCTCGTCGCTGTTTTTCACCAGCGCCAGAATGTAGTTTCTCACTGTGCGGCCTTGCACGCGCTTCGGTCCGCCATTTTTCTTCACCTCCTGCATCTCCTGCGAGTACTTTGCATGGAGCCAGGGCGACATCTTAGTGTCGGTATTCCACACCTGAGCTGTAATGTTCAGTGTGAAAAGCACCACAAGGATAGTTGATAATAGTCTTTTCATACTTACTTGTTATTATGTTTGTATTTTTGTTATTTCCTTGCTACCCGACGATAGTCTGAGGGTGACATGCCGTAGGCATCGCTAAAGATGCGGAAGAATGAGCTGCGGGAGAAGCCGGAGAGCTCGGCAATGATGGCCACGGCATCTGTTGTGGTGGCCAGCAGACGTGCGGCATAGCGCAGACGGTATTCGTTGAGGAAGCCGTTCACACTTTTACCATCGGTACAGGTACTGATGGCATCGGTCACGTAATGTTCATTGGTACCGAGGAGCTGGGCCAGGCGGTTGCGATCCAGATCGGCATCGGTGTAGATGTGGTCTGACGAATCCATGAGGTCGCAGATACGGCAGAAGAGCTGCTGGTTGGCTGTTAGTTTTTCTTTGGGTTCAGCTTTTAGCTGTACGATGGCCTGTTGTTCTTCCTGCTCGCGCTGTTCTATATCGGCTAATAGTCGGCGGTTCTTCTCAAGGAGTTCCTTATTATATTTTCGTGTACGCCAGAACAAGTAACCTATGAGCAGGATGACGAGGATAGCAGCGGCAAGCAGTACACGATGGATGCGAGTCTCGCTTTTGGCTTCGTTCAGTGCCAGCTCCTTTTCATGGGTCTGGTAGATGACGGCCAGTTCGGCCGCATCGTTTTGTTTCTGCCAGACGAGGGCAGAGTCGATGGCAGCGCTGACACTGTCGGCAAATACCAGTGCATCGACGTTGCGGCCAGCCTTGCGGTAGGCCATGTAGCGGGGAGAGAGACGTGTTGCGATGATGTCGAATGTCATCTTGGTGCCGTCGGTAGCCAAATAGGTGCTGTCGATGCGTTCGTACCAGTCAGCTGCCTCGTCGTAGCGTCCAGCAGCCATCAGGTAGTCGGCCGCCTCTCTGTAGCCTATTGGCTCCATCAGACGGCTACGGGGGATGGCGTCATAAGTGGCTTGGGCTCCGTTTGTGTGACCCGACTCTAATAGATACAATGCCTGTTTGAGAGCAACATGGCCTTTCCATTCCTCAATTATCAGCGAGTCGCCTTGCTCTTGCTTGGCGAGGGTTAGCGCTTGTGCACAGCGGTCAAGCCATGCCATTGCCCCTTCGGTGTCTCCTGTCTTGTAATAAATGTCGGATATGTTGATACAGCCCCATGCCATATCCAATTCACTTCCGTTCCCATTTTCCGCTTTTTGTTCTATTGCCTCGTAGACTTTCTGACCCGTGAGCAGTGCCTCGTCGTACTGATGCAGCTGTAACTGGATTTCCGCCATGAGCATCAGCAAGGCAGTCTCTTGATCTTTGGGGAACGCCTCGTTTTCCTTTGCTTGATGCAGCAGTTCGGTGACGACGTTCAGTGCGCCCTCAGTGTCGCCTCGACGAAAGCGCAAATATGCCCAGCGGTAGCCCGCATCGGTATAAGAGCCCCAATCTTGTGAAGGGTCTGAGGCATAGCCTTGATAAGACTTCTTGTAGAATTGCTCAGCGATCTTCATCTGCCAGCCTTGGTCGTAGACAAGTCCACGCAGATGGTCGGCCTTTGGCGTACTGACCATCTTCTCCGTCTCCATGCTGTCGATGACGGCCAGGGCGCGATTTAGGTTCTTTGCATCGTAGGCTTCGTGATACCGCTGCCACGCTGCCTTTGCCTTCTCGTCGTCCTTCGTCTCGCTGCTATGAGTGCAAGACGCCACCATGGTCAACAAGGCGCATAATATTAATATGTATATCCTATGCTTCATTTATTATACGATTCCTGCTTTCCTCATTTTCTGACGCTGCTCTTCGTTCTGACGAATGAAGCGCTCGATGAAAACGTTTTGGTCACCAATACGCCAACGCTGGTACATAATGATGACTACAAATGCCAACACCACTACAATAAGTGCGGCGGTTAACGCAACTGTGAAGATAAATGTCATATCCATATGCATTGTTTGTTTGAATTTGTCTGCAAAATTAGGCAATCTTCAGGAAACAACAGTCCCACGGTAGGAAAAAAGAGTCTCAAAACGTGAAAAAGTAAGCCTGACACAGATTGCCAGGCTTGGAAATCCCGATGAAATGGGTGATTTTAGTTGAGTGACCACAAGTGGCATATTTCTGTTTTGTTTTTATCGGGATAGTTTCAGACACATCAACGTCAGGTCGTCGTTGGGGTCAGCACCAGCGCGGTGCTCCTCCACGGCAGCCTTCAGCATGTCTATAACCTGATGAGAATCGAGACTGGCAGCTGTTGACATGAGCGGGAGCAGGCAATCATCACCCAACAGTTCATGCTGAGTGTTCTCTGCCTCGTTAAGACCGTCGGTGTAGATGAGCAGTTGCTTGTCTCGGATGTCGTCGATGGTCTCACCGACGAAAGGAGTGTCTTCTCCAAAGCCTATCATCTGATTGACGTGCTGCATCCTGAGGAACTGACCATCGATGAAAGGCGCATTATGACCACAGTTACAGAAGTCGAGACGACCAGTATCTAAGTGTAATAAGCCGATGAACATCGTAACGAACATATTACTGTCATTGCCCTCGGACAATTCGTTGTTCATGCGGAATGCGATTTCGGCGGGCATCATGCCCTCGGTGGCGAGGGTACGGAAGAGTCGGGCCGACTGGGCCATGAAGAGCGAGGCGGGTACTCCCTTTCCACTGACGTCGCCCACACAGAAGTAGAGCTCGTCACCCTGAAAGACGTAGCCATAGAGGTCGCCGCCTACCTCCTTAGCGGGTGTCATCTCAGCATACATGTCGAGACCATCGCGTTCAGGGAATATGCCTGGCACCATCGACATCTGTATGTCGCGGGCGATACGTAGTTCCGATTCTATACGCTCCTTGGCTGCTGTGGTTTCTTCTAACTGGTCATAGGCCGTTTGGAGTTCAGCGTGGGCTTTCTCCAGTTTTTCGTGAGTAGTCTCCAGCTGTTCATGGGCAGCGGCAAGACGTTTCTGTGCCTTGCGGCGATGCAAGGAATAGATGATAAAGAAAGTGGTGAGTAACACCAGTGCGATAGCTGTTCCCCAGAGCCTCTGCTGCGATAACTCTGCCTGTTGGCGGGCTATCTGCATCTCTTTGCCCTGCGTGTCGTAGAGAGTAGCCATTTCGGCCATCGAACTTCTCTTCTGCCAGATGTAGGCAGAGTCAAAGGCCTCGGCTATCTGGTTGGCCACAAACAGAGCAGAGTCCTTACGCCCGGCATAGTAATTGGCACGGAACTTGGGGAAATAATAGGCATAGAGCTCCTCCAAGTAAAGCTTTTCGTTGTTCCATTTTATGAAATAGTCGAGTGCCTGATAGTTGTCTGCGGCATCTTCCCAGCGCTCGGCATTCATCAGGTAGTCGTTTGACTGGGTGAGACCGTTGATATCGTAGGCGCACTGGTATTTCCGGAACTCAGCATATTCGATAGCTGCCGAATCCTTCATTCCCAAGCTCCACACCTTAATAGCGCGATCAAGGTGAGTGTAGCCGTTGTAGATAGGCCAGACGTCAGCATTGGGGTAGCGACGTGCGAAGAGGTTACCAATGGAGTCGGTAAACGCCATCCAGTTTCTAGCCCCCTCAAAGTCCTTCACCCTGACGTAGGCATCTTTGATCCTCGCGTAGTAATTGATGAATGACTGGTGGATATAGTGAGACGTATCCACAGCCAGCACCTGACGGCCAAAGTCACGTGCCTTCAAAACGGCCTCCCTTGCCTTCTCAGGTTGCTCCAGCTTCAGATAGCAGCATCCTAACAGCGAATAAAGATCAATCTTATGGTCTATGCGAAGGTGGGTACCCAATGAGTCCATTGAGGCGAAAAGGGGTACGGCCACACGCAAAAATCCTTCGTAATTATGCCTTATATATAACAGATTTGCTAATTCGTAGCCAGCATAGTTGTAGTAACGTTGTTCGCGGTCCTTACGGCTGTTGTGCGTGATGGCACGGCTAAACCATTCCTCGGCCTCAAGTCTCTTGTAAGCACTGTTATATATAATACCACGATAGGTGTCTGCACCTAACTCATCCAAGTCGCCTACCTGCTCCAGACTGTCGACAATTTGATTCAGACGAGTGACAATGAACTCTCTCTGCTCGTCGCTGCCATAATAGATACTTCTCCAGTCGACAGAACCAATGGTGTTAAGTAACAATGTGTCAACATGACTAAAGTTGGGCTGTGACAAGTCAATCTGTTTAGGGCTTTCCTTGCATGCGAAGATGGAGAAGAGCAAGCTTGTAGCGATGCAGAAAAATGCTGCCATTGAAAAATACTTTTTCATATCATCAATGTTTAAGGGTCTTTCATATAATTTGTTTGAATTCATCTGCAAAAATAGGCTGTTTTCAGGAAACAACAGTCCCACGGTAGGAAAAAAGAGTCTCAAAACGGGAAAAAGTAAGCCTGACACAGATTGCCAGGCTTAAAGATTCCGATGAAATGGGCGAAGGCGCAAGCTGTCTTTAGAGAGCTAACTGGATAGTCATGATGTTTACTTCAGTACGGAAAATACTCAGGTAGTCCACAAGCTTGCTTTTGGGAACGGCGTACGAATAATCTGAGCTGGATATGTCAATATGGTCCATTTTTGGTTTAGACTTTGTACCGTCACTATAGAGGACTGTGATACCATCTAATAAAGAGGTTGGCGTAGCCGTCACCCCCAGGTCGTATTTCTCGTAGGGCAGGCTCTCCACATCGATGCTGGCCGGTTTGGTGAGATAGAGTGTGAGAGGGCAGGTTACATTCTTTTTGTAGATAACGGTCTTAGACCATTGTTTGTTGTTGACCACTTCTCTCTGTTCTTGTCCGTTCTCGTCGATATAACCAATCTCCATCTTATCGAAGAGCAGGTAGAGGTTACCACAATCGGCATTGGCACTGAGTGAGTACACTGTTTCGGGGAAGCTAACACTATAATCAACTTGGTATCCCACAATCTTAGGCGTGTTGCCGTTGTCGTCGTCATCGCTTCCGCAAGCGGTGAATACTGTTGTTGTCATTGCGCAGCAAAGGGCGGCTGCTAGTGTCGTTAAAATCTTTTTCATTGTCTTTTTTTTGAATTAATGATTTACCCTATTGTTTATTACAAAATTCCTGCTTTACGCATCTTCTGACGCTGCTCTTCGTTCTGACGGATGAAGCGCTCGATGAAAACGTTTTGGTCGCCGATACGCCAACGCTGGTACATAATGATGACTACAAGTGCCAACACCACTACAATAAGTGCGGCGGTTAACGCAACTGTGAAGATAAATGTCATACCCATATGCATTGTTTGTTTGAATTTGTCTGCAAAATTAGGCAATCTTCAGGAAACAACAGTCCCGCGGTAGGAAAAAAGAGTCTCAAAACGTGAAAAAGTAAGCCTGACACAGATTGCCAGGCTTAAAGATTCCGATGAAATGGGCGATTTTTGTCTGTTGCATGTCGCATCATTGAATTTATGGAACAAAGACTCTTTCGAAAGTTCCTTGATAGGTTTGGACGGTCAGGCAGATGGTGTCTGGCCGTTGCTTGTTCGGAATGAGGATGCTGACGTAACGGCGGTTGGTATAATACTCAGGAATGTCGTTTTGGCTATGCAGGAAACGATAATAGGCTGTGCGTTTGCCATCGGGATGAACCAACACGGTGTCCTGAGCCAAGCCGATGGTGTGAGGCTGTTCCTCGTCGTCAATACGTCCCGTCTTAATGAGCACCCCAAGGTTCAGGTATTTACCACTTTTAGCCATCCAGGCACTCTCTATATCGACAGGGTCCTGGCGTAGTTCCTTGAATTTCCAATGTGCAATGGGGTATAGTGTGGGTATCGAGCCAACGCCCATAATCTCAGCTTGTGAGGCGTCCACCTTATTATAATATATAAGGGTGCGATAGGTGGTGTCGACGCTCTCAATCCATTGGGCAGTATAGGGCGTTTTCAGGGTGTATTGATTGCCATCATCGGTGACAAACGACGTGGCTTGTTTTTGGCCATTGACGTTAAGTTCGCAGAGGTCCGCCTGCATGAGTGAATACTCGCCCTCGCCCTTCTCGTAGCTGTCCGTTTCACAGGAAGTCAGAAGGGGCAGGAAGGCAAGAAAGGACAGCCATAACACGGCTGCAGACACAACGGTTTTTCGCATATTCTTATTCATCATTTGTCACTTTTAAATAGTTTCGTAATGGGTTGGCGTACATCGTCAGCATTCGTTCACGCAGGAAAGCCTCGTCCTTGTCAGGTAACTGGATTTTTGCCAGCTGCCCAGCCAGATATTCCTCGAAGCGCTCTTGGTCGCTTTGCGTATAATGACTGGCATGAGTCTTGGTACCTTCCAATTCGTCGAGAGCGATGTAGTTGCAGGGGTAGAGCGTGTAACCGCGATAGATTTCTTGATCCATGCGCTCAGCCAATGCCTTAAACCATTCCGTCTTGGGAAGGTCAGCGAGCTCGTCAATCCACGTATTGATAGGTGCTGCACAGGCGTAACGTACACGCCCCTTATAGCCAAAGATACCGGTCTTCATGTTGTCAAGGTCATCCTGACGTGATTTCTTGAAGTTGGGGTTGTCGCGTTTTTGCTGGAACTCTTGCGCCTTCAAGTAGTCACAGGGATCGTATTCGTAGCTGATGGTCAGAGGCACGATGTTGAGGTCTCGCAGGTTGTCAGCAGGTAAACCGCTGGTCGCACTGCTGCCCATTGCCAGCATTTTGAGCACGGCATCCTGCGTATGGTCGCTAGAATCCTTGGCACGTCCCTCGCGCTGGGCTATCCAGATGTTCTCCTTCTTCTCAGTGACAGCGTGGTGGATATAGCGGCTCATGAGTTGTGAAGCAGCCATCGTCTCGCGCAACGACAGACCTCGTCGAACGGTGAAGGCCTTGTTCATACGCACCAGACGCTTAATCCAAGGATAGATCAGCAGGTTGTCACCAATACCAATTTCAACGGTTGTAGGATAGCCTGCTTCGACCAGCATCACATCGAGGAAGGCAGAGTCGAGCACGATGTCGCGATGGTTCGAGACGAAGGTATAGCGGTCGTTTTGTTTGGAACAGGATTCTAAACCACCGTCGTCGAACGAACAGCCATCCGTATGCTTGCGGATAATCCATTTGACAACAGGCTTCATGAACCGCTGCTGGAAGTCGAGCGGTGTCTTTACACCGATAAACGCCAGCTTCAGCAGCCCGTTGCGCACACTTTTGGGCAACCAAGGCACAAAGCCTTTCAGCACCAGCGAGAATTGACGGTCGTTAATCAACTCGTCAAACGCCTGTTGCATCTCGCCCGCCTCGTAGGGCCGTATCTCGTCGAACTCGTTACTCATACCTCTCAATTCTTGACTCTCAATTCATTAGAACTGATTCTCCACAATGTCCGTCAGCACCTCTGTCATCGTCATACCTGCAGCCTTAACCTGCTGGGGGATGAAGCTGGTGGGCGTCATACCAGGAGTAGTGTTCACCTCGAGCATCGTAATCTTACCGTCCTTCGAGATGATGTAGTCAATACGGATGATACCGTTGCAGTGCAGGATGTCGTAGATGTGGCTGGTAATCTCGCGAGCCCTGCGAGCCCAATCCTCACTGATACGAGCAGGGGTAATCTCCTGCACCTGACCATTATACTTGGCATCGTAGTCGAAGAACTCATTCTGCGTCACCACCTCGGTAATAGGCAGAATCACTGTCTTCTCGTTTGTCTTGTAGATGCCAACGGTGATTTCCGTTCCTGCCAGATACTGCTCTACCATCACCTCGTCACTCTCCAGCATAGCCTTACGCAGGGCGGGAGCCAACTGGTCCTTGTTCTTTACCTTGCTGACACCAAAGCTCGATCCATCGGTAGCAGGCTTCACGAAACATGGCATCCCGATGCGCTGTTCAATTTGGTCCTCGCTGACCATATCCTCATAACCGCGACGGATAAGCAGAGAGTCAGCAACGCTGACACCATATCCGCGCAGATACTGGTTGAGCACAAACTTGTCGAACGTCATAGCCTCCACCAATACGCCACTGGTGGAATAGGGGATGTCTACGAGGTCGAAATAGCCCTGTAGGATACCATTCTCACCTGGAGTGCCGTGAATGGTGATATAGGCATAGTCGAAAAGCTTGGCCTTGCCGTCTTCCACAAACGAGAAGTCGTTACGGTCAATCTTTGCCGTGATACCGCCAGGCAGTTCCACGTGCCAGTCCTGACCCTTGATGTCGACGATATACACATTGTATCGCTCTTTGTCGAAGAACGAATAGAGACCTTGAGCCGAACGCAGTGATACGTCGTGCTCGGAAGAGTCGCCACCACAAACGATGGCAATGTTACGTTTCAGTTGTTTCATATATTTTTTATTTATTCGTTATTTCGTTATTACGTTATGTCGATATGACGAGTATAATTTCTCCATTTATCTATCAGTGCCTGCATATCATCAGCCAGTTCGCTGGTGAAGTCCATCTGTTCATGGGTCACAGGATGGACAAAGCCTAATGTCTTGGCGTGCAGGGCCTGACGCGAACAGAGCTTGAAGCAGTTCTGGATGTAGGCTTTGTAGGATGCCGTGCGCTCGCCACGCAGAATCTCCGTGCCTCCATAGCGTTCGTCGGCAAACAGCGGATGGCCGATATGTTTCATGTGAGCCCTGATCTGATGCGTGCGACCCGTTTCCAAACGACACTCCACCAGTGTAGTATAGCCGTAGCGTTCGAGCACCCGATAGTGAGTGACGGCGGTTTTGCCGACATCTCCTCCTGCAGGGAAGACTGCCATGCGCTGACGATCGCGCGGATCACGCCCGATATTGCCCTCAATGCGCCCGGTATCCTCTGTGAAGTTGCCCCAGACCAAAGCGACATAGCTGCGATGCGTGTCGTGATTGAAAAATTGCGCGCCCAACTCCGTCTTGGCATCAGGTGTCTTGGCAACGACGAGTAGTCCACTGGTATCTTTGTCAATACGGTGAACCAATCCGACGCTAGGGTCGTTGGGGTCGTAGGAGGGCAGGTTACGTAGGTGCCAGGCAATGGCATTGACCAACGTCCCATGGAAATTGCCCACACCTGGGTGAACTACTAATCCTGCCGGCTTGTTGATGACCATCAGCTGGTCGTCTTCGTAGACCACATCAAGGGGAATATCCTCTGGTTCAATGGTCGTATCATAGTGCGGACGGTCGAGCATCAAGGTGATAACATCTCCTGCACGCACCTTATAATTACTTTTGACAGGTTTGCCGTTGACATGGACAAAACCCGCATCGGCCGCTTTCTGGATGCGGTTACGGGAAGAATGCTGCACGTGCTCAGACATGTATTTATCAATGCGCATCGGCTCCTGGCCGCGGTCCACCTCCATGCGCAGATGCTCATAGAGCTGCCCGTCGCCCTCTTCGTCAAAGGCTGGCGAGAGGTCGTCCAACGCTTCGTCCAGAAGGTCTGAGTGTATTGCAGTTTCTTCTAACATATTATTCTCCCGTAACGGGTTCGGTTATCTCCTGAAAGTCATCAGTCAGATTCTCTTGGGGTTCAGCATACGACTGGTCGATGTATTCAAAGTCTTCCGAATCGCTGATAGTACCTCCGCCAACAAGCAAGGTCAGCGGATAGTCAATGGGGATACGGTCACCATTTGACACACGACGTCCACGACACACAATGCCATAGACCCAGTCGCGCTCGCCAGGGACTGTTTGTGCGGGCAACAGGCGGAAACCCATTGCCATCAGTTTGGCCTCGGCTTCGCGAACGCTGGAGTTGTCGACAATGTCAGGAATGGTAAACGACGGTGACGATGGTGAGTTGACCGTCACATAGATGATATGTCCCTGCTTTACCTTCGTGCCGTTGCCAGGTGTCTGAGCCAAAATGCAGTCGGCAGGCAGGGTCTTGTTGTAGCCGGAGTCGCTGACTAGAATGACGAGACCCTCCTGTTCCAACAGCAGACGGGCTTTGTTATACGTCATACCTTGCACTTTGGGCACTACAATGCCCTCGCCATGATGGGTGTAGTATTCCAATCCGTACTTGACTCCAATGCACAGCAACACCACTACTACAGCCATTGCCAGCAGGTTTCCCCACAGGTAGAGGCTCCCTATTTTTCCAAAGAATTCCTTTGCGTTCATGATTTATTACTCTAATCAGCGCCAAAGTTACGAAGAATTATTGATACAACAAAAAAATTGGGTATATTTCTTATAAAATACACCCAATTCTTATTGGTGACTAGCTTGAAATTACTTTCCGTGATGCTCGTCAGATACAGTTAACTTCTTACGGCCCTTAGCGCGGCGAGAAGCCAGTACGCGACGACCATTCTTTGTTGCCATGCGCTCGCGGAAGCCATGCTTGTTTACGCGGCGACGATTGTGCGGCT
>JAFSNG010000066.1 GCA_017447515.1 Prevotella sp. | reverse complement strand
GTATGATGGCAGGCACCAGCCCGTCCATCTTGTCGAAATCTATCTTCATATTCTAACGTTTATTCCTTCTTGTTTTAAATACTGTTTCAGTTCCGGTACGGGAATCTCACCGAAGTGGAACACCGAGGCGGCAAGTGCTGCGTCGGCATGACCCTCCGTGAACACGTCGCGGAAGTGTTCCTTGCATCCGGCACCGCCACTGGCAATGATGGGTATCGACAGCGTGTCCGACAGTTCACGGAGGGCCTCGTTGGCATAGCCGTTCTTCGTGCCGTCGTGGTTCATGCTGGTAAACAGGATTTCTCCCGCACCACGCTCCTGAGCCTCACGCGCCCACTCAAAGAGTCCGCGCTCCGTACGTTCGCGACCACCTTTCAGGTAGCAGTGCCAACCGTCTTCATCCAGTCGGGCGTCGATGGCTACGACACACACCTGACTGCCGAACCGTGTGGTAATCTCGTTGATGAGTTCCGGACGGCGGATGGCAGCACTGTTGACGCTCACCTTGTCGGCTCCGGCATACAGCAGTCGCTCCACGTCCTTCAACTCGTTGATGCCACCACCCACGGTAAAGGGGATGTTGATGGTCTCAGCCACGCGCGTCACCATTTCGGTAAACGTCTTGCGACCTTCAAACGAGGCGGTGATATCCAGGAAGCACAGCTCGTCGGCACCTTGTTCGCTGTAAGCCTTCCCCAGCTCTACGGGGTCACCCGCAGAACGGAGGTTGACAAAGTTGACGCCTTTGACGGTCTCACCATCCTTGACATCCAAACAGGGTATTATTCTTTTTGCCAGTCCACTCATATCTTTTTCTAGCTTCTTCTAACTTCCTCTAACTTCTTTAACTCCGTCAGGTCAATACGACCTTCATAGATGGCCTTGCCGAAGACAACAGCTGGTATTCCGGCCTGGTCTAAGGCCTTGATGTCGTCGATGCTACTGACGCCCCCCGATGCAATGAGATGCAACTGGGGATAGGCCTCCATCACCTTACTATATAACTCAATGGCAGGGCCTGCCAGCGTGCCGTCCTTCGATATCTCCGTACACAGCACGTTCTTGACGCCGGCATCGATGTATTTCTTCAGGAATGGCAACAGGTCCTCCTCGGAGTCCTCTTTCCATCCGTTGATGCTGATTTTTCCGTTGCGCACGTCGGCTCCCAGAATCATCCGTTCCGGGCCGTACTTCTCGAGCCAGCCCATAAACAGTTCGGGCCTTGTGACGGCAATGCTTCCCACCGTCACCATCTGGGCACCGCAACGGAAGGCTTCCTCCAGGTCGGCATCGGTCTTGATGCCTCCGCCGAAGTCAATCACGAGTTGAGTGTCCGTCGAGACACGGCGGAGTACTGAACCGTTGACGATGTGCTTCGACTTGGCACCGTCGAGGTCCACCATGTGGAGCCGCCGGAATCCGATGCGCTCAAACTCCTGAGCCATTTCAAGGGGTTCACCGTAGACCGTCTTCTGGTCGTAGTTGCCCTTGGTCAGTCGTACGCACTGGCCTCCAATGATGTCAATCGCCGGAATCAGTTCTATCTTCATTGTCTATTATACATTATCAGTTGTCAATTGGAGAAAATTCTCCAAGATTCTTTCGCCCACCTTGCCACTCTTTTCGGGGTGGAACTGGCAGGCATAGAAATTATCCTTGTGCATCGAGGCAGAGTAGGGTAGGATGTAGTCGGCGGTGGCAATGGTGTCTGCACACGTCGGCACGTAGAAGCTATGGACAAAATACACGTAAGGATGCTCACCCAGACCTTCCATCAACGGGTCAACGCCTCCACATCTTCCATCAGTCATCTGACATCTTACATCCAACTCATTCCACCCCATGCACGGCACCTTGTCCTCGTGGCGCTGAGGTTGGAAACGCTTCACCTCGGCATCGAAAATACCGATGCACTGCGTGTCGCCCTCCTCAGAATGACGGCACAACAGTTGCTGACCAACGCAGATGCCGAACACGGGTTGACGAAGGTCGCGGATGACCTCATCCAGTCGCCGTGCCTTCAAATAGCTCATCGCCTCGCCGGCATGGCCCTGTCCGGGGAACAACACCCTGTCGGCCTTTTTCAGTTGCTCGGCATCGTCCGTCAGCAGGGGTTCAATGCCCAGCCGCTTCAGTGCGTTCACCACCGAATAGATATTTCCTGCGTTATATTTGACTATCGCTACGTTCATAAATCCGTTTAATCCGTCAAATCCGTTGTTCTTAACTAAATATTATTGTTTTGTTCTTATACGTCAGGATTTTGCGCTGGATGTGCTTGCTGACGGCGTGGCTCAGCACAATCTTCTCCAAGTCCTTGCCTTTCAGCACCAGGCTCTCGGGCGTGTCCTTGTGCGTGATGCGCGTTACATCTTGTTCGATGATGGGACCGGCATCCAGTTCGGCCGTCACGTAATGGCTCGTCGCACCGATAATCTTCACGCCGCGCTCGTAAGCCTGATGATAGGGCTTGGCGCCGATGAAGGCGGGCAGGAACGAGTGGTGGATGTTGATGATGTGGTGCGGATATTCGGCAATCATCTCGTCCGAGATAATCTGCATATAGCGCGCCAGCACGATGAACGAGATGTCCTCCTTCTTCAGCAGGTCCATCTCAGCCTGTTCCACCTCGGCCTTGTTCGAATGGTCTTTCTTGATGCTCCACACGTAGTAGGGAATGCCGAACTGCTCGGCCACATAGCGCAAATCCTCGTGGTTCGAGACGATGCACGGAATGTCGCAGTCGAACTCTCCGGCCTTCCAGCGCGCCAGCAGGTCGTACAGACAGTGGCTCATTTTCGAGACGAAGATAGCCATGCGTGGGCGCTTGTCGCTGTAGTAAAGGCTGAACTTCATCTTGTAGCGCTGGGCGTACAGTGTGGTGATGTAGTCGTATAGCTTGTCGCGGGGAATCAGAAATCCGTCGAGTTCCCATTCTATGCGCATAAAGAACATGCCTTCCACCCGGTCGACATACTGATCCAGGTAGACGATGTTCCCTTTGTTGTCGGTGATAAATCTGGTCACTTCTGAGATGATGCCCTGCTGGTCAGGACAGTGCAGAAGCAAAATTGCGGTTGGTTTCATTTTCTTTCTCCAATTATTATTAATTTATTAATAATGGCTGCAAAGGTACGAATAAGCGAGCAAAATACCAAAGGAAAACTTGTTTTTCTTTGTATTTTCGAGCGAAAGTACCTTCTCGCAACGCGAAAAGTAACGAATAAGCGAGCAAAATCCAAAAAAACGCTTTATTTTTTGGCTGTTTCCCCCAAAAAACTTACCTTTGCACCCGAAAACAAAACATGACATAACGATAAAGAAACTATGTGTGGAATAGTTGGATACATAGGAAAGCAGGAAGCTTATCCTATTTTGATTAAGGGACTTCGTAGGCTCGAGTATCGTGGTTACGACTCGGCAGGTGTAGCACTCATCAACCCTGACGGTCAGCTGAACGTCTACAAGGCGAAGGGCAAGGTCGACAACCTGACGGAGTATTGCAGCGACAAGGATGTCAGTGGCACTATCGGTATCGCCCACACGCGTTGGGCCACCCACGGCGAACCCTCGGCACGCAATGCCCACCCGCACTATTCGCAGAGCCATAATCTGGCTATCATCCACAACGGAATCATTGAGAATTATGCTGACATTAAGCAGAAACTCCAGGCCAAGGGTGTCGAGTTCAAAAGCGACACCGATACCGAGGTGCTGGTACAGCTCGTGGAGTATATCATGGTGAAGAAAAACCTGTCGCTGCTCGAGGCTGTTCAGGTGGCACTCTATCAGGTCATCGGAGCCTATGCCATTGCCATTGTCGACAAGCGCGACCCCACGCAAATCGTTGCCGCCCGCAAGCAGAGTCCCCTTGTGGTTGGTATTGGCGACGGGGAATTCTTCCTCGGTTCCGATGCCAGCCCCATCATCGAATATACCGACAAGGTGGTGTATCTCGAGGACGGAAATATTGCCGTTATCCGACTGGGCGAGGACGTACATGTGATGAGTATTCTTGGCGAGGAACAGGAGTTGAAGGTGAAGAAGGTCGACATCGACCTCGGACAGATAGAAAAGGGTGGTTACGAGCACTTCATGCTTAAGGAAATTTTCGAACAACCTGAGTGCCTCACCAACTGCATGCGCGGACGCATCAATGTCGAGGGCGACCACGTGACGCTCTCGGCGCTCATCGACTTCCGTCGCCAGCTCCTGCAGGCCAAGCGCATCGTCATTGTCGCCTGCGGAACGTCGTGGCATGCCGGACTCATTGGCAAGCAGCTCTTCGAGACGTTCTGCCGCATTCCCTGTGAAGTGGAGTACGCCTCCGAGTTCCGCTATCGCAACCCCGTAGTCACTAAGGACGACGTGGTCATCGCTATCTCGCAGTCGGGTGAGACCGCCGACACGCTGGCCGCCATCCAGCTGGCCAAGGAGAAAGGTGCCTTCATCTACGGCATCTGCAACGCCATCGGCTCGTCCATTCCACGCGCTACCGATACTGGTACCTACATCCACGTAGGTCCTGAGATTGGTGTCGCTTCTACGAAGGCCTTCACGGGTCAGGTCACCGTGCTCACCATGATTGCACTGGCCATGGGCGAGGCCAAGGGCACCATCGACCGCCAGGAATACCTGCGTGTGGTTCGCGAACTGAACAACATTCCCAATATCATCCGCGAGGTGTTGAAGACCAACGACAAGGTGCGCGATCTCGCACGTACCTTTACCTACGCGCATAACTTCCTCTATCTCGGTCGCGGATTCTCCTATCCCGTGGCTTTGGAGGGCGCACTGAAACTGAAGGAGATATCCTATATCCATGCCGAGGGCTATCCCGCCGCCGAGATGAAGCACGGACCTATCGCACTGATTGACAGTGACATGCCCGTCGTGGTTATAGCAACACATAACGCCATGTACGAGAAGGTGCTCTCGAACATTCAGGAAATCAAGGCCCGCCAGGGTCGCGTCATTGCACTCGTCTCGAAGGGCGACGACACCATCTCGAAGATTGCCGACGAGGTCATCGAGCTGCCCGACGTGTTGGAGTGCCTCGAACCGCTCGTGGCCACCATCCCCCTGCAACTGCTCGCTTACCACGTCGCCGTCTGCAAGGGCAAGAATGTCGACCAGCCCCGCAACCTTGCGAAGTCCGTCACGGTTGAGTAATAACAAATAAGCTTCGTTTCATTTACCTTTGCGGAAGGGGTAGACCGTAATGCCGATGGTGAGGGCGCGGTTCTTGTAATAGCCGCTGAGGTCAGCCGCCAATGCTATAGGCGAGCCTGCTATGTCGTGGAAATCGGCAAACACATTGCAGTAGCGCCCCAGGTCTTTGTTCACCTTGAGAGAGGCATAGAGCCAGGGATGCTCATCGTACCGTCTCTTACGGCTACTGTAAAGCAGCTGCGATGACAGTCGCCAGCCGCCACCGAGGCACAGCGTAGGTGCCAGTTTCAGATGATAGAAATTCTCGTTGAAGCCGGCGCTAAAAATTCCTTCATCTACCCGCTGGTGATAATAATCCACACCTGCCGTGAGCCTTAGCGCTCCGTGGTGCAAGGTGGCCGAAGTCCTGATGCCAGTCACCTGTCCGTTGCCGGCAGTTCCGTCTTTCTTCCATTGATGGAGCAGACTGGCTGACGCGAACAGTTTTGGTGTTTGATAGGCATAGCGCGCCTCCACCTGCCAGACGAGGTTGTCTTTGAAATCTGTGGTATACAGACGCAGGTTGGTATGTTCTTCCATATGGAAGAAATCACTTACCGAGGGCGTGTAGAAATTACGTCCTAAGTTGCCTTGCAGAAAGTGTCGCCCCGTCTTGTAACCTACACTCGCGTGGAGTGCATGGTCGTTACGATAGTGCGACCATTCTTGTTGGCCTGCTTCCATGTTGGTTTCGAACTTGTCCCAGATACCAATCAGTCTCAGTCGGTCGCCAACGGTCAGAATCCATGGCCCCTGCTCATAGTCGAATTGCAGATAGAGGTCGTTGTAGAGATATTGCTCCCGGTCGATGGTCTTGGTTTCATTACTGATGTAGTCTATTTCCCAACCTGCTGTTACCGTCAGGTGGTCCGTAAAGAGCGGGAATCCTGCTTCAACATTCCAGATGGGTGCCCAGGTCTGTATGTCCAACGTGTTTTCCGTCACATTCATATAGTTAAGCCCGCCTTCTAAGTAGAGATAAGCCCCACGGTCGTTCAGTTCCCGCTTGTAGGTAGCCGAAAAATCCCCAAGCCGTTCGCGGGTTGCCTCCTTCCCTGATTCCCCGTCAGTATAGAAACAGTTGGCCTGATCTAGATAACCTTGTATCAGCTTGAATTCCAGTTTGTCGCGCTCCGTCGGTTGCCAGTTCAGGAATGCCGTTGCGTTTTCTATTCCTCTGCGCGAAGTGATACGCATACCATCATTGATTTTTCCCTTGCCATAGCGCAACTCCGTGTTCAGCATACCCCTTACGCTTACTTTTTCGCCACTCTCGGCATACGAGGCAAACATCCTGCCATTACCGTAGGTGCTGCCTGTCAGGGCAATCTTCCCATCGCGCTGTTCTGCATCCCGAAACGTAATGTTGATTTCTCCACAGATGCCATCGTCGCCATTGGCCACTGTCGAATAGTTATAGATGTGTACTTCATCGAGTTCTACGGCTTTGATGTTCTGCAGCATGCCTTCCCAATTCCCACCGACGGAGATGTCATCGATAGTGAGCACAAAGTCGGCCGTGATGCTCTTGCCGTCGATGGTCATGAATTCCGGACAAATCTGCAACACGTCGAGCAGCGTCATCTCCGCATCAGGCTCTAGCGCATCAGCGTGAATGATGTAATGGTTGCCCTGCTGCTCCACTATCTCTTGCGCACAAAGACACCCCGTGCCCACCGTCCAAGTGAGCATCATGCATAGCAGGCGTCTTACTAAGGGAGTCATCATGCTTTTATTTATTTGCCTGCGAAGGTACGAAATAAAATTCAGCTAACCTACGTTTTTGTCCGATTATTTGGTTAATACATGTTAACTGCGACGCACCCGCCCGCGAACGGCAATCAAAAGTTCATACCTTTGCAGTGTCAAATTGAAATAGCGGACAAATGGTCTTTAAAGGTAAAAATTGCGAAGGTTAAATCTAGAAATTGCACGCATTAATTATAGCAATTGTTTTCCTTAACAGTCCTTCTGGAAGCGAAACAAGGCGACAATGAGAGAATTACTAATTTTATTTACAAACACAAAAACTAAACTTTTCGATTAAGCGAATGCCATCATGCTCGCATGAATGGCTGAGCATAAGAAAAGTCAAAACAGAGTTTTAACTAGATTGAATTATGGCTATTAAAGTAATTGCACAACGACGTGAAGTGAAGCTGGGTAAGAACCCTGGAATGAAGTTCGTCAGATGCTGAAGAACTGGACCAAGCAGGGTCTTGTGGTGCCGACGGATGAAGGCAAGTCTGGTCAGTAATAAAAAAATGAGTCCACCGTGATGGTGGGCTCATTCTAAATGTACACAGGGATTAAACCAGTATATCACTAGTGACTTATGCTAAAAGCTTCTTTACCTGTTCGTAAACGTTCTGGCCAGTGAAGCCGAGCTTCTCGTCGAGCACCTTGTAAGGAGCAGAGAAGCCGAAGCTCTCGAGACCCCAAACGGTACCGTCGGCACCTACCAGGCCTTCGAGGTTGACGGGCAGACCAGCGGTCAGACCGAACTTCTTCTTGCCTGCGGGCAGGACAGTCTGCTGATACTCCTTCGGCTGGCTGCGGAACAGACCCTCGGAAGGAACGCTGACGACGCGTGTCTTGATGCCGTCGGCGGCCAACAGCTTGGCACCAGCCTCCAGCGTAGAAACCTCAGAACCGGAAGCCAACAGGATGACGTCGTAGTTCTCGTCGGAACCAGCAACGATGTAAGCACCCTTGGTAGCCTGGCTGTAGTCGTTGCCCTCGGGCAGCATCTCGATGTTCTGACGAGAGAAGATGAGCGCTGTCGGGGTATCGACATTCTCCATAGCCATGCGCCAGCAAACGGTGGTCTCCTCGGCATCGGCAGGACGAACGACGAGTACAGAGTTCTTGCCGTGATGGTTCTTCAGCTTCTCCATCAGGCGGATCTGTGCCTCCTGCTCAACGGGCTCGTGGGTAGGACCATCCTCACCAACGCGGAAGGCATCGTGGGTCCAGATGAACTTCACGGGCAGTTCCATGAGGGCAGCCATACGAACGGCGGGCTTCATGTAGTCAGAGAATACGAAGAAGGTACCGCAAGCGGGGATGACACCACCGTGCAGGGCCATACCGATGCAGCAGCAAGCCATGGTGAGTTCAGCCACACCAGCCTCGAAGAATGCACCGCTGAAGTCGCCACGAACGATGTCGTGAGTCTTCTTCAGGAAGCCGTTGGTATTGTCTGAATTGCTCAGGTCGGCAGAAGCACAAATCATGTTGGGCACCTGCTCAGCCAGCTGACCGAGAACAGCAGCACTGGCGCTACGAGTAGCCGAGCCAGCCTTCTGCTCCACCTTGCTCCAGTCAATCTTCGGAGCCTTGCCGCTGAACCACTCTTCCATCTGGGCAGCCTTCTCAGGATTAGCCTTTGCCCATGCGTCCTTGGCAGCATAGCGCTCAGCACAGATCTTCTTCAGCTCCTCAGCACGCTTTGCATACAGTTCCTTCACCTCTGGGAAAATCTGGAATGGATTCTCAGGATCAGCACCCAGGTTCTTCATGGTGTTGATGTAAGCATCGCCACCGAGAGGAGCACCGTGAGTAGCGCAATTGCTCTCGTAAGAGGTGTTGTCAGCCTTACGGGCACCCTTACCCATGACGCAATGACCGATGATGAGTGAAGGACGTGAGGTCTCCTTCTGAGCGTTCTTGATGGCCTCGCGGATCTGGTCGACGTTGTTACCGTCAATCTTCTGAACGTACCAGCCCCAAGCCTCGTACTTCTTGGCGGTATCCTCGCAGGTCACCACCTCAGTCTTTGTAGAAAGCTGGATGTCGTTAGCGTCGTAGAACATGATGAGGTTGTCAAGCCCCAAGTTACCAGCGATACGGCCAGCACCCTGAGAAATCTCCTCCTGTACGCCACCGTCAGAGATATAGGCATAGATGGTCTGACCCATGACGTCGCCCAAACGAGCCTTCAGGAACTTAGCGGCGATGGCAGCACCAACGGCGAAGCAGTGACCCTGACCGAGAGGACCAGAGGTGTTCTCGATGCCGCGCTCAATCTCGCGCTCGGGGTGTCCGGGAGTGACTGAACCCCACTGACGCAGGTTCTTCAGGTCTTCCAGCGTGTATTTGCCGATGAGGCAGAGCTGGCTGTAGAGCATGGGAGCCATGTGACCAGGATCGAGGAAGAAACGGTCACGACCCGGCCAAGAAGGATTCTCGGGATCGTAAATCAGGAATTCTGAATACAAGGTGTTAATGAAATCTGCACCACCCATAGCACCACCGGGGTGACCTGACTTGGCTTTCTCAACCATTGAAGCAGCAAGGATACGGATATTGTCCGCTGCTTTGTTCATAATTTTGTTGTCGTTCATAATGAATAATTAATTTAAAAGTGTAAACTGCTGCAAAGATACAAAATTATTTTGAAACAAGCGTTAGTTTTTTAATAAATTAGCACATTGAATGTTACATTCTCCTGTGAAGCGGGTAAACGGCACGTTACAGAGCGCTTCTCGCCAGGGGCCAGCGTCAGGTAATTGTCTGACCAATAAGCAGGGCAAATCAGCTCTCCGTGTTGGTCCTTGGCCGTCAGACGAACCATGAAAGCGACCTTGTCGGTAGGATTGCTGACCGTGAGCTTGTAGACTCCGTCAGACTTGCTGACAGACAGCTCGCAGGACTTGGCACACATATCGTCCAGCATGGCATACGAGGCATATTGCGTGATGGGGGTGTGTACCCAGTTGGTCTTGGCCCAGTCGTAGGTGTCGAACGCTGATGGGATGAAATACTCGTTGACAGCCTCATCGTCCGACTGTAAGAACAGGAATGCGGCAGGGGCAGTGGAGAGGTTGATGTCGAAAACCTTGAAGACTGTTCCCGGGGCAACCTCCACTTGTTTGGCATCCTCGGTAGTGTTGCCACCCTTTATCAGCTTCATCGAAGCCTTGATATTGGCAGGCTCACATGTCTCGTTGACGGCATAGACGGCCTTGTTGTAGTAGTCGTAAATGAGCTGTACGGGTTTGTTGGACTTCTTCACACCGTAGTACGATGCGTTGGGCTGATGATAGTAGTCGTAGAGTTGCCAGTAGATGCTTGGACGTGCTGAGTTCAACATCCACTGGATGATGCCTGTGGTGTGTGGCCAGCGGACGCGGAACGACTCGAACATCGCCTTGGTACTCTCGTAGTTCAGCATGTCGGCACGGGCAAGGTACTCGTCAATATCCTTTGCATCACCAAAGCGATGGTGAATGACCTCATTGAGTTTTTTCAGTGAGTTCATGTCCGATGCCGAGACGGTGCAGAGAATGTTCCAGCGGCTGTCGATGGGGAAAAGCTGTTTGCCCAGCATCTTCTCAAGCGACTCCTTGACAGGCAGTTGCGCGCCAATGCCAGTCTCGGTATTAAAGCCGAAAGCGCCACCTGGGGCCTCTGGCAGATACCAGTAGGACGGGCCGACATATTCGTAGGGACCTTCCATCTTGGTGCCTGAGAATCCGGAAATGCTGCTCTCCAGATTCTTAGCCGAGATGACGTAGTCGCGGTCGTCCTGCTGGCTAAGGAACCGGCGATAGCTTTGTTCCAGTTCGGGTTTGGGAATCCTGTCGCTACCCACAAACCACGCGATGATGGATGGGTGGTGGCGCAACCACATCACCTGATCTTCAAACGACTGGGCAACGAGTGCGATATTCTCCTTGCTGATGATGCCGCCATAGTGTTCTTCGGTAGGCGAACCCAGATACTCTTCCCATTCCCAATGACAGCTCCAGCCTACGAGGATGAAGAGACCCAGTTCGTCGCAGAGGTCGTAGAGGTTTTGCGACGTACCACAGAATCCTTCCAGACGCACGGTATTCAGGTTCATGTCGCGAATATATTCTAATTGCAGGCGGTTGGTCTCAGGCGTATCTCGCAGATAAATGTCGTCCGTCCAACCTGCACCTCTCAGAAGTACCTTCTTGCCGTTCAGCACGAAGCCGCGATAGCCTTCATCCGTCAGATAGCTGTGAACCTCGCGAATGCCGAAACGAACATCCTCGGCATCAGCAACATGGTCGTTCTCTACAAACTCCAGATGCAGGTCGCAAAGTTCGGGCTTGCCCAGATGATGACACCACCATAGGCGCGGATGATTGACGTGGATGACTGAAGGGAGCGTCACACGGCGCGCTTCACCGGCATCAAGACGGATGGGACAGCGGAACGGATGCCCGTCGGCCGTACCCTGAACGACACCTTCGACAGGCTTGTCCGTAAGGTTACGTAATTCGGTGGCAATGGTGAGCCAAGCCTCGTCGAGGGTCTCGGTATTTACTTTCGAACGCACGGCAGAGTGGGAGAGAGCCACACTGCCACAGGTCTTCACCCGCACTTCGCGGAAGATACCCATGCTCTCGTCAGCTGGGCGCGGGTTCCAGTCGACAAAACCGATGTTCGGTTCGCCAGGCTGTGCGCGGAACACCTCAACAGCGAGGACATTCTTTGTTTGAATAACCTTGGTGACATCGAACTCAAACTGACGGAACGTTCCCTGCATCTTGTTGCAACCCATGATGAGCTGTCCGTTAAGCCATACGTTGGCACGATAACAGATGCCGTCGAAGGCCAGCAGGACGTGTTCGCCTTGTCTTAATGCAGGCAACTCAAAGGTGGTACGATACCACCAGCTATTCTCGAACTGCTGTTTGTCGATGCGGGCATAGTCCTCCGCGGTCAGTGCCTCGGGTTCGATGCCGTTAGCTGTCAGAACGCCCATCAGCGTCGAGGGTACCGTGGCTGAAATCCATCCGTCGGTATTGGCGGCAGACGTGGAGAGAATGTTACCAGTTGTACTGGTCTTTGCCGATGACTGTACCTGCCATTTTCCCAGCAGGAAAGAGTCTGCATATACCGTAACTGCCCCTGCGAGTAGCATTGCGGTAGCAATATATCGCATTCTGGACATAGTCATGGAAACTTACTTGATGGTCAATACAACAATCGACTTAGCGGGCATCTTTACAGTGAGCACGTCTTTCTTCAGTTTGGCGTCCTTGAACTTCTGAGGAGCGACGACGTTAGGATGCTGGAAATCGTTGAAGTCGGCAGCATTCTTTGAAGTGAGGATACGACCGCTGACACTCTTGGCCTTGAAGCCGCCGTCGATGGTGAAGTCGATGGTCTGAGCCTTGTCGAGGCTGACATTGGTGATGGCCAGTACGATGCTGCCGTCCTGTGTCTTAGCTGCCGAGGCAGAGAGGAGCGGGCAGGGGCGTGTCGAGTTGTCGGCAGTCTTAGCCTTTTCCTTGAAATACTCCTTGCTACACTGTACCACCTCGCTCTCAAGATCAACGGGCAGCCAGGTGGCCTCCTGGAACGGAGTGTACATCTCGAAGACGTGGTAGGTCGGTGTCAATACCATGTGACCCGTTCCTTCTTGGTCGGTAAGAATCATCGACTGGAGTACATTCACAACCTGAGCGATATTTGCCATTTTTACGCGATCGGTGTACTTATGGAACACGTTGAGCGACAGCGAAGCAACGAAGGCGTCACGCAGGGCGTTCTGCTGGTACAGGTGGCCAGCGATGGTGCCAGGCTCTTCGTCCCACCAAGTACCCCATTCATCTACGAGCAGTCCGATGCGGTTCTGCGGGTCTTTCTCGTCCATGATGGCTTTATGCTTTTTGATGACCTCCTCGATTTCCAAGCACTTGCCCAGTGCCCAGTAGTATTGGTCGGTGTCGAACTGTGTGGCTGAACCTTTAGGACCGTTCCAACCTGTGCAGGTATAATAATGCAGGGAAATTCCGTGCATCTGACGACCAATTTTGTCCATCAAGACCTCCGTCCATTCGTAGTCGTAGTCAGAGGCGCCACTGGCGATGCGGTAGAGCTTGTTGTCGCCCTGGTCACGAAGATAGGTGTTAAACTTACGATATTCGTTGGAGTAGTAGTCGGGACGCATGTTGCCACCACAGCCCCAGGCCTCGTTGCCAATGCCGAAATACTTTACGTGCCAGGCCTTGTCGCGCCCGTTCTGACGACGCAGACGTGCCATCGGCGTATCACCGTCGCTGGTCATATATTCCACCCACTGAGCCATCTCCTTGACAGTGCCGGAACCTACGTTGCCGCTGATATACGGTTCGCAATCGAGCATTTCGCAGAGGTTCAGGAATTCGTGTGTACCGAACGAGTTGTCCTCAATAGTTCCGCCCCAGTTGTTGTTACGCAGTGAGGGGCGCTGGCTCTTGGGACCGATACCATCCATCCAGTGATAGTCATCGGCAAAACAGCCTCCCGGCCAACGAAGCACGGGAATCTTCAGAGCTTTCAGCGCTTCAAAGACATCCTTGCGGTAGCCGTTGATGTTGGGAATCTGAGAGTTTTCACCAACCCAGAGTCCTCCATAGATACACGAGCCGAGATGTTCGGAGAACTGTCCGTAGATTTCCTTGTTGATTTTGTACTTACCTTGGTCGGCATGAATAGTTGCAGACACATTTTCTGCGCTGACTGTCGTGGACATCATCAGCGAAAGAGCGATAATAGAGAATACTTTTTTCATTGCTTTAACGTTTTTGTGATTATGTTGTTTAGAATCTGAATCCCAGCGAGGCATTGACATACCAGTCAGTCAGTTTTATTTTGTTATATTCAATCTTGTTGTTCCAGTGGTTCACCTGGCCGAAGACATTTATGAAATAACGATTGAAATTGTAGGTAATCGATGCGCGGACATCGATATTAAGGGATGGCTTGCCATACTTTGTAACGGATGAAACTTCTTCCAACGTGATATCGTCCTGCCATCTGAGGTCGTCGGGAACAGGATACTTGCCCGTTGGCGATACTTCGCCCTCATCCAAGAATATGTCGTAGTTTGAATCGTAGAGATGGACCTTCGTGCGGGTATAGACTACCAGCATGGGCATAGCCGTGATGTTGATGAGCAGGTTTTTCGCTGGCACCCAGTTGTAGGAATAACCCACGCCGATGCTGCCCTCGTGCAGTTTGATGCGTCCTACGCCACCTAACAATTGAATGAGCAGTGCGTTTAGCGGACGTGCATAGTCAATGGATGTCTGGAACCACATCAGTCCCAGCATGAACGACCCTGCGGAACGTAGCTGAATGCTCGACTGGTCGTAGGCAGCAGCATAGGAGAATCGCTTGCCATTGAACATATAGAACCCGTCGAAGATAAATGTTTTCACCTTGATATCATCCCAAGTCTCAGTATCATCGAACGGAATGTCGAAGGTGACGCCATTTTCATATCCCCACATATGGGCCTCGAGGTTTCTGGTAAAAAAACGACGCATGCGCAGGTTGACGCCATAGTTGGCACCTGTGGCACCGATGGAAAAGTTTCGTCCGTTCGTTCGGTGTAGCGAAAAACTATATCCCAGGCCGTATCCTCGATAACCAATCCAACCTCCTAAATACGACTCGCTACGTGGCTTGAACGCTGTCTCCCAGTTAAATTCTCCGTCGATGTTTTTCTCTGCCAGCATTTCGTGGCTTATTGTCGATGTCGAACGCAAATCCATGTCGTTGGCTCTGTATTTCAGCATCACGGCCCAAGGCTTCTTGGGAATTTGGATGTAGTTGTGGTCAATGCCTCTGACAGCTGAAGAGTCAATATAGGTTTTGACGCTGTTCAGTACCCTGAGTGGCCAGGGCTTTCGGTCCTGGGCGAAGAGCAATATGCAACAGCACAGCGTTATACCTATTATTATATATCTCTTCATGCTTTTATTATATTCTGTTGATCTGTTTGACGCCTTTCACCGTGCGGAGCTTTTTCAAGAGAGCTTCCAATTGCGTATTGTCATCAATCATGAGCGTAAGGTTGCCGCTGAACAGACCGTCGTGTGAGTCGATGTTGATGGAACGCAGTACCAGCTTTTCTTCTTTCGAGATGATGCTGGTCAGATTGTTCACGATACCGATGTCGTCGTTGCCGATTACACGCAGGGTGATTGTGTATTGCGACGAACCTTTGCCGCTCCATTTCGCTTTGACGATGCGATAGCCGAAACGCTTGCGCAATTCGGGGGCGTTCGGACAATCGGTGCGATGAATCTTGATGCCTCCGTTGATGGTAACGAAACCGAACACAGAATCGCCGTATATAGGTTGGCAACAGCGTGCCAGTTGGTAGTCAAGTCCCTTCAGGTCCTTGTCGATAACCAGCACGTCGTCCTGTGTGTGGCTATGTCCGAGGCGCGACTCGTCGAGTACGAAATTGGCAGCACTCTCAGCAACATTATTGCCTGTGACGGGCTGCTCGCCTTGCTGTAGTTCGACATAACGGTCGATAACGTGATTGACATCCAGTTCACCATTGGCAACCTGACGGTAGAAGTCACTGACCTCTTTGAATCCCAACTTACGGATGAGAAGCTGCATAATGCTCTCGTCCAGTTCTATCTTGCGATTCTTGAACTTCCGCTCAAGTGTTTCCTTGGCAAAAAGTCCCTCTTTGACTTGCGTTTCTTTCAGGGCAAGACGGATTTTCGATTTCGCTCTCGATGTCTTGACGATATTCAGCCAGTCCTGCTTGGGCTTCTGGTTAGACGACGTCATGATTTCCACCTGATCACCGCTTTGCAGTTGCTGGCGGAGAGATACTACTTTTCCATTGATGCGTGCGCCCGTGCAGGAATTACCTATTTTCGAATGGATGTGGTAGGCGAAGTCGAGTACAGTAGCGCCCTTGGGGAACTTATAGAGGTCGCCCTTGGGGGTGAACACAAATACCTCGTCTTCGTAGAGGTCCATCTTGAACTGATCCATCGCCTCCATGCCGTCGCTGGTCTCCAACATCGAACGGATATTGGTGAGCCATTCGTCCAGACCGGACTCGCTTCTGACACCTTTATATCGCCAGTGAGCAGCAACACCGCGTTCAGCCACTTCGTCCATGCGTTCGGTACGGATCTGCACCTCCACCCATTTCTGCTCAGGACCTAATACGGTGATATGCAGACTTTCGTAACCATTTGATTTCGGAACACTTATCCAATCTCGTAAACGTTTTGGATTAGGTTGGTACATGGAGGTAATAATGGCAAACGTCTGCCAACATTGCATCTTTTCTTTCTCGACGGGCGTATCCAATATGATGCGGATGGCGAAGAGGTCGTAGACACCCTCGAAGGGACACTTTTGCTTCTGCATCTTCTGCCAAATAGAGTGTATCGACTTCGTTCGTCCTTTGATGTGAAAGGTTAGTCCAGCCTCCGTCAGTCGTTGTTCGATAGGTTGGATAAACCGCTCGATATAGGCATCACGACTTTTCTTCGTCTCGCTTAACTTATCCTTGATATGGTAGTAAGCGTCGTGCTCCATATATTTCAGCGACAGGTCCTCCAGTTCCGACTTCAATTTGTAGAGACCTAATTTGTGGGCGAGGGGAGCGTACAGGTAAGCCGCCTCCTCGCTGACCTTATTCTTGGCCTCTAACTGTTCGGTGTCACGAATCTGTCGCATGAGGTTCACGCGATCGGCAATCATAATTAGAATGACGCGCATGTCTTCAGCAAACGAGAGTAGCAAGTTACGGAAGTTCTCGGTTTCGATGACGGGATTCTTCTTGTAGAGCTGCTGGATGCGTTGCAGACCGCGTAGGATGCGGGCAACGGACTCGCCAAAGTCGGCTTGCACGTCGTCAATGGTCAGATAGCCTTCCTCTACACTTGGCCTGAGCAGAATGGCAATGACGGCATCGCGACGCAAACCAATCTCTTCGACAACAAGCTGGGCGGTCTGGAAACCGAGTAGTACAGGGTTCAGCCCGAAAACGTTGCGATGCATCTGCTGTTCCTCGATAGCACGCATCAGATGATGGCGCATACGCTGCTCGTCGCCTTCTTGCAAGGAGTCGTCCAAAAGCTCGCGCACCTTATTGTAAAGCACCAGCGTTTCTTCTTTTTCCTGTTGAGTGAATTCAAAAATATGCATATTCGAGGCACAAAGTTACAAAATTGTTGCCAAATGGCAAAAGAAAAGTATCATAAAAAACGTTTACGTAGAATTTTAGTGAATATTTAGCTTATAATTTTGGAAGTTCCGAAAAAATGTAGTAAATTTGCAACCAATATTTCAAATATTTATTAAACGTAATACTAAAACAAATGGCAAAAATTGTAACTTTAGGTGAGATTATGCTCCGCCTGTCGCCCATGGGCAACGACCGTTTCATTCAGAGTGAGTCATTCCGTATCATCCCTGGTGGTGGTGAGGCTAACGTAGCTGTCAGCGTGGCAAACTATGGTCACGAGGCTTACTTTGTGTCAAAGCTGCCCAAGCACGAGATTGGTCAGATTGCAGTCAATGCACTCCGCCGTTATGGCGTTAATACGAAGTTCATTGCCCGTGGTGGCGAGCGTGTTGGTTTGTACTATGCTGAGACTGGTGCCTCGATGCGTCCTTCAAAGGTGATCTACGACCGTGCTCACAGTGCTATCGCAGAGGCTAATCCTTCTGATTTCGATTTCGATAAGGTCATGGAGGGTGCTGCTTGGTTCCATTGGAGCGGTATCACGCCAGCTATCTCTGACAAGGCTGCTGAATTGACTAAGCTCGCTTGTGAGGCTGCCAAGCGTCATGGCGTGACGGTATCTGTCGACCTGAATTTCCGTAAGAAGCTGTGGACCAGCGAAAAGGCTATCTCTATCATGCGTCCGCTGATGAAGTATGTGGACGTTTGCATTGGTAACGAGGAGGATGCTGAGCTCTGCCTCGGCTTCAAGCCCGATGCTGACGTGGAGGGTGGTAAGACTGATGCTGCCGGTTACGAGGGCATCTTCAAGCAGATGATGGCTGAGTTCGGCTTCAAGTATGTCGTCTCTACACTTCGTGAGAGCTACAGCGCAACCTTCAACGGCTGGAAGGCGCTGATCTATGACGGCAAGGAGTTCTATCAGTCAAAGCGTTACGAGATCAATCCTATCATCGACCGCGTCGGTGGTGGCGACTCGTTCTCTGGTGGTCTGATCCACGGTCTGCTCACCAAGCCGACTCAGGGCGAGGCTCTTGAGTTTGCTGTGGCTGCTTCTGCCTTGAAGCACACCATCAATGGTGACTTCAACCTGGTAGGTGTTGACGAAGTTGAATCTCTTGCCGGTGGTAATGCCAGCGGTCGCGTTCAGCGTTAAAACTAATTGACAATTAATAATTGATTATGAAACAGTTTGAATATAAGGTGATTTCCTCAATTGTAGGAACCGAGAAGAAGTTAAACAAGCTGGGCTATGAAGGCTGGGAACTTGTTGCAGTATTTGATTGTCGCCTGTATTTGAAGCGTGAATATAAAGAGTAATTATGGCAAAGTTTGATAAGATTGCAGTATTGAAGAAAATCGGCGATACCGGTATGGTGCCCGTTTTCTATCACAAGGATTTGGAAGTTTGCAAGAACGTTGTGAAGGCCTGCTATGAGGGTGGCGTCCGTGCTTTCGAGTTTACAAACCGTGGCGATTTCGCTCACGAGATTTTTGGTGAGCTTGTCAAGTGGGCCGACAAGGAATGCCCTGAACTGGCTTTGGGTATCGGCTCCGTCGTTGATGCTCCCACGGCAGCACTTTATCTGCAGCTGGGTGCCAACTTCGTCGTTGGTCCGCTGTTCAATCCCGAGATTGCTCCCGTTTGCAACCGTCGCCTCGTTCCTTACTGCCCTGGCTGTATGACCGTTTCTGAGATTGGTAAGGCTCAGGAGCTGGGTTGCGACCTGACGAAGGTATTCCCTGGCGATGTCGTTGGTCCGAACATGGTGAAGGGTCTGAAAGCTCCCATGCCTTGGTCGAAGATCATGGTGACTGGCGGCGTTGCTCCCGAGGAGGAGAACCTGAAGGGCTGGTTCAAGGCAGGTGTGTTCTGCGTTGGCATGGGCTCGAAGCTGTTCCCCAGTGACAAGGTGAAGGCTGGCGACTGGCAGTATGTAACCGACAAGTGCAAGGAGGCACTTGGTTATGTGGCAAAGGCTCGCGCATAAAACGATGACTTTTAAGGACTCAGTATGGCTTCTGGCCGTACTGGGTCTTTTCCTTTTTTCAGCTTGTTCATCGCCGGATAGGCAGGCGATGGAAAGGCTGAATTCTCTTTCCTATGCCTATCACTATCGCAATATTGACTCCGTTGAGTATTATGCTTCAGCAGCGAAAGGTACTGCCGAAGGACTGAATAACCTGGCCTTTGTCAAGATGGTCAGAATGGATTATCAACAGGCTGAGCAAATATTGAATGAAATACCGCAACTGACTGATAATCAGATAGAACTTCTTGTGTGTTATGTGCAACAGATGCGCTTGTGTCAGCGTCGCTCGCGTAACAAGGACTTCCACGATTTCCGTGAACGGTCGGTCACTTGCATGAAGCGAATCGACGAAGAACGCAACCAACTCGACGCTCGCCAGCAACAACGCTTGCGCTATGCCGAGACAGAGTTCGGCATCGTCAATTCCACCTACTATTATTATGTAGGCCTCGAACGTCAGTCCATCGACGCCCTGATGGCGATTGACCCTAATGAGGTGCGCCGCGACACGGCACAGTTCCTCAATTACCTATACAACATGGGCGCTGGTGGCATCATCACCGAGGGCAGCCAGGAGGACATCTATCTGGAGGAAATGGATTGTCTGACGCGCTGTCTGACCATTGCCCAGCGTCACGACTATCCTTATTTCGAGGCGCAGGCCAAGGAGGCACTGGCCGACCATACTGGCGATCTGGAACTGGCAGAGGAGGCGTTGCAGTTGTTTGAGGACTATGGCGACATCTACCAGATTGCCGGTGCCCATCGTACGCTGGCCTCCTGCTATCATGCCATCGGCGACGACGAGATGGCGCTTGAACATCTGAACAAGGCGCTCTCCGACACCACCATCAATCAAGCCCCTGACCTTGTGGCCTCTATCCGCGAGCAGCTCAGTGTGGCCTATGCCGCCCTGAACGACAAGGCTGCCAGCGACTACAACCGCAACCTCTACCTCGACTTGCAGGAACAAACTCGTCAGGATCGTGAGCTTGAATCGCGTGCCGCCCATTACGACAAAGCCTCCGAGCAGCTCAACTGGATGCTCATTGCCGTCGTTTGCGCTATTGTGTTACTACTGTTCCTGCTTTGGTTGTTCAACTACCTCAATCACCGCAGCAAGGATGGTAATGAGCTCGACGACGTGCTCGAACAGAAGTCCGAAGAAGTTCGTATGCGACAGCTGAGTGTCGAACAGTCCGAGCGTCGCAATCTCGATCAGCGTGCCAAGGTGTCGGTGGTTGTGGGCATCCTGCCGCTCATCGACCGCATTCGCCACGAAGTGAAACATCTAGAATCTCAAGAACCTATAGAAAATCCTGACAATCCAGAAAACCACGAACGCCTCGACTATATCCGTGAGGTCACCGACAAAATCAACGAGCAAAACGACCTGCTGACGACGTGGATTCAGCTGCGTCGCGGCGAACTGAACCTCCACATCGAGAGCTTCCCCTTGCAACCGCTGTTCGACATTGTGGGTCGCAGCCGCTCGGCATTCGACATGAAAGGCGTATCGCTCAGCGTCGAACCCACCGATGCCATTGTCAAGGCTGATCGCGTGCTGACGCTCTTCATGCTCAACACGCTGGCCGACAACGCCCGCAAGTTCACCGACAAGGGTGGCAGCGTCACCATCTCGGCCACCGAACAGGCTGACTACGTGGAGCTGTCCGTGGCTGATACCGGCTGTGGCATGACCGACGAACAGCTGGCTCACGCTTTCGACCATAAGGTGACTGGCGAACACGGCTTCGGACTGATGAATTGCAAGGGTATCATCGAGAAATACCGCAAGATGAGCCAGCTCTTCAGTGTCTGCCAGCTGTCCGCCGAGAGCGAGCAGGGTAGGGGGTCGCGTTTCTTCTTCCGCCTGCCGAAGGGAAAGCTTCTGGCTATTGGCATTTGGCTATTGGCTTTTGGCTATTCGCAATTAGCTAACAGCCAACAGCTAACAGCTAACAACCAACAACCAACAGCCATAGACAGCGCCCACGTCTTTGCCGACTCCGCCTACTTCTGCAACGTCAACGGACAGTACGAGCGCACATTGCTGTTTGCCGACTCCTGCCGCGCGGCACTGAACCGCCACTATTTGCAACACCATCCCCACAGCCTGTTGCTCATGACTGCCGACGGTACCGATGCCTCGTCCCTGCCTGCCGAGATTGAGTGGCTCCACGACAGCGTCGACGTCAATTACCAGATTATCCTCGATATCCGCAACGAGAGTGCCGTCGCCGCATTGGCGCTCCACGAGTGGCCGCTCTATATATATAATAATAAGGTGTACACCCAGCTCTTTAAAGAGCTCTCTGCCGACAACACGCTGGCCGACTATTGCCGCGTCATGCAGCAGTCGCAGTCCAACAAACGCATTGCCATGATACTGCTCATCGTCATCCTGTTGCTCATCGTGCCAGCCTACTATATGATGTACTACCGTCACCGTCTCTACGACCGCCACCGCCGCGAGCGCATGCAGTTGGACAACATCGAACTGGCCGACGACGAGCTGCGCTGTGCCGAGCTGGAGGACAACAAGCTCCATGTGGCCAACAACGTACTCGACAACTGCCTCTCCGCGCTGAAGCATGAGACGATGTACTACCCTTCACGTATTCGACAGCTCGTCGACAAGGGCGATGTCGGCTCGCTGGACGAGGTGACACAATACTACCGCGAGCTGTACGGGCTGCTCAGCACGCAGGCCGTCCGACAGGTGGAGCAGGTCAAACTTCACGTCAGCCACACGACGCTGTGGAATACGCCTGTGCTGGGCAACGAAAACCTGTTGCGCTACCTGGCCGAAATCCTCCGTCCGCAGCATGTCGAGGTGACGCGGCAGGACGACCGTTATGTCGTCTTCACCGTCACAAGCGAAAAGCCGCTGTCGGACATCGACTACCTGCGTTGCCGTCAGATTATTCGCGACCACGGCGACGCTACCCATCGTCGTGCCTGTGGCATTACGGTCACACCGCAAGAAATAACAATCACACTACCAACATACAACAATGGACAGGTTTAAACTTATTATCGTCGAGGATGTGCCCCTCGAACTCAAAGGCACGGAAGGTATCGTTCGTAACGAGATTCCTGAGGCAGAAGTCATCGGTACTGCCGACGACGAGCTGTCGTTCTGGCGACTCATCAAGAAACAGCAGCCCGACCTCGTGCTGCTCGACCTCGGGTTGGGCGGCTCCACGACCGTCGGCGTCGAGATATGTCGCCAGACCAAGGAGATGTACCCGCAGGTGAAGGTGCTCATCTTCACTGGCGAAATACTCAACGAGAAACTGTGGGTCGACGTGCTTGATGCGGGTGCTGACGGCATCATACTGAAGAGCGGCGAACTGCTGACGCGCCACGACGTGCGCTCCGTCATGGAGGGCAAGGCGCTGGTGTTCAATGAACCCATCCTCGAACGCATCGTCGACCGCTTCAAGCAGGCCGTGTCATCGCAGCTGGCCAGCCAGGAGGCGCTCATCGACTACGAAATCGACGAGTACGACGAGCGGTTCCTGCGCCACCTCGCGCTGGGCTATACCAAGGAGCAGATTACCACGCTGCGTGGCATGCCCTTCGGCGTGAAGAGTCTGGAGAAGCGCCAGAACGAACTGGTGAAGAAACTGTTCCCCGGCGGCGAGAGCGTCAATGCCACGCGCCTCGTCGTCCGCGCCCTCGAACTGCGCATCCTCGATATTGACAATCTTGTGCCCGATGCGGACTAAACTCCCACATATTGCCCTTGCGCTGGTGCTAGCCCAGCAGCTGCTCATGCTGGGCTCGTGGCTGTGGAGCGCCGCGCTGCCGTTGAGCGGCGTACGCAGCATGTTGTCCGAGGAGGGTATCCGCTGGTTCCTGGGCCATTTCGCCGAGAGCGTCGCCAGCCCCGTGCTCGTCTGGCTGCTGCTGCTGGCTATGGCCTACGGGGCTGTCGTCCGTTGCCGCGGTCCGCGCGATACCGCCTCACCACACGCCGCGCTGACCGAGAACACCTATCGCGCCAGCCGTGCCCGCATCATTGCCGCGGCGTTCCTCGTCGTCTACGTCGGCATCGTCGTGCTGCTCACCGCCGTGCCTCATGCCGTGCTGCTCTCCGCCAGCGGACTGCTCTGGCCCTCGCCGTTCTCCGCCAGCCTAGTGCCCCTTGCTGCCTTCGGTGTCCTCATGGCCGCCATTCTTTACGGCATTGTCGCCGGCTCGTTCCAGTCGCTGGCCGACATCTACGGCGCGCTGGTCTACGGTCTGCGCCAGTGTGCGCCGCTGCTGCCCGTCTACATCCTCCTCGTCCAGTTCCTCGAATCGCTCCGCTTCGTCCTACCCTGACCGCTCGCAAACGAAAATATATAGTGATTTATTTTGCGTTTTGCTCGCTTATTTGTACCTTTGCAGGCATTATGATAGAAGTGAGAATAAAGGACAGTGATTTGCGCGAGGCGGCGGGCGAGGGAATGGACGCGTTCGTGGGCTGTTTCGTGCGGGCGACGAAGGAGGCTATCGGCGGCGAACTGACGGCCGAGACGATGGCTGAGCTGAACAGCGACCAGGTGACGCTGCTGGCTTGGGACGTATTGCACGAGGAGGTGATGGACGGCGGTTTCGTCCAGCTGATTCACAACGGCTACGGACCGTTTATCTTCAAGAATCCGTTGGCCAAAGCGTTGAAATTATGGGGGTTGCGCGAATTGTCGAAACTGATTTATAGTGCGCATACCTTATATGTTAAATATGGTGAGCAAATTGAGCACGACTGCACGGACGATGAGTTTATGGCGCTGTTCGAGCAGTTCCCTGAGTTCGACGAGCTAGACGACACGTTCGTCGAGGAGGAAGAACAGTGGACGGCGGATATTGCTCACTACATAGACGAGCATATTGAACAATTTGCATTAATTGAACAATGAACTTTTGGAGCAGCCAGTGCAAAATCGAACTCGTTCGAATTTTGTCGAGTCGTGACAAAAGTCATGGAATTATAGAATAATTACATGAACAAGGAAGAAGAACTGATCAGGAAGAAGAGCCCTGTGAACATAAAGAACAAGAAGGCGGGTTTCGAGTATTTCTTCATCGAGACCTACATGGCCGGCATCGTGCTGACGGGGACCGAAATCAAGAGCATCCGCCTGGGCAAGGCGTCGCTGGTGGATACGTATTGCACCATCATCAACGGCGAGCTGTGGGTGAAGGGCATGAATGTGTCGCCGTACTTCTACGGGTCGTACAACAACCACGAGATGAAGCGCGACCGGAAGCTGCTGCTGACGCGCTGCGAGATTCAGAAGCTGGCGTCGGCAACGAAGCAGACGGGTTATACCATCGTGCCGCTGTTGGTATTCATCGACGAGAAGGGCCGCGCGAAGATGGACATCGCTCTGTGCAAGGGTAAAAAGGAGTTCGATAAGCGCCAGACGCTGAAGGAAAAGGAGGACCGCCGCGAAATGGATCGCGCAATGAAGAAGTACAAGTAAAGAGTTCAAGGAGTTTAAGAATATGAGAAGAATATTGTCGATAGGATTGATGCTGTTGCTTGCACTGGTTTTGCCAGCGCAGCACAAACGCGAGTTCCGCGGCGCCTGGATTCAGTGCGTGAACGGACAGTTTAAGGGCATGGGTACCGAGGCGATGAAAAAGACGCTGACGTACCAATTGAACGAGCTGCAGAAAGACGGCTGCAACGCCATCATCTTCCAGGTGAGGCCCGAGTGCGACGCCCTCTATGAGAGCAACATCGAGCCATGGAGCTACTACCTGACCGGCGAACAGGGCGCCAAACCCTATCCCTATTGGGACCCGCTGGCTTGGATGGTCAACGAGTGCCACAAGCGCGGCATGGAGCTGCACGCATGGATTAACCCCTATCGTGCCAAGACGAAGACGGCACACAGCAATGCTCGCAACCATGTCATTGTGCAGCATCCCGAATGGACGTTCCAGTACGACGGTCTGACGCTGTTGAACCCTGCCCTGCAGGCCTGCCGCGACTATATCTGCGATGTCGTCCGCGACATCGTGACACGCTATGACGTCGATGGATTGCACATCGATGACTACTTCTATCCCTATCCCGTGGCTGGCGTTCAGATTCCCGACGCAGCCCAGTTCCGCGCCAACAACAACGGCATCAGCGACCGTGGCGACTGGCGCCGCTATAACGTCAACCTGTTTATCGAACAGCTCTATCGTACCGTTCACGACGCCAAGCCGTGGGTGAAGGTTGGCGTCTCGCCCTTCGGCATCTATCGTAACCAGAAGAGCGACCCCAACGGCAGCCGCACTAATGGTTTGCAGAACTATGACGACCTCTATGCCGACGTGCTGCTGTGGGATGCTAAAGGTTGGATGGACTATTGCGTGCCGCAGATTTATTGGGAGATTGGCAATCGTGCCGCCGACTACGACGAGCTCATCCATTGGTGGAGTAAGCATATAACGAACAGCGACTTATATATCGGTGAGGACGTCGAGCGCACCGTGAAATACCCTGACCCGAAGGATCCGAACTGCCACCAACTGGGGGCGAAGATGTCGCTCCACCAGCAGTTGCCACGCGTAAAGGGAACGGTGCTGTGGTACGCCAAGGCTGCAGTTGATAATGTCGGCAACTACGGCACCACGCTGCGCAACGTCTATTGGCGCACGCCGGCCTTGCAGCCCGTCATGGAACAGATCGACAAGAAGGCGCCGAAGAAAGTCCGCAAGCTGAAGCACTTCAATTTCGACGGGCAACACGTGTTGATGTGGTTGCCGCCCAAGGGTAAAGACTGGAAGGACGAGGCCACGCGTTACGCCGTCTACCGCTTCGACAAGGGCGAGCCCGAGACGCTGGACGGTGCCCATCTGAAGGCCGTCACTGCCAATCCGTTCTACGAGGTTCCCACTACCGAACAGCTGCCGTGCGTCTACGTCGTCACCGCCCTCGACCGCTTGCAGAACGAGAGCAAGCCCGCGAAGGCGAGAGTGAAGTAATATTATTGTTTTTCGCCTTTGGTTAGTCCCAATTGCGGTTTCTGATGATGTCGAAGGCACTTATCAGTTCCATGCTCAGTCGACCAGCAAAGCCGCAATCCATGCTCATTGAGCCCTTGATGATATCATACACATCGTCTCTGCAGAAGTAGTATCGGGTCTCGCCGTCAGGATTCTTTTCGTAGAAGAACTTCAGATTGTCTTTCTTGTCGTACAAGAACTCCTGATAATGCTCTCTGGCTGCAACATTGAACTTGCGTGTGATGAAGAACGGACGCTGAAAAGCCATCTCCGATTCTTCGTCGAAATCCAAACGATGGTAAAAGGTGATGACTTCCTTTGTGGGACCAGTTCCCCCCTCGTTATAGTTGCTGCTGAATACGGTTTTGTTGGGCGGCAGTCCTTCGCGCTCCAACTTGTCAAGACCCTCCATTTCCTGTTTGGCCTCGGCATACAGTTTACGGATATCAGCTACGTCTTTCTTCATTTCGGGCGTCTTCTGAGCCTGAACAGCCACGGCTGACAGAAACAATGCGATAGTAAATAGGATTTTCTTCATTGCTGTTATATTTTTGTAAAAAAAAGGAGTTAGATTCGCTCTAACTCCTCGTTTTGTACACCCGCAGGGGCTCGAACCCTGGACACCCTGATTAAGAGTCAGGTGCTCTACCAACTGAGCTACGGGTGCATCAAATTTTGTTGCTTCAAACGGCACTCTCGCTGTTTTGCGGGTGCAAAGGTACAAACTTTCTTCGAACCCACCAAACATTTTTGCGACTTTTTTCGCTAAAAGATGAAAAAAGGCTCAAATTCCGAAGAAATGAGCCTTTTTATTATGATAATTGTGATGATTTAGATGAATAGAACGGTCAAACCGGCCATCACAATCGATACCATCGACATGAGTTTGATGAGGATGTAGAGCGATGGTCCGGAAGTGTCCTTGAACGGATCGCCAACAGTATCGCCAACGATGGTAGCCTTGTGGGCAAACGAGCCCTTGCCGCCGAAGTTGCCTTCCTCAACCATTTTCTTGGCATTGTCCCAAGCACCACCGGCATTGGCCATGAATACTGCGAGGGTGAAGCCACCGGCTAGTCCGCCGACAAGCAACCCCAAGACGCCAGCAACGCCAAGAACGCAACCTACGACGATAGGAATGGCAATGGCCAAGAGCGACGGGAATATCATCTCGTGCTGAGCGGCGCGGGTTGAAATCTCTACGCAGGAGCCGTAGTCGGGCGTGCCTGTGCCTTCGAGAATACCGGGAATCTCGCGGAACTGACGGCGAACCTCTTCCACCATCTTCTGTGCAGCGCGGCCGACGGCTTCCATCGTGAGTCCGCAGAACAGGAATGCCGCCATGGCACCGATGAACGCACCGACGAGCACCTTCGGATTCATCAGGTTAACCTGGAAGTAGTTCATGAAGTCGGGAATAGTAGCCTGAGCGGCATTGATAGCCTCGCCCTTGACGTTCTCCATCATCACGCCGGCACGATCCATCGCAATCTTGATTTCCTCGATATAAGAGGCGAGGAGAGCGAGGGCGGTGAGTGCAGCGGAACCGATGGCAAAGCCCTTACCCGTAGCAGCGGTGGTATTTCCAAGAGCGTCGAGCGCGTCGGTACGATGACGCACCTCTTCACCGAGTTCACTCATTTCAGCGTTACCACCGGCATTGTCGGCAATCGGTCCGTAAGCATCAGTAGCCAGCGTAATACCCAGTGTCGAGAGCATTCCCACTGCAGCGATACCGATGCCGTAAAGTCCGTGAGCCAAGCTCTCGCTGGACATCGACAGGTCGAAGCCGTTGGCAAACCCGAAACTGAGGATGATAGCCACGCCGATAGTAATCACAGGAATGCAGGTTGAAATCATACCCGTGCCTATACCTTTAATAATAACGGTAGCCGAACCCGTCAGACCAGCCTCCGAAATCTTCTGGGTGGGCTTGTACGAGTGAGAAGTGTAGTACTCGGTAGCTTGGCCAATGATGACACCTGCAGCCAGACCGCTGATAACGGAGAGCGACAGGCCGAGCCAGTTTTCGATACCGAGGAAATACAGAATGCCGAAGGTGGCAATGGCAATGAGAATAGCACTGACATTGGTGCCTAGCGACAGCGAGCGCAGCAGGTCCTTCATCGTTGCGCCCTCCTTGGTGCGAACGAGGAAGATGCCGAACAGCGACAGGAACACACCCACGGCGGCAATCAGCATCGGCGCAATGACGGCACGCAGCTGCACTTCAAGTCCTGCAACGGAGAACGCCGCAGCGCCAAGGGCAGCCGTCGACAGCACCGAACCGCAATACGACTCGTAGAGGTCGGCACCCATGCCTGCCACATCGCCCACATTATCACCGACGTTATCGGCAATGGTGGCGGGGTTGCGCGGGTCGTCTTCGGGAATGTCGGCCTCGACCTTACCCACGATGTCTGCACCCACGTCGGCAGCCTTCGTGTAGATACCACCGCCGACACGAGCAAACAGCGCCTGTGTCGATGCGCCCATGCCGAAGGTCAACATGGTTGTGGTAATGGTGATGAGCGAATCGTCAGTGAATCTGTTCAGCGCAATGAACCAGATGGCGATGTCGAGCAGTCCGAGACCTACGACAGTCAGACCCATGACAGCACCCGAGCGGAAAGCAACCTTCAAACCGCTGTTCAGGCTCTGGCGAGCAGCATTAGCCGTGCGGGCAGAAGCGTAAGTAGCCGTCTTCATGCCGAAGAAACCAGCGAGACCAGAGAAGAAACCGCCCGTCAGGAAGGCAAACGGCACCCACGGATTCTGCACATTCAGACCGTAAGCCATGAATGCAAACAGGGCGCAGAGCACCACAAACACAATGCCAACGACCTTGTACTGTTGCCACAGATAAGCCATAGCACCTTTTCTCACATAGAGGGCAATCTCCTTCATGCGGGGTGTTCCCTCGTCTTCCTTCATCATCTGGGTGAAGAAAAACCAAGCCATACCCAAAGCCACGATGGAGGCAATGGGTACGAGCCAGAATACACTTGGAATGTTCATAAATTAGGTTATTTAGTTTGAAATGTGTGAATGATTACTCGTCAGCGATGAAGTCGGACATACTCTCGGCATCCTCGTCACCGTCCGTTTCGATTTCGAAGGTTGTACGGTAGTTGTCCTCGGTAATGTCGTCGTCGTTGGGCTCGCCAAAGTCATCATCGTCCTCGTCGGGCTTGTTGTAATCGTCCTCGGGCAAGTCGATATCCTCATCATCTTCGTCGCCTTCTTCCGAATGGGTGTCAAACACCATGCGGGGTTTGTAGCTTTCGGGCTTCAACTTGGCAAAGATGGCCTCTACCCACGACCCCTTTGCCACTTCGAGCACCTCGTAACCGTCGGCAACTTTTTTTTCATACATGCCGCCTTTCTTGTGGAGACGGTCTTTGGGCAGGGTAGTGGTAGAGATGTCAAAACCGCTCTCGATGATGTCCTGAATGGACTGTGACAGCGAATCCCAACCACCGCCGAAGTTGCGGTCAAGTACCTCGACCAATTTAGCAGCAGAGATGTGACGGATGTTCTCGTATGTCAGGTCAGTAACACGCAGAATTGGGCGTTTCTTGACGGCAAGAACCAACTTCGACTCTTCGCCGGTCCTGATGCTGCCCACCTTGTAGTCAAGATTGGTGTACTTCTGCTTGACGCGCTTGTCATCGTCCTTCAATTCCTCAACGAGGAATGCGCTGCGAACAATGTCAAGATAGTGGCGGAAATTTTCCCTCAACTCGGCATCCCGCTCAACGGTTTCCAACAGACGGAAAACATCGTTCTCCTGCAAATCCCATACACTACTCTTCGATAAGGTCTTGATACTTAAGCTCTTTTCATCCCTCGTCTCTTTAGGTTCTTTAGACCCTTTGGTTTCCTTAGCCACTTTTGCTACTTTAGCTTCCTTGGGCTCTTTAACCTCTTTTGGCGCTTTAGCTTCTTTAGGCTCCTTAGCTACTTTTGCAACATTTGCTTCCTTAGCCTCTTTTGCTGTTTTTGTTGCTTTTGCTTCTTTCATTTCTTTCATTTTCGGTTTGTTTTTTCGTATTTGTCTGCAAATGTACATACTTTATTTCCGATTTACAAGTTTTTTAGCAAGATTTTTTTGTTATTTACTCAAAATACTGTAATTTTGCGCTGAAATTATGGCCGAACCACTTGCAGAGAGACTCAGACCCAGAAATCTTGACGACTATGTCGGACAAAAACATCTGGTTGGCGAAGGTGCAGTATTGCGCAAAATGATTGACGCAGGACGCATCTCGTCATTTATCCTTTGGGGACCGCCCGGGGTGGGGAAGACCACCCTGGCGCAAATCATTGCCCACCAGTTGGAGGTGCCGTTCTACACGCTGTCGGCAGTAACAAGCGGCGTGAAGGACGTTCGTGACGTGATAGAGCGTGCGCAGAAAGGGCGCTTCTTCAACGAGATTTCACCTATTTTATTTATAGACGAGATTCACCGTTTCTCCAAGTCGCAGCAGGACTCACTGCTCGGAGCTGTTGAGAAAGGCATTGTAACGCTGATTGGCGCCACAACGGAGAATCCGTCGTTCGAGGTCATCCGGCCTTTGCTCTCGCGTTGTCAGCTGTACGTGTTGAAATCGTTGGAAAAGGACGATCTCCTTGAATTGCTCCATCGCGCCTTGACCAAGGACATCTACTTGAAGGAGCGAAACATAGAATTGGCCGAAACGGGCGCACTTTTAAGATATAGTGGAGGAGATGCCCGTAAGTTGCTTAATATCTTAGAGTTAGTAACCGACGCTTCGTCTAGCGAAAAATTGGTCATTACCGATGAATTCGTGGAAAATTGCTTGCAGCAGAATCCATTGGCTTATGACAAAGACGGGGAAATGCACTACGACATCATCTCGGCTTTCATCAAGTCCATTCGTGGCTCTGATCCGGATGCGGCGCTCTACTGGATGGCACGAATGATTGAGGGTGGGGAAGACCCGCAGTTCATAGCACGAAGACTGGTGATTTCCGCCGCCGAGGACATCGGACTGGCTAATCCCAACGCGCTGTTGTTGGCAAACGCAGCCTTCGATGCCGTCATGAAAATCGGATGGCCCGAAGGAAGAATCCCCTTGGCAGAATGTGCTGTTTACCTGGCAACGTCACCCAAGAGCAATTCAGCGTATTTGGGCATTGACAGGGCGTTGGAGTTGGTACGCAGGACAGGCAATCAACCCGTGCCGCTGCATTTGCGCAATGCTCCCACGACGTTAATGAAAGACTTGGGTTACAGCGACGGATATAAATATCCGCACGATTTCGCCGGACATTTCACACCACAACAATACATGCCAGACGCCTTGCAGAACGAACGCATCTGGCATGGACAACTTTCACCAGCTGAGCAGAAATTATACGAACGAATGGTTAACTATTGGGGCGACCGCTATAAAGAGTGACCATTCGTGGAGTAGGGGAGCTTCCCCTATTTTGCCATCTGGTAGATTTTTCGCATAGCCTCTGCGTCTATCACCTCTATAGAGCCTAATTTCAACGTGCCTCCACGCGAACATTTCTTTACCATTTCCTCGATTTCATCGGTAGTAATCTCGCGTCCTAAGAGTTCGTGGATATTGATGGGCATACCAATTTTGTGATAGAATTCTTCGACGGCGCGGATTCCTTTTTCAGCGGTTTCATCGGGATGTGCGAAGTCGTTCTCTATGCCCATCACGTTGACGGCAAACCGAACGAAGCGGCTCAAATGCTTGTCCTTCACATATCTTGCCCATGAAGGCCAGATGGCAGCAAGTCCTGCACCATGAGTCACGCCAAACAGGGCGCTCAGTTCGTGCTCCATCTTATGAGTAGCAAAATCTTTGTCTAAGCCCAATTCCGTCAAATCGTTATGTGCCAACGAACTTGCCCACATTATCTGTGCACGGTTACGATAATCCTCGGGATGTTCCAAAACCACCAAAACAGCGTCTTTGACGGTGCGTAACAAAGCCTCACTGATAGCATCCGTCAATGTCATATCCTCATATTTCGAGAAATAACGCTCCATCGTGTGCATCATAATGTCCGTAGCACCAGCGGCAGTCTGATAAACTGGTAGGGTATAGGTACGCTCGGGATTCATTACCGCAAACTTGCAACGGCAGAGATCGCAGTTGAAACCTCTTTTGTTGAGACCTTCATCCTTAGTAATGACACAACTCGATGACATTTCGCTGCCAGCAGCCGGAATCGTCAGCACAACACCAATAGGAAGACATTCCTGCGGAACAGCTTTTCCGTCCCAAAAGTCCCAGACATCTCCTGCGTAATTCACGCCATAGCCGATAGCTTTCGAAGAATCAATGACACTGCCTCCGCCAACGGCCAAAATAAAATCTACTTGTTCCTTGCGGCAAAGCTCTATGCCTTCCTGAACTTTCGATAACAATGGATTAGGCACAACGCCGCCCAATTCCACAAAATTCAGTCCTGCGTCGCGCAACTGCTTTCTGACAACATTCAACAAACCGGAACGTTCAGCAGAACCACCGCCATAATGAAGAAGTATTTTCTTACCGTTATTAGCAATGACCAACTCTGCAATCTTTTCTTCTGAACTCTTTCCAAACACGATTCGTGTCGGAGCGTAAAAATTAAAATCCTTAATCATGTTTTTATCGTTTTTTTATTTTGTTTGCAAATATAATCATTTTCTTTCAAATCACATACAATTTTAGTATATTTAATATTCTATTTATCATAATGCCTATAATTTTTAACGAGGACTGAAATACTAAAATAACGTAAAAAATAAAGATTTTGCTATCTCTGCTTTGCAATTTGCAATTTTTTTAGTACCTTTGTGGCTGTTTTAAAACAAACTCGGCAAGAATGGAAGCTTTCTTCAGAACGCATCGTTATTTGGTGGATCATGTTAACGCGCCAGTTCGCCGTTCATTAATGGACGAAATTGACTGGAGTGATCGCATGATTGGCATTAAAGGAACGCGCGGCATTGGCAAGACGACATTCTTGTTGCAATATGCTAAAGAGCATTTCGACACACAGGACAAGAAATGCCTGTACATCAACATGAACAACTTCTATTTCCAAGGGCGCGGAATTGCCGATTTTGCTGGCGAATTTTGCCGTTGTGGCGGTCGTGTTCTGTTGATTGACCAGGTGTTCAAACAGCCGGACTGGTCGCAAGAACTGCGAAAGTGCTACGACCTGTACCCACATTTGAAGATTGTTTTCACTGGTAGCAGTGTGATGCGCTTGAAGGATGAGAATCCTGAATTGAACGGCATTGTCAAGTCTTACAACCTTCGCGGTTTTTCTTTCCGCGAATTTGTTAACTTGTTGACAGGCAATAATTTCCGTCCTTTCTCTCTAGAAGAGATTATTAACAACCATGAGCACATTGTCAAGCAGATTCTGCCCAAAGTATCGCCGAATCGTTATTTTCAGGATTATATCCATCATGGTTTTTATCCGTTCTTCCAGGAGCATCGCAACTACAGCGAGAATCTGCTAAAGACAATGAACATGATGACTGAGGTCGACATTCTGCTCATCAAGCAGATAGAACTGAAATATCTGACGAAAATCAAGAAATTGTTCTACCAGTTGGCAGAAGGCGGTCCTAAGGCTCCTAATGTCAGCAAATTGGCCGAAAACATCGAGACTTCGCGAGCTACCATCATGAACTACATGAAGTATCTGACCGATGCTCGCCTGCTCAACATGATTTATCCGCTTGGCGAGGACTTCCCCAAGAAGCCGTCGAAGGTCATGCTACACAACAGCAATTTGTTGTATGCCATCTACCCTATCCATGTTGATAAACAGACGGCTATGGAGACGTTCTTTGTCAATTCGCTTTGGAAAGACCATAAAGTCAATCAGAATGGTCATGATAATTACTACATAGTCGACGGAAAATTGAAGTTCCGAATCTGTGATGCCAATAGTTATAATAAAGTAAGGTACGCGGACGATATTATATACGCGCGCTTTAACACTGAGATTGGTCGTGAAAATCAGATACCGTTATGGCTACTGGGATTCCTCTATTAGCAGGACACCGCTCCCCTACTCGATTTTAAAGTAAACTTAGTAACAAATAAATAACAAACAGTTTTATTCATTTAATACATTCTAAACAAATGGCTAAAGAAAAGAAATTTATCACCTGTGATGGTAACGAGGCTGCGGCTCACGTGAGCTATATGTTCTCGGAGGTAGCTGCTATCTACCCCATCACCCCGAGCTCACCTATGGCTGAGCACGTTGACGAATGGGCTGCCCGTGGTCGTAAGAACCTC
>JAFSNG010000065.1 GCA_017447515.1 Prevotella sp. | reverse complement strand
GAGCTGATGCAAGCATCGCTCTGCTCTCACTTACTCGCAGACTTCCAATGGTTGACTTCGTCTTCCGCTGTCGCAATTCGGCAAAGCTCAAACAAGTTTGGCTTTGCTCTCACTGCTCCAGCGGTTGATATACATGCGCCTTTGTCAGCAGCGGGTGGCCGCCATTGGCAAGGAGAAGTTGCTGTCCGTTTCGGTTGAGAACGCTCATATCTGTGATGCTGCCCTGGAGGTCAGGTACATAGTATGTGGGTTTCTTGGCATATTCGCGGTTGCCATAAATCTCATTCTTGTGCTTCAACAGCTTGGCGTACTTCATCCTGTGCACTTCGGGGTTTTGCTCTGGGGCTGTGATGGGTGATGCCTCCATTCGCAGCCCCGCAAGGCAGAACGTATGTGCCTGATTCTCCGCCTTGACGATGAGACCGGGCAGACCGCGCAAACGCCAAGGACCAGCCGACGAAGGGATCTCATCAGTGTACCACACGTGCCATTCCACGCCCCGATGCGTCGCCGTGGCCTGCTGGCAGAGATAGCCGCTCACGGTCAGCGTGTCGTCACAGAGCGTCCACGCGATGTCGGGTGTCGGCTCGTAGCCCTCATAGTCGTGCGGGAAGATGAACTCGCGTACAGTGGTCTGCCCGTTGGGGTAGCCCGTCCACACCGTCGGCATGTGCATAAGAGCCTCTTGGAATCCTGCTGCCACATCGGGTCTTGATTCGTCGTCATACACAGGATAGACCGAGCGGGGCATCGACTTCGTTACTGTTCGTCCTACTTGTACCACGACCTGCATCCTGTCCGTGACGGATGCTGCCTCGTCGTTCTGTGTTCTACACTCGTAGTCGTACACTGCCACAAACTGCGCCGTGTCAACTGTCTCTGTTTGCCCTTGCGCTGCTATCGTCAGCGCGAGGGCGATGATGATGGTGATGAAGTGTCTTTTCATTTCTTTTTAGGATTCTTATTGAGCTTAGCTCTTCCTCCATCGCGACTCGGCAAAGCTCAATCAAGATTGGCTTTGCGCTTGCTGCTCTGTCGGTTCCAGTGATACACTAAATGCGCCATGACGTAGTGCGGGAGGGAGCGGTACCATGTCTCGGTGCGGCCCTGGGCGTTGACGCTGTACTGCGTGTTGCTGAGCTGGTGGAGCAAGTCGAAGGCTTCGATGCGGGCGATGAGCTTGCCCTTGAAGAACGGCTGGCTGATGGAGGCATTCAGCACGAAGTCGTCGGTGTTCAATTCGCTGCTGCCATAGCCGCGACGGGAATACATATTACCGTCAGCTGACAGCGTGGTGTTCAGGCGCGGCAGGGTGTAGCGGGCGGAGAGGCCGTATTGGAAGTCGGTGGCGTTCAGCGTCTCGAAATCGTACATCTTGCCCTCTGAGTGCCGCCAGCGGATGTCGCCCGTGGCGCGAATGTTCAGCGCACCTTTATTATATTGTATGTAGGCTTTGTGATGCTGCGTCAGGCTGTTGACTGCATTCAGTCGGCTTTCGGTCTCCCCTGCCAGCATGATATGGTCGAGCCAGTGGGTGAAGAGCACATAGAGGTTGACTTCTGTCGTCCAGTACTTGTTTTTGTCAAGCGTGTAGAACAGACCGCCTTTCAGCCTGATGTCGTAGGTGCCATGCACGTTTTCGGGTCGATAGGTGTAAACGCCCGTAGCGGGATTGAAGCTGACAGCCTCCAACACTTTATTATGAGAATAGCCATAAAAACCGGAAACATAGAAGTTGTGCTGTGCGCTGCGTATGTCCTTGTATTCAGCTTCAAAGGTAGATTGCAATGTGTATGACTTCAGGTTGGGATTGCCAAGACGGACAACAAGTGGATTGGCATCGTCGCGGTAGCTGAGGAGGCTGACCAGCGGCGTGTTGTTTACGATTTGGTAGAGACGGATGAGTGCGGGGCGATGGCGGTCTTTCTTGGCAAACAGATAGATACGGAGTTCCGGCCAGAAACGGAAGGTGTTGCGGGTGACCAGTGTGTCGAGAGGTCCGCGCTGGTAATTCAGGCGTTCGTGCATCGGCGTGAAGTGCAGATACAAGTCCAGAAACTCAGCATCACTCTCAAACGGCACAATCTTCGAGGCCGGCAAATGCTGAAAACGTCGAAGTTGGAGATTGATGCCCGCTTTGTAGGTCTGCAATTCGCTGTCGTAGGAGTTGGTGGGGTCGGTAGTGGCCCTGAGCATGTCTATCTGCGAAGCCAGCAGCAGGGTGTCGGGATGATAGAGCCAGTCGTGAGTCCTTTCGCGACTGTACGATGGCGCCACTTCCAAGAGTATGCATCTCTTGCTGTCTTCGAGAGCATAGCAGATGGGCGTATGCACGGCTATCTTACTCAGAGAATAGTCGGTGGTATTGTACTGGTTGGTGATTGAAGGATGGACAAGGTTCTCTACGCGGTAACGCTGTGCACGCTCGTTTTCATCCAACGAGTAGTCAAACGATGGATTGGAAAAGAAGAATTGCCTTATCTTCCCTATGTTCTTCAGCTTCGGGTCGATACGGGCAAAGGCGTGTACACTCCATGCCTTCCCGTCGTTGAAACCATTAGTGCGCTGGCGTGTCGTGAGACTATCGACAAACTGCTCCATCAGCGTTGCGGAGTTCCCACTGTAAGTCCTGTAATTGAGCGCGACATCGGAGTTGAACCTGAAGCCGTCGGGCTTGATGTACTTGAAGGTGTTGCCGACCTTCAGCCGTTGGGCTTTCGACAACGAGTTCTGGTGAGTGGTCTGTAGCGGATTGCCCTGTAGGAACAGCTCGCTGCTCCTCCGCATCTCGCCCTCGTCGCGGGTGGAGGTGAAGTCGGCGGTAAGGTTTTCCTTCACATTCTTGTCGGCCGACTGATAGTCAATCTCGCCGGCAGCGCTGTGCGTCGTCAGTAGCGACTGCGGCACGGCATCGGGTGTCCAGTGGTTGGAGCTTCCTATGTGGCGGCTTTCGTTCACGTTGTTCGAGTTGCCTAAGAGCGTGTAGCGGGTGTGCTCGGTGAAACCGAGCAGGAAGCCTCGTCCCAGCCAGCGTTCCTGTGTGCCGCCCGCCGCCTCCACGTTTGCAACGTAGCCCATTAGGTATTCCGGCTTCAGGTTCACGTCCATCACGAACTTCTTCTTCTCCACCTGCGCGTTCAGCGCACGGTTCAGGTCGGTATCCTGTTCATACACCTTGATGTCCTTCACCGTGTAGTAAGGCAGGTTCTCCATCAGCACCTTTGAGTTGCCCCGCATGAAAGAACGCGAGCCGAGTTGCAGCTCGTCAATCTTCCTGCAATTAACAAAAATCTGGCCATATTCATCGATGGTCACGCCAGGCATCTGGTGGATGAGGTCGTCAAGCATAGAGCCGTCGGGCAGCTTGAATGCCGTGGCATCATAGACAATGGTGTCGCCCCGGTAGTACATCTTCACTTTCGTGGCTGTCACTGTCACCTCGTTCATGTTCATTTGTCGAATCTTGCGCAGTTCCAGCGCATCGTCGAGCATCAGGGCGCGGCCCTCGTTGGCATCTATCGTCAAGGGCAAGTAGCCGTCCTCGTAACCTTCGAGCCTGCCTCGTAGCAGATACTTGCACGTTTTCTTCTCTGGCTGTAGCATGAACTGCGCCTCCCTCACCGTGCCGTCGTCCCTGCGCTTGGCCGTTACGGGTATGGATTCAATAACTACTGAACTGTCTGCCGCTAATAGCAGCGATACCTTTGCCTCTGGCAGCGGTGTTTTCAGGAATGCGTCCTGCACGGTGCCGAATACAAGGCCTTGCGCCTGCCCTGGCAACGTGGTCGCGAAGGCGAGGATGAGGGTTGAGATTGTTCTATACATATTTATTATATGGGTATTGATGTTTTCTGAAAAAACTCCGTCGCATCATCACGACGAAACGGAGTAGATGCCTATAGGTCTTTTATTTACTAACTTTCTGCTTTATAGAATTACTACTTCGTCATTTGAACATGTCTGCGTGATGAATTGCTGCACGTCGGTTCGTGTGTCCACCATGAGGGCCGTTTGCATGTCCCCCAGAAGGCACAGCGATAGCAGGATGCGGTGGATTCCGCATCGAAGGGAATAGTTATTCACTAAGAATTGTGGTTTAGAAGTCCGCGATGATCTGGTCGAGAGTCACGGCGGGGTCAGTTATGCCAAACCCTTCCTTTTTCAGCTTCTGTTTCCGGTGCTGCACGGCAGAGACCGAGATGAGGTAGATGGCCGACAGAGCCATGTTCGACAGTTTCAGCCTTGCCAACATGCACAGTCGGATATCCTCCTCGCTGAACTCCGGGTGGGCGGCTCGCAATCGGCTGACGAAATTGCCATCAGCCGTGTCAAGGGTCATCTCTATCTCACGCCAGTTGTGGGCATTGATGACGGTGCGCTTGCCTGCCGTCGGCTCCAGCATATCGACGATTTCGCTCTTGCCCATGATGCGTCCTCGCAGCATCGAAATCACGGTGTCCTTCTGTCTCAGACGTTCGGCCATCTGCTCGGTTTCGCGTTCATGTGCCATGCGTTCTGCCTCATGACGCTGTCGCAATTTGTTCCGCCACAGGTAAGTGAGGAGGGCAAGCAGCAATAGCCCCAAAAGCAGGATGGCGATGGTAGCCGTCATGAGACGTCGCTGTAGGGAGGACGTCTTCATCACGTAGCCAGCAGTCAAATGTGTTTCCTGCGAGGCTTTGACGGCATTTACAGCTTTCTGCCACTCCGTCTTGATGTCTGGCCTGTGCTTTCGCTCCTCTTGCCCCTTGTCGTACAAGTCGGCTGGCACCTTGACTTCCAGAATATGTGATTTCCCGTCGAACATATAATTCTCGGATAGGGTGTATGTAAAGTCAGGCGCAGGCAAGGCCCACAGCGAATCTAAGCACTGGAATACGGTGTCGCATATACTGGCTGACACTTTGCGATGGTCAGCGGCAAAAGTTGTGATGCGTTCCAATGAGGGGAAACGGTGAAGATCAAAGGGGGCTGAGCGTAGAACGGTAGCACCATAGTCGTTGAGCAGCGTCAGCAACCACGTCGTGTGGTCGGTTGTCTGTCGGTAATGTTCCAAGGCTCGCGTATAGCACAAGAGTTTCATCACATCTTTCGATTGTTGACCCAGGAGCCGGTAGGCACGGAAGGCCAAGTTGTGGTCGGCGCTGGCCTCGGCGCAGTGGATGGCCAAGTGTATCAGTTTGTCGGCAGACAGGACCGAGGTCTCGTCCTTGTGGTGGCGGCTCAATGCATAGCAGATGCGTCCGTAGCGTTGCAGGGCTTGTCTGTCGTCAGCCGTTCCGCCGAGGCTCTCGCGTTCATAATAATGATACACGCGCATGAGCGTACTGCTGTCAGGAAGCAAAGTCTTGTCGTCAGTCCCCTTGTCTATCGTCGTGCGTTTGAAGTTCCACACGGGCGACGTCTCGGTTTTCGACTTGCTCGATGGTGAGGAAACCAAGATAGTGGAATCGACCGACGACAAGTGGGAAACGGTGTCGGCATAGTTAAGATACCACCGCTCCTCATGGATGAATGCCCGCATGAGGTTGTATCGCATCTGTGCGCTTTCCGTCAGCATCGTCGTATCGACACGTTGCAACACTCGGGCAGCACTGTCCACGTCAGTGAACACAATATCTTCCGCCGAAGTGAGCAGTCGCTTCTGTGGCAAGTCTCGAAAGCTCCATCCGATG
>JAFSNG010000064.1 GCA_017447515.1 Prevotella sp. | reverse complement strand
GAGACAAGTAATGAGAAAAGTAATGACTTTGGCACTGCTGGCGCTATTTGCCCTCGGTGCACAGGCAGAGGAAAAGAAAGACTCTGTCAACAAAAACAAACCCGTGTTTACGGTCGTCAAGGAGAACCCCATCACGCGCATTAAGGATCAGAACCGCAGCGGTACGTGTTGGGACTACTCTACCCTGTCGTTCTTCGAGGCTGAAATCCTGAAGAAGACGGGCAAGAAGTACGACCTCTGCGAGGCTTTCGTAGCTAACAAGACGTACATGGAGCGCGCCATCCAGGTGGTTCGCTATCATGGCGATTGCCAGTTTGCACAAGGCGGCAGCGCTGAGGACGTGCTGGCAACGCTGAAGAATCACGGAATCTGTCCGCTTGAAGCGATGCCATTCCCTGGCTCGCTGTATGGTGACTCGCTGAACAACTTCAACGAGTTCTTCGGAGTATTGGAGCCTTACGTGGCAGCTATCGCCAAAAGCACTGCCAAGAAGATCTCGAACCAGTGGAAAGTCGGACTGCAGGGCATTCTCGACGCCTATCTGGGTAAGTGTCCTGAGAAGTTCACCTACGAAGGTAAGGAATATACCCCCAAGACCTTCATGGCTTCACTGGGCATCAACCTCGACGACTACGTCAGCATCACCAGCTACACCCACCACCCCTTCTACACAGGCTTCGCTGTAGAGGTGCAGGACAACTGGCGATTCCCACTGTCGTATAACGTACCGATGGACGAGATGATGCAGATTATCGACAATGCCGTGATGAACGGCTACACCATCGCCTGGGGTGGTGATGTCTCGGAGGACGGCTTCACCCGCAGCGGTCTGGCTTATGCCATCGACAGCAAGGCTACGCAAAGCCTTCGTGGTAGTGATATGGCCAAATGGCTGAAACTAACCACCACGAAGAAGCGCGACATCATCGATTCGCTGGGTTGCACGGTTCCTGAAATCATTCCGACACAGGAGATGCGTCAGGAACATTTCGACAACTGGGAACTGACCGACGACCACGGCATGCACATCTTCGGTGTGGCCAAGGACCAGAACGGCAAGGAATATTATATGGTGCAGAACTCGTGGGGCGAGACCGGCGACTACAAGGGCATCTGGTATATGACCAAGACCTACATCGCTGCCAACACGATGGACTTTCTCGTCAACAAGAACGCCATTCCTAAGGACATTCGCAAGAAGCTGGGGCTATAAGGGCAATAGAGTGGTAAACCAATAAACTCAACAAAAATGCAGTTTAAATGGAATTACGAACCACCTACACCCGAAAGACTGCAAGCGGCTAAGGAACTGGCCGAGAAGATAGGCATGAGTCCTGTCATGGCCAATCTGCTCATCCAGCGAGGCATCAAGACCGAGAGTGCTGCCAAGCGCTTCTTCCGTCCGATGCTGAACGAGCTGATAGATCCGTTCCTGATGAACGATATGGACGTGGCCGTCGACCGCCTGAATGATGCTATGGGCCGCAAGGAGCGCATCATGGTTTGGGGCGATTACGACGTAGACGGATGCACAGCAGTAGCTCTGGTGTATAAGTTCCTGCAGCAATTCTATTCCAACATGGAATACTACATTCCCGACCGCTATGAGGAGGGATATGGCGTGAGCCAGAAAGGAATAGACTATGCTGCCGAGAACGGTGTGAAACTGATTATCGTGCTCGATTGCGGTATCAAGGCAATCGATGAAATAGCGTATGCGAAGGAGTTGGGCATCGACTTCATCATCTGTGACCATCACGTTCCTGACGACGTGCTGCCGCCCGCAGTGGCCATTCTCAACCCCAAGCGTACCGATTCTACCTACCCCTATCATCACCTGTCGGGATGCGGTGTAGGATTCAAACTCATGCAGGCTTTTGCCAAGAATAATGGCATTCCTTTCTCGCGACTCATCCCCCTGCTCGACTTCTGTGCCCTGAGCATTACAGCCGACATGGTACCCATCGATGGCGAGAACCGCATTCTGGCGTTCCACGGACTGAAACAGCTGAATCTAAGTCCGTCGATAGGTCTGAAGGCCATCATCGACATTTGCGGACTGTCAGGCCGTGAACTGACCATGAGCGACATCATGTTCAAGATTGGTCCGCGCATCAATGCCTCCGGACGTATGCAGAATGGCACGGAGACCGTCACCCTGCTGGTGGAAAAAGACCTGAAGCGGGCTTTGATGGAAGCTACGCGCATCAACGAATACAACGACCAGCGTCGTGACGTTGACAAGCAGATGACCGAGGAGGCCAACGAGATTGTGGCTCGCTTGGAGAGTCAGCAGCACCAGAAATCCATCGTCCTCTACGACGAAGACTGGAAGAAAGGCGTGGTGGGCATCGTAGCCTCACGACTGACGGAACTCTATTTCCGTCCTACCGTCGTGCTGACCATCATCAATGGCATCGCCTCGGGTTCTGCACGTTCGGTAGCTGGTTTCGATATCTACGAGGCCATCAAGTCGTGTCGCGACCTGCTCGAAAACTTCGGCGGCCACACCTATGCCGTAGGTCTGACGCTTCGTCAGGAGAATATCCCCGAGTTCCGCCGTCGTTTCCAGGAGTATGTCAGCAACCATATCATGCCCGAGCAGACGCAACAGACACTGGACATTGATGCCGAAGTGGACTTCCACCAAATCAACAAACGCCTGCTCAACGAGTTGAAGAAACTGGCTCCCCACGGCCCTGCCAACGAGAAGCCGTTGTTCCTGACGCGTAACGTCTATGACTATGGAACGTCGAAAGTCGTCGGCCGCCACCAGGAGCATATCAAGCTCGAACTCGTCGATTCCAAGTCGGCAGTGGTCATGAACGGCATCGCCTTCGGACAGTCGGCAGCGGCACGTTACATCAAGTCGAAACGCTCGTTCGACATCGTGTACACCATCGAGGAGAATACCTACAAGCGTGGCGAAGTGCAGCTGCAAATAGAGGATATACGTCCCTCGGAGGATGAGTAAGTATCAGGAGATCCTCAAGCGTTACTGGGGCTACGACGACTTTCGCGGCATCCAGCGTGACATCATTGAGTCCATCGGAGCGGGTCACGACACGCTGGGACTGATGCCTACAGGTGGTGGGAAGTCCATCACCTTTCAGGTGCCGGCACTGGCCAAGGAGGGTGTCTGCATCGTCATCACACCCCTCATTGCGCTCATGAAGGACCAGGTACACCACCTGCGCCAGCTCGATATCCAGGCGGCAGCCATCTATAGCGGCATGCAGCACGACGACGTGATGCGCACGCTGGAGAACTGTATCTTGGGAAATACCAAGATTCTATATGTCTCGCCCGAACGCCTGGGGAGCAGCCTGTTCCAGGCCAAACTGCGCCACATGCAGGTGAGCTTCATCACCGTTGACGAGGCACACTGCATCTCGCAATGGGGCTATGACTTCCGACCGTCGTATCTCGAAATCGCCAACATCCGCAACATCCATCCTGACGTCCCCGTGCTGGCTCTTACCGCTACCGCCACACCACAAGTCATCGACGACATCTGCACAAAACTGTCTGCGGGATTCAGTTCCCCCGAATCCACAAGCGCATCCGGGGAAACCGGATGCCACGCGGGGAAACACGGCTTTTCCGTGTTTCGCATGTCCTTCGAGCGCAAGAATCTGGCCTACCTCGTCCAGAACGCCCCCGACAAATACGGCGAACTGCTTCGGCTGCTCGACGGCACACCAGGCTCGGCCATCGTCTATGTGCGCAGCCGGCGTCATGCCCGCGAGATTGCCGAACATCTCTCCGATGCAGGACTCTCGGCGACATTCTATCATGCCGGACTCGACCATGCTGACAAAGACCGCCGCCAGCGCGACTGGCAACACGACCGCACGCGCATCATGGTAGCCACCAACGCCTTCGGCATGGGCATCGACAAGCCCGACGTCCGACTGGTCATCCACTACGACAGTCCCGACTCCCTCGAGGCTTACTTCCAGGAGGCTGGCCGTGCCGGACGCGACGGTCAACCTGCCCGAGCCATTCTGCTCTTCAACGGCAGCGACAACGGCAAGCTGTCGAAGCGCGTCGACGACACCTTCCCCCCGCGCGAATATATTAAAGAGGTGTATGAACATCTGGCCTACTACTACCAGATTGCTACCGGCGACGGCTATGGCGTCAACCGCGAGTTCAACATCGAGGAGTTCTGCCTGCGCTTCCACCATTTCCCCGTCCGCGTCCATTCCGCCCTGCAGATTCTCATGCGCGCCGGCTATCTCGACTACGACGAGGAGGCCGACAACGAAGCACGCGTACACTTTCTCGTCAGTCGCGACGAGCTCTACCGTCTGGAGCAGGTGACACCCGTCGAGGAACGCGTCATCGTTGCCCTGCTACGCAACTATGGCGGACTCTTTGCCGACTACGGCTACATCGACGAGAGCATCGTTGCCCAGCAGGCCGGACTCCCCCAGCCCGTCGTCTACGACATTCTGAAAGCCCTGTCGCTGCGCCATCTCATCAGCTTCATTCCCCGCAAACAAGTACCCTACATCCGCTATCTGCAGCGTCGCGAGGACAAGGAACACATCCAACTGCCGCGCGCCATCTACGAAGACCGTCTGGAACAATACCGCAAGCGCATCCAGGCTATGTCGAACTACGCACAGGCGACAGACCGCTGTCGCAGTCGAATGCTGCTCGAATACTTTGGCGAAGAGACCCACAAGGATTGTGGCCAGTGCGATGTCTGTCTGCGTGAGCAAGGCCAGCTGGTGACTCCCGCCGACCAGCACGATGCCAACCAGCAGATTCTCGCCATGCTCTCCGACCGTCAGCGTCACCATATCACCGAGCTCTACTGCCTGCAATTACCTGCGGAAGCGCTCAATGCAGCCCTCAAAGTCCTGATGGAAAATGAAAAAATCCGCCAGGACGACGGATTTCTCATGATTGTCTAACAAGCTGCTTGCGCCTCTCTGACGGCATCCAGCAACGCTTGGTGTACCACGCCGTTCGTAGCCACGATGCTGTCACCCTGCGTAAAGTCGTCCGACCCGTCGTAGTTGGTCACCATTCCCCCTGCCTCCTTCACAATGAGTGCTCCGGCCATGTAGTCCCACTGCCCGATATAGCGCTCAGCATAGGCATCAAGACGCCCCGCAGCCACATAGCACAGCGCAATAGCCGCAGAACCCATCATGCGGATGCTGCCCACGTTGCCATAGAACCGGTCTATCAGCCGCTTGATGACGGGCTTATAGGCGTCGCTGTTATACGGCAACTGCAAGCACAGCAGCGCATCGTTTATCTCGCTCGTGCCAACATGCAAAGGCTTGTCATTCACCCATGCCTTTCCACCCTGCCAAGCATAGAAGCATTCGTCACTCACGATTTCATAAACTACGCCAACAACAATCTGCCTGCCTTTGCAGAGTGCAATGCTGACGGCATAAGGCGCAAAGCCATGTATGAAGTTCGTGGTACCATCTAATGGATCAACAACCCATACATATTGCTCGTCGGTATGACCTGCCGAGCCTTCCTCTGTGATGAATCCTGCTTCGGGCACTATCTCACGCAGCTTGCCGACGATGAGCCGTTCCGAGCCCTTGTCCACATACGACACATAGTCGTGGGCGTGCTTGCGCTCCACCTTGTCTACCGAAAAGCTCGCGCGTTCCTTATTAATATAAGCACCCGCCTCGCGTGCCACTTGACACACAAGACGGGTTATAGTCTCAAGATCTTTCATCAAAATCTTACTTCTTACATCTTACATCAGACATCTCTTAGTCTTCCTGATACTCAGGACGCAGCTTGCGAACGGTCTCACCGGCGCGCCACATCTCCTGGTTGCGCATAGCCTCCAGCTCCTTCTCCAGTCCGGCACGATAGTCGGGCTTCGAGTTGGCGTCGATGGTGATCTGAGCCTCGTTACCGGTCTGCACCGAATAGTACAGCCACTCCATCACAGGCTTGATAGCATCGTGGAAACGGGGAGCCCAGTCCAAAGCACCACGCTGAGCGGTGGTCGAACAGTTGGCGTACATCCAGTCCATACCCTTGGCACCGAACAACGGGCCGAGGCTCTGCGTCAGCTCCTCAACGGTCTCGTTGAAAGCCTCAGAAGGCGTGTGACCATGCTCGCGCAGTACCTCATACTGAGCCAGCAACAGGCCCTGGATGGCACCCATCAGCGAACCGCGCTCACCAGTCAAGTCGCTGGTAGCCTCGCGCTGGAAGGTGGTTTCAAACAGGTAGCCGGCACCAATACCGATACCGAAAGCCAGCGTCTTTTCCTTAGCCTTGCCCGTAGCATCCTGATAGATGGCATACGAACAGTTCAGACCGCGACCCTCGCAGAACATCGTGCGGAGGCTGGTACCAGAACCCTTCGGAGCCACCATGATGACGTCGACATCCTTCGGGGGAACCACACCCGTGCGGTCGCTCCAGTTGATAGCGAAGCCGTGGCTGTAGTACAGCGTCTTGCCGGGCTTCAGATATTTCTTGATAGTGGGCCACTGCTGCATCTGACCAGCGTCAGAGAGCAACATGCAGAGGATAGTACCCTTCTCGGCAGCCTCCTCGATGCTGAAGAGCGTCTTGCCTGGCACCCATCCGTCGGCAACAGCCTTGTCGTAGGTCTTACCCTGACGCTGACCGACGATGACGTTAAAGCCATTGTCCCTCAGGTTACAAGCCTGACCGGGGCCCTGGACGCCATAACCGATGACGGCGATGACCTCATCCTTCAATACTTCACGTGCTTTCTCCAATGAGAACTCCTTGCTGGTGACCACAGTCTCCATGACGCCACCAAAATTCATTTCTGCCATAATGCAAATTTGTTTTTTAAAATGTTATACATATCCCTTGCCGACCATGCCAGCCCTACCCGAAAGCCGTCCTTTTACCGATCTGCTCAGCGCTTACACGAAGCCCCGACGAGGGGAGTAACTAATAAAATCGCCTGCAAAGATACGAATAAGCGAGCAAAGAACCAAAGAAAACTTGTTTTTTTTGTTCTTTCGAGCGAGAGTACCCCTACTTACTCCCACTCAATGGTACCCGTAGGTTTCGGAGTCAGGTCGTACAATACACGGTTCACACCCTTCACCTCCGTGATGATACGCTTCGTGATATGGTGCAGCAGCGCATAGGGAATCTCCTCGATAGTAGCCGTCATGGCGTCGCGCGTGTTCACGGCACGGATGATGACCGGCCAATCCCAGCTGCGCTTGTCGTCACGGACACCCGTCGACTTATAGTCAGGCACGATGGTGAAGTACTGCCACACCTTGCCTTCCAGTCCGTTCTTGGCAAACTCCTCACGCAGGATGGCATCACTCTCGCGCAGAGCCTCCAGACGGTCGCGCGTGATGGCTCCCGTGCAACGGACACCCAGTCCGGGACCGGGGAATGGCTGGCGGAACACCATATTGTCGGGCAGTCCCAGCTCCTTACCCACTACGCGAACCTCGTCCTTGAACAACAGCTTGATGGGTTCCACCAACTCAAACTGCATATCCTCGGGCAGACCGCCCACGTTGTGGTGCGACTTCACAGGGCCCGACTCCACAATGTCCGGATAGATTGTACCCTGTGCCAGGAAACTGATACCCTCCAACTTGCGGGCCTCCTCCTCAAACACGCGGATAAACTCCGCACCGATAATCTTGCGCTTCTGCTCGGGGTCAGCCACACCCGCCAACTTATCCAGGAAGCGGTCCGTAGCGTCCACATACACCAGATTAGCGTTCAGCTCGTCGCGGAACACCTTCACCACCTGCTCGGGCTCACCCTTGCGCAGCAGACCATGATTCACGTGTACCGACACCAGCTGCTTGCCCACAGCCTTAATCAGCAGCGCAGCCACCACCGACGAGTCAACACCACCCGACAATGCCAGCAACACCTTCTTGTCACCAATCTGAGCGCGCAGCTCCTTCACCTGTTCGTCAATAAACTTCTGTGCCAACGCCGGAGTCGTGATACGCTCCATATCAGCCGGCCTAACATTACCTGTACTCATAATTATAATATATTTAGTGAAATGTTAATAAATAGGGATAATTCTGTAGCTCTAACTACTTTGCAAAGGTACAAAAAAATATCGAGAAAACCAAACGTTTTCCCGATTTTTTACTTGCCGCTTCCTTTTCACTTGTAGTACCCGAGGCGGACGAAGTGGCGGGGGGCGGTGAAGGGAGTCCACGAGATGTGGAGCCAGCCGGGGCCGGTCAGCAGCTGGTCGGTATAGTCACAGGTGCGGAGATAGTCCACCAGGCGCTGGAACTGCTGCGGGTCCTTGGGGCGGATGTCGGCAGCCTGTCCGAGCAGGTGCTGTGAGTTGCGGACACCACCTACCTCGCGGTTGTAGGCCTCGTTGCGATAGCCCGAGTTGACGATGATGGCTCCCACCTCGCGCCGTGCTGGTTCCAGTAGATACTGGCAACCGTACTTCAGGTTAAACAACACCTGCGGCGTTGGCAGGTTATCGGGGTGCTTCCCCAGGTTGAGGAACTCCGTCAGCTTAAAATGCTGAGACAGAAGGATGTCATTGAGCTGTGTGTTTTCCATTGATTTTTCGTGTAATGAGTTTAACATAATAGTCGAGGCCGAAGATGCTGGCGACGAGTAGGAAGGCCTGGGCAACATAGACCAGTAGACCGTTCGACACGTCGTCAATCATGATGACCTGATACGCCACCAGCGCAATGCTGCTCACGATGAGCAGCACCGCACAGGCGTACTGAGAGATTTTAAAGCGTGTGTTTTCCATAGTGACTTACATCAACGTGGATCCACCGTAGGCACCTAATAGTGCGCTGATAATGTAACCTGCAATCTGAAGGATTGTCTTCCATGTTTTGTTCATAATTCTGTGTGTTTTTTAATTGTTTATTAATAGGGTTAATTGTGTGTGAGTCATGGTATTAGACTACCTCTGAACTACCTTACAAAGGTACGAAAAAATCTCGAGAAAACCAAATGTTTCCCCGATTATTTTCAGTAAAAGTGATTTTAATTTTTTCCACCTTTTTATCCTTCCTCCCCCTAAACAGGGGGATAAGAGAGGGTCTCGGACGAAAAAACGGAAGCCGCACAATTGGACTTCCGTTTCCTGTTTTATTCTTTAAATCTCACAAGGGGACAGTCCCCGCGTGAGCGAGACGCTGTGAGCAGATTTACCAGCCAGCGTCTACCTCATCGTCTTGCAGGTCGGTGTTCATGCCGTTGGCATCTGCGCTTCCGGCCAAAATCTGACACTTGTGCTGCAATTCAACAACCTGCATCGTGGGCTTCATATATTCTTTCTTAATCATAGTTGTGTCCTCCTCTTTTTATTTGATTACAACTTTCTTTCCGTTCACGATGTAGAGACCCTTCGTGGGCTGGCTGACGCGGCAACCCTGCAGGTCGTAGTATTCGCCACTTACATCTTCCATCTTACCTCTTACCTCGTTTATGCTCGTCGTATTGCCGTCGAAGCCGAAGAACTCGGGAGCACCCGCACCGCTCACCAAGTAAGCCTTGTTGGCACCGATGGTACCACCAGAGCTGAGCTTGTAGAAGCCTGCGCCCGTTGCTGCCTTATAGTTCAGCACGTAGGCATTGCCCGGGTTCGTGATGTTGGTCATCGTGCCCGTCAGGCTGTTGCCCGAGTAGTCGTCGGAACTGTTCGAGCTGGTCGGGGTCATGGTGATGTTGCCCGACGTAGTCTTTTTCAGCACCACGCCCTGGCCGCTCTTCACGATGCGGTCCGTTATTTCGGTCATTGTAATCGCCGAGCCAGCGAGTGCCACCTTGAACACCTGCGTACCTTCGGGAGCCTGATAATTCATTGCATTGCTATAGAACGTAGCCCAGTATTCGCCCGATGCACCCTCGTTGGCGGTGACGTTGAAGTAGCCATACACCTCAATCATTTTTATACCCTTACTCCACTGATTGCCACCATCAATGGGTGTGCCATTTATTCTCG
>JAFSNG010000004.1 GCA_017447515.1 Prevotella sp. | reverse complement strand
TGAGCTGGAGGACGTGAAGACGAACCTGATCAGCGTGCGCCGCATCATCTTCACCCCCAACACGGACGTGAAGGACGAGCTGAAGAACACCAGCATCCAGATTACCTGTCTGGACGAGGACGGCAACGTGCTGAAGCGCGTGACCTCCGGCGACAGCGGCGACATCGAAGACACCGAGAACGAGGGTGGCAACACCCAGAACGGTGAGAACGGTGGCAACCAGGGCGGTGGCAACAACGACGGTGGCACGACCGACCCGGACTACGGCGACATCGGCGACGGAAATTAATTAATTACGACCACGTCGTGTATGGGCCACGGTCCGATAGTGTTTTAGGGTACTGATTCCGTAACAAAACAAATCCAGCCTGAGATAAACTCAAGCTGGATTGTTTTATTCTTACTTAACCACAACCTTACGGCCATCCTTGATGACGAGGCCCTTGGTAGCGGGAGTAACCTCCTGACCCAGCAGGTTGTAGGTCTTGGAAGTGGTCAGCTGGCGGCCGTCGTTCTTCAGCTCAGTGATGCCTGTGGTCTCGAGAGGAATAGCTATACTCGTATAGCGAGCCTCGCCCCACCAGTAAGCACCAGTGTCGCCATAGGTAGAGTGAACCATGAACCACTTGGTGTAATCGGCGATGTAGTAGTTGCCAGCCTCGTGCTCTGTGCCGTCGGGATCGGTCCATGCCTCCTTATACTCGGTATCGTAGAACTCGATGTACTTCACGCCATCCTCTTCGCTGATGTTACCGGTAATCAAACCAGGATTAACTCTGTCGTCAAGTTCTGCATTCCACTGCCAAATCTGGATATAGTTAGGATCCTCGCCCTCGTCGGCATAGTCGTGATCTTCAACGCGTACGGGAGTAGCGATGCCGCCCTTGTTGCCATCAACAGCAATGCTGATGGGGCAGAGTCCGAAGAAGTTGTGGACAACATACTCGGTGTCGAAGTCCTCAACAAAGACAGGACGTGAGGTCCATGTCCAGCTGCCCCAACTACCATTCTCGATGTGAACCTCGTTGTCACGCATAGTTGCATTGGGCACATAGAATTCCATGGTTGTACCATAGGTGAGATAGCCAGCATCAGGAATGTAGGTCCAGAAGCCAGTCAGTGCAGAACCCTCGGGCCAGCCAGCCTCAGCCAGCTCTTCAGCGAAATCGTAGTTGTAAAGGGTACCATCCTCCTCTACTACGAGAACGATGTCGAAACCATAGTTATAAGGCTCGCCGTTTACTGTTACAAGACCACAGGTGCGGTAGTCGGGATAAGAAGGAGAATAGGTACCGGCAGCCTGAACAGGGATAGTGATGGTGTTGTTTTCCTCATCGAAGAAAGCATAAACCTTAGCACCCTCATAAGTAAAGTCGTCCAGACGAAGGTTGTAATCGAACTCCACCTCAATTTCCTCTTCAGCCTCGTTTTCACCAAAGGTCTTAGCCTTACCAGTCTCTGCAGTGATGGTAAAGGTAGAAGATGCGGTGAAATCGCCATCCCAGTTGGCATAATCCAGGATGTAAGTGCCTTCGAGGTCGGCAGCTGCTCTGTGGTTTGCGACAGGTTTCACATGAGTAGCAACAAGTTGCTCAGTCTGGTCCATCGGAGCCTGCTTCATCATGACGGGAGCGGCCTGTGGAACAACCTTCGTTGCCTGAGGAACGAACTTCGTTGCCTGCGAAACGCGCTTAAACTGTGCATTTGCGCCCATTGCCACGAACATGGCGGCAACGGCAATAAGTAAAGTTTTTTTCATAATTAATACGTATTAATGAATTAGTGAATAAAATAAATTAATTGTCATTATAATAGCTCTGGTCCTCCATGAAGTAAGACGGAGTGGAATAGACGGTAATGACGTTGGTGGGCTCGTTGACATCGGTCATCTTGATCCAAACAGGACGACGCTGGTTGTCGCAAGTCAGCGTGAAGGTGTGGCCATAGACACAACCTAGCACAGCATTCCAACCGTACTTTTTGTAATAATCCTTACCAGCCTTGTTGCTGACGGTGCTCAGCTGGGTGAATTTAATCTGCGTACCGTCTTCATTTGCCTCGTAGTTGAAGCCATAGTAGGGTGCATCGGAAGAGGTCGACATGCTACTGCACAGTTTGTCGCCTGAGAGACCGATGGTGGCGGTATAGATCTTGATTTCCTGTCCGCCCTTACCGGCAGTCTTCAGGATTTCAAGCATGGCATCCCACTTGGGCTTGGCATAATCGCCGACACTGCCGTAACGCATATACCAGTTGCCAGTGACGATACTCTCTGCAAGCGTGGGCAGATAGGTATCGAGCTGGAGGTCGGGATTGTTGCGGAACTTGAAGTACTCCTGAGTGTCGCCTTTCACCAAACCGTCAAGTTCGTAACCGTTGACCTCGACAGGGCGGTAGAAATAGTAACCGTCGGCCTTGACGATATAGGGAGCGGTGACGGTCTGCTTCTCGCCCTTCTCGTCCTTATAGGTGAAGACGAAGCGACGGTAGCCGCCATTGCTGGTGACGGTGACCTCAGTATCGCTGGTATAGCCAGGACCTGCCAGGGTGTACGAACGCGACATCATGTAGTTCTCGGTCTCGTCGGCCTCGGTAATGTAGCTCTCCCACGACTTGTCGGCAGGGATGGGGGTCATGACAATCTTGTTGTTGTGCTTCTTACCACGCAGGATGATGGAGTCGTTGGTGGCCTTCATCACACGGAACTCGAAGTCGCCATACAAGCCGTCGTCCATATCGTAGGTATAGTCGGGGTTGGCGGGCATGGAGTAGTAGTGGAAGGTCTCGTTGAAGTCATCAAACGAGATGACGGTACCCATGGACTGCTCAATCTTGAAGTGGCTGGTGGTGGTAACACACTTGCCGTCGGCACCGATACCAGCTACATGGCTGGGACCCCACTTCTCGCTGGCGAAGGTGGCAAATTCACCGTCGAACTTCACCATGACGTTGTAACCGCCAAAGTTCAGGTCGCCATAATAGTCTATCAACCAACCATTGGGCGCACTGCGGATGACTTTGTCGACGTTAGCGACATCCTCGCCGGAACGCTCGGAAGCCGTCTTGTCGAAGGTGTCACCCTCTTTCATAGAACATGCACTGAAGGCCAAGACGACCATGCAGGCTGCTAAGATAACATATATTTTCTTCATGCTCTATTCCTCCTTATTTAATTAAGTGTACGTAAATCAAGTGTAACAGACTCGGCAGAGCGGCGCAACACAATATCGCGCAGATGGTCGAGGTCGATGCCCCAGCTGTTGAGGAAGTAGGTCTTCATCAGGTCGAGTTTCTGGTTGATGATAGCACTACCCTCTTCGCCTGCCTGCTTGATGATCTTTCCCCAACCCTCAGGGGTATTGGTGACGTAGGTGGCATAGATTTCGGCAAAGTCCTCGTTGTACTCACTGGAAGCGTATGCCGTTACGAAACCTTCCTTGGCCACTTCCTTATCGTCCTGGTTGATCCAGTCGGTAGCGTGGTAGTTTTCAGCACTGATGGTGCGGAACGACGTGTCGTAGTCCTTCTTCTGCGTCAGGATGTGGCAGAACTCGTGGTGCATGGTATGGAAGAACCAGTAGTTCATGTCGATAGGCTTGACATCATGGGACTCATAGGGGTTGGTGGTGTTGATACGCGGATTGTCGATGTCGAGTTCGTTGACACCGTACAGCATGATCTTCAGACCACCTTCGGCCGTACCCAGCACCTGCGAACCGTTGTCGTTCCACTTGTAGGAACCTGTCAGCTGGATGATACGTGGCACGTAGGTCTTCATGAATTCAGGGCTGACAGCCTCTGAATAGGCTTCGAGCCAGATGTGCTTGACCAAGATGGCCAAAGCCTTCGACTTATCGTATTCAGCCGGAACGACGTTGTAGTTGAGGTCGGCTTCCTTGTCGCTATAGCGATACTTGAAGTCGATGTTGTAAACCTCACGGTAGTTCTTGTCCAACCATACGTCAAACTCGTTCTTGGTAGGAATGACCGCAGAGTCAAACACACTCGTGGTGTTGAGTTCTTCGTTGTCGCAGCTACTGAAGGCTATCAGGCCGGCCAACAGCAACAATAAACTAATACTCTTTATCTTCATAGTTCTTTTACTTCATTATAGGGTTTGACACTCGGTATTATTCTTCATCTTCATCAGGATTCTTATACTCGTCCTCAGTAGCCAGTACAAACGACTTGATTTCCTCAGGAGTCTGACGGGGATTGCCCTCCAAACCGGCAGCGATAACCGTGTTGGGAATCTGAATAGCACCACGCAGGTCGCCACGGATGAATACCAGCGGGTCTTCACCAGAAACGGGGTGTGTGTACTCAATGCCATAGCGCTTCACGTCCTGCATACGGATGCCGTGGAACACGGTCTCGATGCGCTTCATGTGGAGCAGGAACTGAAGCATGCACTCCTGGTCGCTGCCCTCGGCACCAATCGTGAAGCCCTGGGGATGCATGTGCTTGCGGAAGGAGCGGTCGCGATTGCCGTCGGGCGTACGCTTGGCATAGTCGGTACCAATGACGTAGGCGGTAATGCTCTTGATGGTCATCACCGGACGCTTGGTATTTCCTTCCTCCTCCTTACAGTGGGTGAAAATCCAGGTGTTGATGTCCTTGACGGCACTCTCGAGGTCACCGCTCAGACAGTATGCCTCGGCACGTTCCAGAATGGTCAGGTCGCCCGTGAATACAGGGTCGACGGCGTGGACATATCCAATGCCGGCAACCTTGTCGGTGTATTCGAACTGCTCGTAATAGCTCGGATAGCGTACACACTGGTTAGTGCCATAGAGCTTGTTGGCATAGATGATGGTATTGTTGCTTGAACCGCTACCCCACGGCATGTCAACCCAATAGGTCTCGTAGGCCGTGATATCGTAGTTGTGGGCAAAACGGTAGGAGCTGTTCAGGTAACGTGGGGCAATAGAGTAAGAAGCCTGAATCATGATATTGGCTTGTTCCTCACTGCGAATCCAGCGATTGGCAAAGTCGGCGAATCCCAGCGCACGGTAGGGCTCGTAGTCGCGCATCACCGTGGTGGGGTCGGTGCCCAGCGCCTCGGAAGCGTACTTGATGACCTTGTCGTACTTCATGTAGTAGAGGTTGAAGCGTGCGGCAAAGGCATAGGCAGCCTTCACGTTGAAGTGGTACTTGGGAATCGTGTAGTCGGCAGCAGCCTCAGCAATGTGGGGCAGTGCCTCCTCGATATCCTTGTCGATAGCCTCATAGAGCTGACGCAGGGTTCCGCGCTCGTAGGTGGTATTGATGTCCTGCTCGGGAACGAGCGGATAAGGCAGACCGGGATACTCGTCAGCCTTCTCAGGATTCCATGCCATGCAGAAGGTCTGGGCCAGCATGAACATGCTATAGGCACGGATGAGCTTAGCCTCAGCCAGAGTACCCTGCAGTGAAGCAGGATTTCCGAGGTTGTTGATACCCTGGATAGCCTCGTTGACGGTTGCCACTGACTCATAGTAGCCACCCCATATATAATATGGTGTATCGTTTCCTTCCTCACTGGTATCCTCGAAGCGGTAAATATCTTCCATGATGACTGGGGCAGAGTACTGGCGGCCGTTGTCATCCATATTGTCTGACAGTACCTCGGTAACCAAGACGTTGTTTACCGTAGGATAAGCCGAGACCAGCAGCTGAGTAATCTTCAAATCGGAGTCGAGCTCAGCACGCTCATCAGGCAACTTGTCAAGGTAGTCGTTGCAGGACGAGAGCGCCAACACTCCCAATCCCATTGCAAACATCTGATATATCTTATTCTTCATCATAATTATCAATTATCTATTGTCAACTGTCAATGAATTATATTCCCAAGCGCAGGGTGAACGTAAACTGACGGGCCATAGGCACTGCCACACCACCAGAGTTGAAGAATTCAGGATCCTGACCGTTCAACTTCTTGTCGGCATAGATCAGGAAGAGGTTGGTAGCCTGCAGCTTCATGCTCATATTGCTCAGACCGAGGTGACCTACCCAGTTGGTGGGGAAGTCGTAAGCCAACGAGATTTCCTTCATGCGGATGAAGTCACCCTTGGCAATACGGTCGGTAGAGTAGTTGTAGGCATTGTAGGCATAGCTTAAGCGCGAATCGTTCTGAATTGAGCGCAGGTCGGCAATAGCGGGAATCGTGGTGCGAGCCTCATCACCGGGAACAACCCAGCGGTTGGCAAACTCACGCGGCATAGCGGTCAGGTCAGAATAAGAAACGGCGAAGCAGGGGTCGAGACGTACCACATTACCGAAAGCATAGGTAACGAAGACGTTCAGGTGCCAGTTCTTGTAACGGAACACGTTGCCGAGCGAACCAGTGACGGTAGGATCGGTAGGACCTTCATACTTCAGATAATCGGTGACATAGGACTGGAAATCGATGTCGCTCACGGTCTTTTCGCCATTCTCGTTGATGAACGTGGGCAGACCATACTCGTTCAGTCCCTGGAAATCCATCGAGAACAACGAACGGTAGGGATAGCCCTTCTCGGTGAAGCCGTTACCTGTGATGAGGTCGATGACGCGGTTGCGTGAATCGAAGTCGGTCACCTCACAGTGTGTGTGAGAATAGATGAAGTCGGTGGTCCATTCAAAGTCCTTGGTGATGATGTTACGCGTTGAGAGGGTGAACTCCTCACCGTGCGACTTCATCGAGGCTACGTTGGCATACTTCACGATTTCACCACCGACACCTGTGGTACGCTTCGGACCAATCAGGTCGTAGTTGTTACGGGTGTACCAGTCGAAGTCGAAGTTGATGCGGTTGTTAAGGAAACCGAGGCTCAGTCCGACGTTGAACTCATGCTTCTTCTCGTAGGTCAACTCAGGATTGGCGAAGTCTCCGATTTCCAGTCCAGACTCCTTGTCGTTAGAATAGGGGCGCCAGGGGTTATAGGCGCGGATAATCACCATGGAGTTGGTGACGGCAGGCTTGTCACCCGTCAGCGAGTAGCTGGCCTTCAGGGTGGCGTGCGTCAACGTATTCTTGAAGGTGCGATAGAACCAAGGCTCCTCGTGAGCATTCCATGCACCAGAAACATTCCATGTGGGCAGCCAGCGAGCACTGGTAGAACGTCCCAGACGGTTACTACCCTCATAGCGGACAGTACCGTTGATGATATAACGGCGCTTCCAAGAATAGGTAGCCGTACCGAAGAACGATACCTCGCGGCTGTAACCGTTGTTCAGCGAGTAGTACATATTGTTCTCCTCACTGGCCTGCTTGAAGTATTTGTAGTCATAATTGCCTAACTGACCCATGTCGTAGAGCACACCAACCTTGGTGTTCGACGTAGCGACACGGTCGATGCTGTTGATTTCCATACCACCATAGGCATTGACGATATGGTCTTCGTTGAACACGTCGTTGTAGCTTGCCGTAGCACGGAAGTCCCAAGAGTTCATCTTATAGACGGTCTCACGATGGAAACCTCCCTCGGGCAGTACGGAGACAGGCAGTGAATTGATGACATCGGGGTCGGTATACAGCCAGGGGTTGGAGTCACGCATGGTGGCATCCTCCATCATACGGAAGGCCATAGCCTGGTTACTAGTCTCCTTGATGAAGTGCTGCTGTGTGGTGGTCGAATACTTGTAAGCACCGATGGCGCTCAACTCGACGGTACGCACGGGCTTGTACTTCAGCTCGCCCTGGAACTTCATGTCGACAACATCCAGCTGCATGTAGTTGGTGGCCAACTCGTGGTGGATATTGAACGGAGCGTTGTTACGGATGTAGAACTCGTCGGGATCCAGCGTACGCGAGGTATTCAGCGCATACGAATAGGGGTTGATATCGAAGTCGCGCTTTACCTCACCAGACACAACGTCGGTTTCCTGACCTGTCGTACCAGGAGCCTCCTGCTTACGATAGCTGGCATTACCAATCAGGTTCAACGACACCCGCTTGTTCAGGTTGTAGTTGGCGTTGATGTTGGCGGTGTAACGCGACACCTTGCCACGCTCATACCATCCCGGGTCGCTCATGATAGAGAACGAGGTGTAATACTGAGCCTTGTCGGTACCAGAACTCATGGAGATGGAGTGGTTGTGCTGGATAGAGTTCGAGAACAACTCATCAAACCAGTTGGTGTTACAGTACTCAGCCCCACGCAGGTAGTCGTTCATGGCCTCCTGCGTATTAGCCAACCTGAAAGTACCAGTGGCAGGATCGTAGTCGTTGATGAGGTGATACATCTTACCAAACACACCGCTTGAGCTGGCGCGATAGCTGCTCATGAACGACAGGAAACCGCTGTTCTGCATTTCACGGTAGACAGACATCTGCTCCTGCGAGTTCATGATATTGAACTGCGAATAGCTGGGGCGCAGACGCATGGTGTACTCACCGGTATAGCTAATCTTCGAAGAACCCGCATGACCGCGCTTGGTGGTAACGACAATCACACCAGCCATAGCACGGGCACCATAGATAGAGGTGGCGGAACCGTCCTTCAGAATCTGGAACGACTCGATATCGTCAGCATTCAAACCGGCAATGGCACTGGAAATCAGCGTGGCGGCATCACCTGACGACAAAGCATCGGCATCAACCTCCGTCACATCTTCCATAATCACACCGTCAACCACCCACAGGGGCTTCGAACTACCATAGATAGACGTAGCACCACGCACACGGATCTTCGGTGCAGTACCAAAGGTACCAGACACGTTCTGCACACTCACACCGGCAGCACGGCCTTCCAGTGAGCGGGAGATATCAGCAATACCGTCCAGCTTGGCTTTCTCGGCATCCACTTTCGTGGTAGCACCTGTAAACAGGCGCTTATCCTGCTTCATCATACCCACGGCAACAACCTCGCCCAGTGTTTGCGCATCGGGGCGAAGAGTAATTTTCATTCCATCTTGGGCTTTCACTGTCTCTGTAACCATACCTACATAGCTTATCACAAGCTTCTTGCCAGCAGGTACGGCGATGGTAAAGTTACCATCCAAATCGGTCTTTGTACCTTGTTTGGTTCCCTGGATCATCACAGTGGCACCAATACACGGCTCACCATTGTCTTCAAAGACAGTACCCGTAATCTTGTTCTGAGCAAAGGTCAGACCTACATAGAGGAACAGACCGAACAAAATCAGCGTAATCTTTTTTCCCATAAACATATTTAATTTTTTAATGATTCACCATTATTTAATAATGCGCGCACGCGAACATGCAGCAATCAACGTGCAAAGGTAATACAAAAATACGAAAAAACAAATAAATTTAATTAAAAACGCATCTTTTTAGAAAAAAAATCAATTCTTCTTGTCACTTTTGCAACAAAAAGCGCGCTTTTAACTAAATTTATTTGCAGTTTTTAGTGACTTGGGAATTACTTCACCAAGATGACAAGATACTTGCTGGTCGACCAGAACTTCGAGGGGTTCTCAATGCGCAGCACATACTGCTTGTTGGCATCCTGTTCCAGCCTGTAGCTTGATGCAGGATGGTCCGTCAACAGCTTGGCAGAGCGTGAGTACAGTTTGATTTCCTTGTCCACGCGGATGTCAATCTTGGTAAAGTAGTCCTCGTTGAAGTTCGAGCGGAGCACCTCACCGTCCTCGATGATGCGCTGTTCCTTCAGCTCTTTCTTCGTACCGAACACAAACCAAGCCGTATGCAACTGCTTGTCCTGTGCAGAAATGGTCTGCGACTTCTCGTGGGTCTCTTCCTTCAGGTTGCTGACATTCTCCGACAGGCCTGTCACCTGCTCCGTCAGTTCCTCAATCTGGATATTCTTAGCCTGCAACTCTGCCTGCAAAGCCTTCAACTGAGCATCCTTTTCCTCCAGCTGCTGGGTCAGGCTCTCCAGTGTACGACGCAACTGGTCGCCCTTCACCGAACTCTGACGCAACTGATTGCGTAGTTTGCTGATCAACTCACGGTTCTGCTGCATGGTCTGCTGGATAAAGGTCATATTCTCCTGGATGCGCTCCTTGGCACTGGCTCCTTCACCCTGACGCGCCACGCTGACACGCTCCTCTGCGGCATTGATGGCACGGAAGCCTTCCTCAATGTCGTTCATCGTACCCAGCATGTCGTTAATCTCGTTGTCCTTCTGGGCAATGATACGATTCAGCGAGTCTGCCTGCTGGGCAAGCATCAATTCGCTATTTCCACCCTTCTGGTTGCAGGCTGTCAATGACAACACGCCTACCACAAACAATAATACTTTTTTCATATTGCAATATTTTATTAAATTGATCACTTCTCACTTTTCTTTTCCTGCCAACACAATGACAAACTCACCGCGAGGCTCGTGTTCCGTAAAATGCGCAATGGCCTCAGCCAGCGTGCCTCGGACGCTCTCCTCGTGAACCTTCGAGATTTCACGGCAGACACTGACCTGACGTTCAGCACCAAACACCTCGGCAAACTGCTGCAAGGTCTTCAGCACACGATAGGGCGACTCGTAGAACACCATTGTCCGCTCCTCGTCGGCCAGACTCTGAATCTTCGTCTGACGGCCTTTCTTCTGAGGCAGGAAGCCCTCGAAACAGAAACGGTCGCAAGGCAGACCACTCGACACCAGTGCTGGGACAAATGCCGTAGCGCCTGGCAACGTCTGTACCTCGATGCCTGCTCGGACAGCCTCTCGTACCAGAAAGAAACCCGGGTCGGATATGCCTGGAGTTCCCGCATCACTCACCAGGGCTACCGTCTGTCCTGCCTGCAGGCGCTCTACCACCGAGGCACTCGTTCCGTGTTCGTTGAACTTATGGTGGGAGAGCAGATGCTGCTTGATACCAAAATGGTTCAGTAGAATACCCGATGTCCGCGTATCCTCTGCCAGCACCACATCGGCTTCTTTCAGCACGCGAATGGCACGTAGCGTCATATCTTCCATATTGCCCACAGGCGTGGGTACAACATACAATATGCCCATTTCGGCTGCAAAGGTACAAAATATTTTTGTTTTTATTTCTAATTTGCCTAATTTTTATTATCTTTGCACCATGATTACTTATCCTACATCGGGTGAAGCACGCCGCCCAGGCAGAATAGAAGTAGTGTGCGGTTCCATGTTCTCAGGCAAGACGGAAGAGCTCATCCGTCGTTTGCGTCGTGCGCAGTTTGCCAAACAGAAGGTGGAAATATTCAAACCGGCCATCGACACGCGCTATAGCGACGAAGAGGTGGTGAGTCACGACCACAATACCATTCCCTCTACCCCACTCGACTCGTCTGCAAGCATCCTGCTGCTCTCCAGCGACATCGACGTTGTGGGTATCGATGAAGCTCAGTTCTTCGACGAAGGGCTCGTTGACGTCTGCAACCAACTGGCCAATCGCGGCATTCGCGTCATCATTGCAGGACTCGACATGGACTTCCGAGGGGTTCCTTTTGGCCCTATGCCTGCCCTGTGTGCCATTGCCGACGACGTCACCAAGGTTCACGCCATCTGTGTCAAGTGCGGTTCGCTGGCTTACGTCAGCCACCGTACAGTCAAAAATGACAAGCGTGTACTCTTAGGTGAGACGCAGGAATACGAGCCACTTTGCCGCGATTGTTACCAAAAAGCACTCGAAAACGAAAAATCCTCTCAATAAATTTGGCTGTTTCAACAAAATGTTGTACCTTTGCAGCCGCTTTTAAGCAAATTGAGGTAGATCCGTTAGCTCAGCTGGTAGAGCACAACACTTTTAATGTTGGGGTCTTGGGTTCGAGCCCCAAACGGATCACAAGGTATGAAAAGCCACTGAGCAATCGGTGGCTTTCAAAGTAAATACAAGATAGATCTATGATGACAGCCAACGAGATTCGCGACTCATTCAAAAAGTTTTTCGAGTCAAAGCAACACGCCATCGTGCCTTCTGCACCGATGGTTATCAAGGACGACCCCACGCTGATGTTTACCAACGCGGGCATGAACCAGTGGAAAGATATAATATTAGGTACGCGCGACCCTGAACCGCGCCGTCGAGCGGATACACAGAAATGTCTGCGCGTCAGCGGCAAGCACAACGACTTGGAAGAGGTCGGTCACGACACCTATCACCACACCATGTTCGAGATGCTCGGCAACTGGTCGTTTGGCGACTACTTCAAGGAGGGCGCCATCGACATGGCTTGGGAGTATCTGGTGGATGTCCTGAAGCTGAATCCCGCTGACCTCTACGTCACTGTTTTCGAGGGTTCGCCCGAAGAAAACATTCCTCGCGACGACGAAGCCGCCAAATATTGGGCCAAGCACGTTCCCGAGGATCATATCATCAATGGTAACAAGCACGACAATTTCTGGGAAATGGGCGATACGGGTCCCTGTGGTCCTTGCTCTGAGATTCACGTTGACTCTCGTACCCCTGAGCAGAAAGCTGCCTCAGGCAAGACTGGCCGTGAGCTCGTCAATCAGGACGACCCACAGGTCATCGAGATTTGGAACCTCGTGTTCATGCAGTTCAACCGCAAAGCTGACGGCTCACTCGAAAAGCTGTCGATGAACGTCATCGATACCGGTATGGGATTCGAGCGTCTCGTTCGCATGATGCAAGGCAAGCACTCGAACTACGACACCGACGTGTTCCAGCCCATCATCAAGGCCGAGCAGGACATCACGGGACTGAAGTATACCACCTTCGAGGAAGAAGCTAACAGCCAAGAGCCAATAGCCAAAAACCAAGAAGACATCAACGTCGCTATGCGCGTCTGCGCCGACCACCTGCGTGCCGTCTCGTTCTCCATTGCTGACGGTCAATTGCCCAGCAACGCCAAGGCTGGTTACGTCATCCGTCGTATCCTGCGTCGTGCCGTACGCTATGCCTACACGTTCCTCGGCCAGAAGGACGGATTCCTCTATAAGCTCGTTCCCACCCTTGTTCATGAAATGGGTGATGCCTTCCCCGAGCTGAAGGCTCAGCAGCAATTGATTACCAAGGTGATTAAGGAGGAAGAGGATAGCTTCCTGCGCACCCTCGACAAGGGTATCTCCCTGCTCGATAAGGCTATGGCAGACCTCAAGGCTCAGAGCAAGAACCAGTTGGATGGCGTTCAGGCTTTCCGCCTGTTCGACACCTACGGTTTCCCCCTCGACCTGACGGAACTCATCTGTCGTGAGAACGGCTTTACGGTTGACGAGGAGCAGTTCAACGTCGAAATGCAGAAGCAGAAGGAGCGTGCCCGCAATGCCGCTGCCGTCGAAAACAGCGACTGGACGGAGCTTCAGGCTGGTGAACAGCAGTTCGTTGGCTACGACTACACCGAATACAACTGTCACATCCTGCGTTACCGCAAGGTCACCCAGAAGAAGAACGAGTTCTACGAGCTTGTCCTCGACGCTACACCATTCTATGGCGAGATGGGCGGTCAGGTTGGCGATTGCGGTGTGCTCGTCAACGAAAACGAGACCGTCGAGATCATCGATACCAAGCGCGAGAACAACCAGAGCGTACATATCGTCAAGCAACTGCCGAAGGATCCCACGGCCGAATTCATGGCCTGCGTCGATACCGACAAGCGCAACGCCTCGGCAGCCAATCATACCGCTACCCACCTGCTGGACTATGCCCTGAAGCAGGTGCTGGGCGACCACGTAGAGCAGAAGGGTTCGTTCGTTTCGCCCGACACACTGCGCTTCGACTTCTCTCACTTCGAGAAGGTCAGCGACGAGCAGCTGCGCGAGGTAGAGCGCATGGTGAACGACATGATTCGTCAGGACATCCACATCGACGAACATCGCGACGTTCCCTTCGACGAGGCCAAGAAGCTCGGTGCCATCGCCCTCTTCGGCGAAAAATATGGCGACAAGGTTCGTGTGGTTCGCTTCGGACCGTCGTGCGAGTTCTGTGGTGGTATCCACGCCTCATCAACAGGTCGCATCGGTTTCTTCAAGATTCTCTCTGAGAGCAGCGTTGCCGCTGGTATCCGCCGTATCGAGGCCACCACGGGTCGCGACTGCGAGAATCTGATCTACGATATGGAGAATATGTTGAAGACCATCAAGTCGTTCTTCAACAACGCCAAGGACCTCCAGGGCGTTATCCAGAAATATATCGAGGAACACGACTCGATGAAGAAGGAGATTGAAGGTTTCCAGGCTCAGGCCATCGAGCAGGTTGCCAAGCGTCTGCTGGAGAAGGCGCGCACCGTCAATGGCGTCACCGTCATCACGTCGGTGTTGCCCATGAAACCTGCTGCTGCCAAGGACCTTGCCTTCAAGATTCGTGCCGCTGTCAATGGCTCACTGCTCTGCGTCATTGGTTCTCACGACAGCGACAAGCCCCAGCTCTCTATCATGATGAGCGACGACATGGTCAGCGACCACAACCTCAACGCAGGCCAGATGGTGCGCGAAGCTGCCAAACTCATCCAGGGTGGCGGTGGCGGTCAGCCCCATTTCGCCCAAGCTGGTGGTAAGAGCGTCGATGGTCTTAGTGCCGCAGTCGACAAAGTCCTCGAACTGGCCAAGCTGTAAATCCACGGGATATCATCATTACAATCTGATCACCTTGTCACATAACTCACTGACGGTGGAACGATGAGTAATGAATATCATAGTCTTAGAGGGATAGTTTGTAAAGAGACGGTGATATAACTCCTGCTCAGTGGGTTCGTCCAACGAACTGCTGATTTCATCTAACAGGAGGATGTCACCGCTATGGAGCAGCCCGCGAGCAATGGCAATACGCTGGGCCTGTCCTTCGCTGAGTCCGCTGGCTCGCTCTCCTAGTTCGGTATCGAGGCCATCAGACAGGTTAAAGACAAAATCAGCACAGGCGGTATGCAGTACCTGTCGCATTTCGTCTTCAGTAGCATCGGGTTTAGCCAGTTGCAGGTTATAGCGGATGGTGCCGCTCATCAGGGTATTTCCCTGGGGCACGAAACACAATTCACCGCCAACTTCCACCTTGCCCTCTGTCGGCTCGATGAAACCGAGAATCAGCCGGAACAGCGTTGTTTTACCAACACCCGTTTCACCCATGATGGCGGTCTTAGAACCTGGGGAGAAGTCGTACGTAAAATGCGAAAGTATCACCCTGTCACCCTTGGCATAGCGGAAAGTCACATCTTTGAAGCTGATGCCTTGAGTATTTGTATTACCATTGCGTGCAACAGTGGTGGCTTTCGTTGTCTGTTCCAATTCACTGAGCCTGTCAATACTTGCGGTGGCGTGTATCACGCTAGGTACCATGTTCAATAATTGGAGAATGGGGTGTTGTATCATACCGACGAGTTGCAGGAAGGAGGTCATCACACCAAAGGTAATCGTACCATTGCGCAGTCCGATGCCGCCCCAAACGAATGCCAGCAAATAGCCGAGTCCAAAGGCACAACCCATGATAAGTCGCGTGACGACGGTAAACCTCATGCGTCGCATCATATTCCCGTGAAGCCGTTGCTGCATGGTGTCAAGCCTGCCAGTCACCCATTGTTCTGAACCTAACGAGCGCAATACGGCATTATGCTCCATACCCTCCTGCACCTGCATCTGAATGCGGCTTTCGTCCTGTCGGATGTCGAGGGTCATCTGACGGAGACGCCTGGCCACGAGTTTGCCGAAGACGATAGCCAGAGGTGTCAGCAACAACAATGCCCATGCCAACCGTGCATCAAACCACTGCATCAACAAAAATGCGCCACAGAGTTGTATCATCGTGATGACCATTTGAGGCAACGTGTCAGTACACACATTGCTCACTTGATCAATATCCTTTGCCAGTCGTGAGGTCACATCACCCGAATGGAGCTCCTCGCCATTATAAAGTTGTCTGCGAAACAGGCTGCTGAAGATACGCAGACGCAGGGCGTTCATCTGCCTGACACTCGCAGAGGTCGTCAGCCAGAAGCCTACCTGTCTTAGAATCACACCGCCCACGACGGTCAGCACCAACCATAGTACCATCGTCAGCACATCGTCAGCCGATCCTGTGCGGATAGTCTCGTCAATGAACCTTTTGCTGATCCATATCATCAGCAAGCCAAGCGCCACCTGCCCAACACCAGTAACAATGCGGACAGCCGTATTCCAACGGATGCCGACGGAGTTTCGCCACAGCCAGACTACATAATTCATTTCCTTTTCCCTGCTTTTATCCAACTATTCTCTAACCTCTAAACCCTTTTATAAATGGCCAATATATAACGCCGGAAAGGACACAAAATCCGCCAGAGTCGCGAAGCTCGCATACGCCACTTGGTGTAGAGATAACGGCGACGCCCTTTGTCATCCACCACATGCGTCGCTTTAGCCCTGATGCCGCTGAGGGGACAATGTTCTGTACCCGCTATATTGCCGTCACCCATCAATGTGATATTCTCCCCATCGATACGGATAATCCGATGCACCACGTAGCGGCGGTTTTCTACCCACGCCAGCACCACATCGCCGACGGTTACCAATCCTGGCGGCTGCAAGATGACACTCTCCTTGCCACCAATGATAAACGGCAACATACTGTTTCCATTCACTGGCAGCGTCACGCTCACGCCCTCCTTCACCAGCCTGACAGCTTCCTCTATGATCAGCTCATCGGTAATCATAACTCTTAATTCTTACCTCTCACCTCTTAATTCTTACCTCTTAATATTTAACTGACAAAGTCTTGCGGCCTCCTCGTCGGGCAGACATTCCAGATGCCACACAGGCACCTGCGCGACCAGCGCATCCTCCGTCTGGTGCAGTCCGTCAGCGATACGCTCATCCCAGCGTTTGCCGCTGATGCTTTCTATCAGAGCCACATACGCATGGATACCAATCAGACGCCGTATCTCATTGTATGGTGCCTGGCTGAGCAAAACGATAGCACCCAACGGATAACTCACGTTGCGATAACAGGGTGTCTTGCCACTCCACGGCGAACCATACACCACCCCGTCTCTCACCACGGGATTATCGTCGTTCACCAGCGCCGTCCCTTCGATATATTTCAGCCACAGCCTGGCGTGTGTACTCTTGCCCGTACCACTTCGTCCCAGGAACATATACCCACGTCCCTCATAGCTGACCACCGCCGCATGAAACAGCACCGTCCCTTTGTCCGCCGTTGCCAGCGCATACAGCACCATCAGCGCGTTGTCAATGGCCATTTTCTCATACTTCCCCGTCATGACGAGCCTTCCCTCACGATAGTCCTCCGAGCACACCAGCCACCCTGCCGTCTCGTTCAGCCACCGGAACTCAAACACATGTTCCCCGTCAGCTGTCCGTCCGCAGATAATCTCCTGACCCTCGTCTTCCTGCCTGAGTTCTTCCGAGAAAGCCACATCGGAGGACGATGCTTTCCTTTCCAGTGTCAGCATCGCCACAAAAGAGCCATCCCCTTGCGTCGCAAACGGTTCGTAATTAGCCATCAGCGCGAAACACTCTGCCTCGCCTGTCACGCCGAACACATGTCCAGCCACCTTGTAATATCTGGTCTCGTTCATCTTAATTCTCCAACTCGTGCAAAGGTACGAATAAGCGAGCAAAATGCAAAAGGAAAACTCGTTTTTCTTTTCATTTTCGAGCGAAAGTGCCTTCTCCAAAGAAAAAAGGTACGAATAAATGAGCCCACCAAACGATGGGCTCAATTTTTGTATAATGGGAAAAGCCTTATACTAATTGTATATCACACCCACAAGGTAAGTGATATTACTTGAACAGGCTCTGGGCCATCTGGCGGAGGCAACGGCGCCAGGTAAGGAACTCGTGGGCGGTGCCCTCGGAGATGAGACCCTCGGCATTATAGCCGGCAGCCTTCAGCGACTCGACGCTACTGTTGATACCAGCAGGATTCTCCTTGTCACCACAGCCCTCGAAGATGTACTTCACGACGGTCGGATCCTTGATCTCATCTGGAGCATACTGTCCACCGCTGAGCAGTCCCCAGTAGCCGAAGACCTCAGGACGGCGCAGGGTGATGAGCTTCGTCTCCATACCACCCATGGAGAGTCCGGCCAGGGCACGGTTCCACTTGCCTTCCTTTGTCAGGAACTGCTTTTCGATGACGGGGATAAGCTCGTCAATAAGCAGTGTCTCGAACTCCTTGGCGGTGAACTGACCGATGGTGCCGAACTTGAAGTCGTTAGTCAGACCATAGGCCATCACAACGATGAAGGGCTTGATCTTGCCCTCGGCAATCAGGTTGTCCATGATGATGCCTGCCTTACCCTGTACAGGCCAGCTGGTCTCATTCTCGCCCCAGCCATGCTGCAGGTACAGAACAGGATAACGCTCCAGCAATCCTGCTTTGCCTTCCTTGACAGGCTGGCCTTTCTTGTCGACGAGCTTACCATACGTGGGAGGCAGATAGACGTTGGCGGTCTGCATCTTGCCGGTGCTCTCAGACCAGAAGTTCACCTGCTGGATGTTGCCATGAGGAATGTCCTTGCGCCAAGCGTAGAAGTCCTGATCGGGAGCGGGAATCTCGATACCACTCTCCCAACGGCAGGAGCCGAAGTAGTTGTGGGTGCCGGGATCGTTGAACACACCACCATCGATAGTCAGGTGATAGTAGTGGAAACCGGGATCCATCGGACCCTCGGTAGTGCCGACCCACACACCGTCCTTGTCCTTGCGCAGCACCGTGCCGCCACGGCCACCAAGACCGAGACTGACAATGACCGACTTAGCATCGGGAGCCTCAACACGGAAGCGGGCATAACCCTCGCTGTTGACCTGAGGATACTCCTGTCCGGGCTGGTTCATGGGGTTGGGAACGAAATCTTCCTTGGGTACAGCCTTGTCAAGAGCAGGGTCGAAGTTCTTGATGGCATAGTAAGCCTGCTTGGGCTTGTAGTTCTCGTCGAAGGGCAGCGGGTGGTTGTTGACGCCGAGCCATGAGTCGCGGTCGCCAAGATTCCAGAACGTCACACAGTCGATGACATCCTTATGCTTGCGAAGCATCTTGAAGATGCGGCTGTACTGGTCGGTGAGCATGGTGTTCTTATAGGTTGGTACAGGTTTGTTCTCACCACGCGAGAAGCGCAGCTGACCACCCATCTCTTCATTCATACGAATGTCGAGCTCGGTAATGTGAATGTGGTTCACCAATTCCTTGAAACGCAGAATGGCCTTTTCGAACTGTTCCTCAGTGGGGAAGTAGATGTTGTAGTGGCCCTGCATGCCGATACCATCGATGGGCACGCCAGCATCCTTCATCTTCTTTACCATATTATATATACGCTCGCGCTTGCCTTCGTCCACACAGCTGTAGTCGTTGTAGAACAACAGGGCGTTAGGATCGGCCTCGCGGGCAAACTGGAAAGCCTTGGCAATGAACTCGTCGCCGCAGAGCTTGAAGTGGCGGCTCTGACGGTAGGGGCTCGGTGTCTGAGGGCCGTTAGGTCCCCAACGAAAACCGCCGTCGTCAGCCATAGCTTCGTTCACGACATCCCATGCGTAAACGACATCCTTATAGCGGTTTACGACTGTGTGGATGTGGTCGCGCAGACGCTCGTAGAACACTTCCTTCTTCACTTCCTTGCCTTTCTTGTCGGTGAACATCCAGTCGGCAAACTGTGAATGCCAGCAGAGGCAGTGGCCACGCAGCTTGATGCCGTTCTGACGACAGAAATTGGCAATCTTGTCGGCTTTCTCGAAGTTCCATACACCCTCCTTGGGATGCAGTTCACCGGGCTTCATGTCGTTCTCGGCAGTAATGCTGTTGAATTCAACCTTTACCAGGTTAATCTGGTCTTGGTCACTCACGTTACGCTGGTTGAGGGCTACACCAATCAGGAAATAGTCCTTGTAAGCGTCCTTCAGTTTCACTGTCGGATTGGGGTCTTGGGGTTGTCCCCACTGTGCCCACAGACTCGTAGCGGTCATTGCCAGCACGAGGGTAAGGGCGGTTTTTAATGTTTGTTTCATTGCGTTGATTTTTAGGATTTATAAATAATGTTTACTTGATATCGATAGTGAGTCGCTTGAGGTCTTTGTCTGCCGAACTGGTGCCCACAAGAATCTCGTACTTGCCAGGCTTTACGCGCATGGTGTTGGTCTCAGCATCCCAGAACTCAAAACTTTTGCGGTCGAGCGTCAGCTTGGCATTGACAGTCTGTCCGGCCTTGACATCGACACGCTCGAAAGCACGGAGCGACTTCAACGGCCCATCGGGATCCTGCAGGTTGCGGACATAGAGCTGCAAAACCTCTGTGCCATTCTTCGCACCAGTATTCGTGACGGGAACGTTGACGGCGACCAAATCGCCATCAATAGTACTGCTGGCTGCGCCTACCTCGAAGGTGGTGTACGACAGGCCGTAGCCGAAGGGATACAGGGCATCATTGAAGTAACGGTACGTGCGGCCCTTCATGGAATAGTCCTCATAGTCCGGCAACTGGGACGAACTCTTATAGAACGTGATGGGCAGCTTGCCTGACGGGTTATAGTCGCCGAAAAGCACATCGGCAACAGCCGTACCACCCTCCTGACCCGGATACCAAGCCTGTACGATAGCCTCACAGGTCTCGGTCTCTGGCTGCAGGGCGATACACGAACCTGAACAGTTGACGAAGATGACCTGCTTGCCAGCAGCCTTCAGCGCCTTCAGGAATTCGCGCTGCACCTTGGGCAGTTCGATGTGCGTACGGTCGCCACCCTTGAAACCGTCAATATCCACCGGCATCTCCTCGCCCTCCAAACTGGGAGCGATACCACCCACGAAGATGACTTTGTCGATACCCTTCAGCTGGACGATGGTCTTCTGATAGTCAATGGGATGTTCCTTAGCGATGTTGATGGCCAGATTGGCATTATAGGTATGGATGTGTGCAAAGCGTACCTCGATGTTGTAGCTCTTTCCCTTTTCAGCCTGGATAGCCACGCGGTTGGGCGTGGTGCGCCAGATGTGGTGACGGAACTTCTGCACGCCATCGATATAGAGTTCGAAATGGCCGCAACCATCCACATTCACCACGTATTCGCCAGACTCGTTGGGGGTGAAGACGGTCTCGTACTTCGCAGAGAAGTCCTCAAGCTGTACGCCAGGGGCAAAGTTGTGCATGCCAAAGGTAGTGACAGCCAACGGTGATGTGTAATACTGCGTCGTGACGGGCTTGCCCTCCATCTTGCGGTTGTTCCAGAACGTGCCCTTCATACCTTTCTTGCCCTCGAAGCTGCACTGCGAGGCCATCAGACACTCCATCACCTTGTCGTAGGTCAGGTCGCAGCCGGCAGCATAGAACAGCTTCTTCTGCTTGGCCTTGATGCCGTCAAGGATGGTAATGGTATGGTTGGGCTGTCCGTTATAGTTTCCCCACATCATGGGCGTATTGTCAGCATTAGGACCAATGACGGCAATCTTCTCCTTATTCTTATTAAGGGGCAGGATGCCGCCCTTATTCTGGAGGAGCACTATGCTCTGACGTGCCATGTTGAGGGAGATGTTGGCAGACTCCTTGGTCGACATGGCCGAATAGGGAATCTTCGACCACTCCACCAATGAAGGATCGTCCATTTCGCCCAGGTCGAAGCGGCCTTCCAACAGGCGAATGACGTGCTTATCGACCTCAGCCTCAGTCATAAAACCGCGCCGTACGGCCTCTGGAATACTCCTGTAGGCATAGCCGTAGCCACATTCCACGTCCGTTCCCGCAATGGTAGCTTTTGCCGATGCGTGAACAGGGTCTGACGAAGACTTGTGGGACTCATAGAAATCGCTGACGGCACCGCAGTCGCTTACCACCAAATACTGGAAGCCCCACTCGTCGCGAAGGATGGTCTGCAACAGCCGCTGACTGCCACAGCAGGGGTCGTCGTCCAGACGCTGATAGGCACACATCACCTCGCGCACCTTCGCATCCTGCACCAAGGTCTTGAAGGCAGGCATATAGGTCTCCCACATATCGCGCGGCGACACATTGGTCAAGTTAGCCGAGTGGCGCGTATATTCCGGACCGCTGTGCACGGCATAGTGTTTGGCGCAGGCCCACAGCTTGCGGTATTTGGACGTCTCAGGACCCTGCAAGCCTTTTACCACCTGCACACCCATGACACTCGTCAGATAGGGGTCCTCGCCGTAAGTCTCCTGTCCCCTGCCCCATCGCGGGTCGCGGAAGATGTTTACGTTGGGCGTCCACACCGAGAGGCTGTGGAACTTTTCGTCCTCACCAGAACCGCGCTGCATACGCTCGTTGTACTGCGCACGGAACTCTGTCGAAGCTACGTCGAAACACTTGTAGAGCAGGTCGGGATTGAACGACGACGCCATCGCGATAGGCTCCGGGAATACCGTCACGTTGCCCTGATTGGCAGCGCCGTGCAGCGCCTCGCTCCACCAGAAGAATTTCTTGATGCCCAAACGTGGAATGGCCGGACTCTCGTCCAACATCAGCATGGCCTTTTCCTCCAGCGTCAGTCGGCTGCATAGGTCCTTGGCACGTTCTTTAGCACTCAGGTTGGGATTCTGATAAGGTAATTGCTGGGCCGACACCTGCAGGCCGACGCAGCACAGCATGATCATTGATAATAAGTTACGTTTCATATCGTTATTCATTTAAGTTGTCTCTATGCAAAGAACGAATCCGCCGCGGGGAGCAAGGTCAAGACTCGAAGGCAGCGCGAACATCGGAACAATGATCCACGGATTCTTCTTGTTGCCACTATCGCCAAACAGCGTCATCTCGCCGAGGTTGCCTTTGATGAAGTCCAGCGAGAACTTCAACGTCTGCGGTTTGTCGCTGCCGTTGATGCCTGCCACATACCACGTCGTGCCACTGCGGCGGGCCATCACCACATATTCGCCAGGATAGCCGCAAACCAGTCGTGTCTCATCCCACGTCGTGGGCAGATAGCCGAAGAAGTCCTGCACGGCCTGCGGTTGTGCCAAGTAGCTCTCAGGGCGGTCGGCCAAGTGTTGCAGTGCACTCTCATAGAGCACCGTCAACGCCAGTTCATGACCGTTGGTGGTGATGTGCGGATGCTGCGAATCGCTGAACGTGCAGGGGGTATAGTCCATCGGACCAATGACATTGCGCGTAAACGGCAGTGTGGCATTGTGGCGTGCGGCCTTGTCGGTGAAGGTCGGCACATTGTTATACCACTCGGCACCGTAGACACCCTCCGTCGACATCAGGTTCGGCCACGTGCGCTGCCATCCGCGAGGAATGGTAGCCCCGTGGAAATTGACCAACAGATGGTGGCGTGCGGCACACTCCAGCAAGTCCTGACAGTAGTCCATATTCTTCTGATTGTCGCCCGAGAAGAAGTCAATCTTCACACCAGCAACACCCATCTTCTCGCACCACGCGAACTCGCGCTCGCGGTCTTCGGGCTTGTTCAGACGGAACTTGGGCGTCGGTGCACCATCGACCCACCCCACGCTGGAATTATACCAGATGAGCGGCTTCACGCCCTGCGCCTTGGCATAGTTCAGGGCATCCTCGATGGTTTTGCCGTCCATCATCTGATCCCACTCGGCATCTATCAGCACGTAGGGCAGTCCCAGCGTGACGGCCATGTCGACATATTGCTTGATGATGTTATAGTCGTTCGAGCCGTGGTTGTAGGCCCAATAGATCCACGACACGGTGCCGGGCTGAATCCAGCTCGTATCGGCAATCTTGCAAGGCTCCGAGACGTCGGTCACCAGCGTCGATTCCACCACGTCAGCCAGCGTGCCGATGATGGCTACGCGCCAGGGGGTCGTTCCGCTGGGAGTATTTCCGCCGGCCGCCGCGTGGTCGCTGGTTTCCCCAGCGACATCCGTGCGTTCCGCCTCCACCACGCGATACGTTTCGCCATCGTTATAGAGGCACGACGCGCTATGACCTTTTTCGATGTTCGCCTCCGTAATCAGCACGAACACACCGTCGGCAGGCTCTATCAGCGCGGGATAGCCCCAGCGGTTGTTCCATCCTTCCGCCGATTTCGAGATGCCGCTATACGACGGCACAGGCGTCACTTTATACGTCGTGTCACAGGGGAAGAAGCCCTCGTACGAGTCACACCACTGCTGCATCCAGCGCCGTGTTCCCTCAGGAATGCAGTAGGCGATGTCAGAGGGCTGAGGGCTGAGGACTGATATGCGGAGAGCTATTCCGTCGTTGTACATGCGCAGCGTCACGTTGCCCAACTGGTATTCGTTGGCCACGTTCGTACAATGGCGGCGCTTTCCCGTCAGCATCTGGTAGTCGGCCTTTACCGTTCCCGTGCTTTTGACGGGTTGTCCGCTGACACCCTGCACGGTCATCTGCAGTGCCTGCTGGCCGTTGTAGCTGATAGTCAACTGATTATCCTGTATCTTTGCGGTCAGTTTGCCATTGGGCGACTGCACCGTTTGGGCAGTGACGACCATCGTCATACCACCCACCATCAGTGCACATATTGCAACGAATCTTTTCATCTTCTTACTTGTGTCGGTTCAGTCTGGACACATACTTCACAGCTTCAGCCTCTCCTTTTAAGACGTCAGCAAACTCCTGAGGTTTAATCGTCACCGCATTTTTCATGAATTCCGGTACATTGTAGCACTTCATGAACTGGCGGTGGAAGTCCGGGTCGGCACACGGCAACTCAAAGGGCTTCGACCAATTGCCTTTCTCGTCAACATGGGCAAAGAACGGACGCGTATACTCACCGTCATAGCGACGGCTGCTGAACACCAGCCAATGGCTGTTGCTCGACCATGAATGGTAGCTCTCCGTGTCCTTCGAATTGATTTCGTGCAACGGGCGCGGCGTACCCGTCCTCAGGTCCATCAGCCACAGGTCACCATCGCGGTGCCAAATGTGGAATACACCATATTTTCCCATCGTGAACACCAGCCACCGGCCGTCGGGCGATACGCGGGGCAATGTGGCACTCATGCCCAGTCCTGCAGCGTCAAACACCAGTCGCCGCTCACCGAAAGTCATCGTCTCGGGGTCGAACGACTTCTTATAGATATTGTATTTCACCTCCCTGCGCCGACTGATGATTTGCCCTCCGCGATCCGCCGAGTCGGCGTATTCGAAGTGCGCACTGCAATAATACAGCGACTTGCCGTCGGGCGCCCAGCAGGGGAATACCTCCAGCTCGTTGGGGTCGTTCTCGATGTTCGTCACCTCATTGCGCTCCACGTCGTAGGCTATCATGTCGCTCTCGGCGTCGAACACCTCAATCTTGTTCGGGTCTGTCACCTGGAACGTCTGACTCGTCAGGTTCGTGGAATAAACGATGAGTTTCAGCCACGGGTGCCAGGCGGGATACACACCTGCCGACAGGATGGAGTCGTTGCGCATATTGATTTTCCGCATCTTGCCGTCGTAGGCGATGACCGTTCCGCCCATGTTCTGACGAGCGTGGAACTGCATGCGCTCAGGGTTAAACTGCTGGTAGTTGTGGCAGTTGATGCACTGACCACCCTTCTCGCCCTCCGTGCTACACAGGATGTTGTCGTAGATGACGCTCTCGTCGTAGTTCTCCAGACAACGCTGGCTGATGGTCAGTTCCTCATAGCTGACGTACGACGGATAGATCAGGCGGTAGCTCAGGTAAGGGTCGATGCTGTCCTTCGACACGTGGATGTCGAACGGCTTGTACTTCGTCCACTCACCGTCGTAGCGGGCGTACACCTCCACAGCGATGCTCTTGTCCAGGGCTTTCTCCACCAGCCGCTGCCATTCGTCCTCGCTGGGTTCTATCTTCGCGCCCTCCAACAACAGCTCTTCGTCGTCCACGGTGAACCGCGCCACCATGTTGTCGGCCCTGTTGTTCATCTCAAACGTCAGCGGCGCCATGTTCACCGGCACCGTCACGCCCTTGTAGTCGGGGTAAATGTCGGGCATGTCGCGCGACGCCGTATATTCCTCCGGAGCCTTCACTCCACAGGCGGTCATCACCACCGCCACCATCATCAATAATATATGTCTTTTCATAAAATTCAAACTTCAAACATCTTACAGGTACACGATGTCGTCAAACATGTAATACTCGAAAAAATACGTATCGCCATACAGCGGATACAACTTCTTGCGCACCTCCTTCACATCCATGCCGTTGTATCGCGGCAACAGGTCGGTAAACTCCTTATACGTCCGCTTGATGCTTTCGTCGATAGGCACGTCAAGCGGCGCATCCTCCTGCGTCATGATGTACAGATAGGCGGCCTCCTGATAGTAGCGGGGAATCGTCTCGCCGCGATGCTGACTCAGGTATTTCACAAAGCGGTGCCAGAACTGGTCGCTGTTCTTTGTCCATAACGTTGCCAACAGGCACTGCTCCTGGAAGTACCGATCTGCGTCGTCCAGCGCGGCCAGGTGGTTCATCACGTATTTCTCCGCATAGCCATGGTCGGTACCCACCACGTCGGGGTAATGCAACATGTGCGTAACGGGCCCCGTCTCCTTGTCCTCAGCCTTCTTGTCGGGCTGCTGCAACGTCTCTAAGTGTTCAGCCCACGAGCCGTGAAACAGCGTATGCTTCAACAGCCCCGTGTATTTGTACATCACGCTCACCTCGTTGCCCATCAGCCCACAGCGCGCCATGTATTTCAGGTGCTGCGCCCGCCAGCCGTATTCCACACCAGCCTCGACGCACATGTGGTGACAGTCGTTCAACATACCGTAGTGGTAGTACATCGGGGCGCCCGCTATCATCGACATCTGCAGGGGGAACGGTGACGCAGGCTGCTTCGAACCGTTGGTGTAGCGGTACATCTCCGTGCTCTGGCGACCCAGTCGCGACAGTGCCAGATTCCGCATCACCACCACCGCCCGCGTCGGAACATCCTGCTGTTTGGCAGCTTCCTCCAGCACGTCCTCCCAGCGCGTCTGCTCCACATAGTGCTCCATGGCCACCTCGCGGTGGAAGTTCTCGTCCTTCATCCACCCATACCACACGCCATACACCGTCAGCAGCAGCACCACTGCGGTTGATGCAAGAGGTATGATGTATGACCTTTGACCTTCGACCTCCGACCTTTGACCTCCAGCCTTTGACCTTTGACCTTTGACCGTCAACGCCACCAAGCATACACCCAGCAATGCATACGGCACATAGTACACGGGATATTCCTCCAGTATCTTAAACGTGGGCAGAGCCGTCCACCACAGGTTCACCATGTTCGTCTGGTAATACACAAAACGATAGCACAACAGCGGCACCGCAGCCACCAGCACCAGCGCAACGACGCTGTCAGCCACAGACTGCCACTTCTCGCCGTCCAACCGCCAGCACCACAGCGCCATCAGCACCACGGCCGCCAGCGCATAGCTGCCTAGCAGCGGATAGCCCAACGCCGCCACAGCCACCATCAGCACCCTACGCCACAGCCTCGACTCTGACAAACTGCGGAAAGCCCACAACAGCGCCACCGTCGCCGTCACGCCCACCGTCGCATCGAAGTACCAGCCCCGCAACTTGATGGGGTATATCCAGTAGCCCATGTCAGTGTTCGCCACCAACAGCAGCGCCACCGGCACCAGCAGTAGCGCAGCCCACGGCTCGCCAACGCGGAACGTCCGACGCATCAGACACATCAGCCCGAACCACCACACGCACAAAACCGCAACACCCAGCCACGGCCAGTACAGCAATTGCGTCAGGAAGCAGCCCACATACATCAGCAGGCCGCCCGGCACCACCATCATCTCCCTGAAGAATGCCGGCGTATCCAGCCACAGACTCTGCTCCTGAATTTTCCACAAGACGTGGCGCTCACATACGAGCAGCACCGCGGCTGTTACCACCAGTGCCGCCACCCACGCCACCGTGGCGGGGTGTCGTCTCACCATTCCCATTATGCCCCGCCCCTTGGCCTGAGCATTGTTTTCTTTTTGCATATATCTTCTAATATCTGAAATCTTCTAGTTCAGAAGCGGTAAAATCCGAAGAAATAGATGACGGCGATTTTGCGCTTATCAGTCATATTGTTGACCTTGCCTACGACGCTGCCGCCCCGCCAGACATTGCCGTTGTCCTCTATCTTGCCAATGACGGAACCACCGAGGCGTACGTTGCCGTTGGCCTCGACTTTGCCAACAATGCTGCCACCCTTGCGGATATCGCCATTGTTCTCTATCTTGCCTTCTATACTGCCGCCGACCCAGATGTTGCCATTCTGAATCTTACCCTGCGACGAGCCGTTGATAATGACGTTGCCGTCGGGGCGCAGCTCGCCGAAGATGCTGCCGCCCCACCACAGGTTCTGCTTCGTGTTGCGGCTGGCCTGCTGGGCGGGACGGGCGGTAGACACTTTCGGACGGGTAGTGGTCGTCGTGGTTGCAGGCTGGGTGGTGGCTTCCGGCGCGGCCTTGACAGTGGCAGATGTGGTCTGGTCTACCTCGGTCTGCTGCGTCTGTTGGGGAGTAGTCTGCGTGGGCTGGTCGTTGCCGTTCAACACTTCGTCGGCCGTTTGCTGCACTACCTGCTCGGCCTTCTGTGTGACTTTCGACTTGGCACGATTCAGCAAACTATTGAACTGTGCCTGTGCTTCACTCTGAGCAGCTACCAGCAACAGAGCGGCAACTGCCATTCTCAGGAAAAAGGTATTGGTCTTCATATTACTTCAGCTTTTGGAAGAGTTTGTTACTCTCGAGGGTCCAGTCCTTGCGCTGGAGGAGCCCAGGGTTCTTGCCGATGAACATCTTAGCGGCATCCTTGTTGCCCTGCAGCTGCCACTGGAGCCAGGCAAGGGCGGGAATGGTGAACTCGCCACCGTGAGGTTGGCGGTAAGTGCCGCCGTGTCCTACGGGGAAATTGATGGCGCAACAGGGAACGTGCTGGATGCGCTTGAAGTCGTCCATGCCGTTGCCATAGGCGATGTCCTCAGGACCGCCGAGCATATACATAATAGGTGTATGAATCTCATTGAGCTTCTCCTTCTTGGGCATAGGCATGCCGCCGACAGCCTGTCCGGCGTTTTCCTGATTGAAGAGTCCGCTATTGCAAATCATGAGCGCTTTTATGCGAGGGTCGGCACAGTTGAAGAGCGTCTGCAAGCCGCCGCACGACATGCCGGCAACACAAATAGCCTTGGTATCAATCTTCTGATAGTACGGCGACTTGGGGTCGGCATTCTGGGCAATGATCCAGTCGATGGACTCTATCTGCTGCTCAGAACGCGACATGGGGCCCTTGTACCACTCGTCGGTCATGGGGATGTTACCCGTGGCGAGAACGATGAAGCCGTTGGAGGCTATCTCGTTAAGGAAATTCATGTGCTCAAAGGGTGAGTTGGCGCAGGCACCATTGCCCCAGACGAGCACGGGCAGCAGCTTGGCGGGACCGAAGGCAGAGAGGTTCTGAGGCACGAAAACGGTGTGCTCGGGCAGTGTGGGCTCTTCCTTCATAATGGCCTTGTAGGCACCTGTACCGCCGTCCTCGAGGATGCGCGTCTTGGCATCATGCTTGCCACAACAGCCTTCCTCCTTGTTGCAGCAACCGTCTTTCTTTATGCTGTCCTTACAGCATCCTTCGCCCTTACGCACGCAGTCGAGGAAACAGACCATCTTCTTGAGGTTCTGGTCGGTGTACATCTGGGGACCGCCGTGGCCGCCCTCAGCAGGGAAAGTGGCCTCGGTCTTGACACCGGCAGCCTTCAGCAGCTCGTAGAACTCTTTGCCCTGACAGTTGGGTACGACATTGTCTTTATCGCCGTGGAAGATGATGATGGGAGGATTGTTCTTATTGACATAGTAGGTGGCACTGAGACTGCGATACTTGTCGGGCTCTTTGGCCAGCTTCGAATTGAGCAGTACGTCCTCAGGGCTGTTTTCGCCCATCTTCATACCCTCGCCGCAGTCCATATTGGTGAGGTCGACGGGGCCAGACCAGTCGCAGGCAGCATTGACACTGCTGCTCTCGCCGAGGAAATTGCCAATGGTGCCTTCGAGGTCAATATCGTAGGTACCTACTTTCGTCTGCTTCAGGCCAGTGGTGGTAGCGGCGATAGAGGCCAGATGGCCACCGCTGGAGAAGCCGCTGGTGGCGATGAACGACGTATCGAACTTATACTTCGCAGCCTCACCACGCACGAAACGGATGACGGCACGGATGTCGTGAATCTGTGCAGGCCACTTGGCATCCATACTGGAGCGGTGGTTAGGGCAAACGACGGCATAGCCGGCTTCGAGCAGCGAACGGCCGATAGTGCCAAGGTCGGCCATGCCCTTGCCATTATTGTTAAACCACGCACTGCCGTAGATGTGGATAACGACGGGATAGCTGGCTGCCTCCTTCTTGGGCAGGTAGATGTCGCAGGTGTGATAGACCTGGTCATCGCCAGCATAATTAACATCCTTCCACTCCTGAGAGGTGGGAAGGTCTACTTTCGGAGCCTGGAAGCCGCCAAAGCCTCCGGCGGGCTGTGCCTGCGCCATCAACTGACAGCACAGCGCACAGACAACACATAAAATCTTCTTCATAGTGCTTATTAACTTATCTATTAATTATCTTCTTTCCGTTGCGGATAATGATACCCTTGTAGCCGGCATCCACCTGCTGACCAGCAAGATTGTAGGATGCGCCAGCAGCCATGTCGTCGCGCGTTACCTCGTCGATACCCGTCTCGGTGCAGATGAGCTTCAGTTTGTCGATGTTGCAATTGCCAGCGGTGACTTTGACACGCAGGCGTTGCTGACCTTCCGGAATCGTATTGCGAATCTTGCCCGACTTCACCTGATAGGTGTCGTTGCTGCCGGTATTCGGTACGGTGACGGTGGCCAACGACTTCTCAGTACCGTCGCTCTCTATCAGCACAATGGAGAACTTCGAACCGTCAACAGCCGACGAGACAGTGGCCTCGTAAGAGTACTTGCCTGCCTGGGTGACGTCGACGAGATATTCAGCCCAAGTGTCAGCAGTAACATTGCCCAAGGCATAGCCGTCAGCAGTCTGAACGATGTCAGCATTGCCGTTGAAGTAGTCCTCGGCCTCGACAGTACCCGGTACGTCGAAGGTCGTCGCGAGCTTGAAGTTCATGCTCTTGACGTAGAAGCCCCCCTTGTCGATATTCAGACAAAGGATGTGACGTCCGGCACTCAGCGGCTTTATCAGCGGACAGCGCATGGTCTTGAACTCAGTCGTGCTGCCGGTATTGGGCACCTCAGTGAAATTGGTGAAGAAGGTAAGGTCGTCGAAACCGTATTCTGAGAGGTGAAGCAAACCGTCAGACTTCTTGGAGGCCACCTCGGCTTCCATGATATAGAATCCATCCTCGGCCACATCCACCGTGTATTCCATCCACGCACCGTCCTTGAGTGAGGTGGTGGTGAAGTTGTCGCGAAGCACCTTATTGTAGGACACGCCCGACATGCCCTTGTCGTATTCTTCGGCCTGAACAACACCGGGAAGGACGGGCACCGTCTCGCCATAAGGTTCACGCTTTGAACCATTCGCAACGTTGAAGCGCGCCAGACGTTCGTAAGTGGAGCCGTCGGTAGTGGTAACAACAGCCTTCACGGTCTTTGTACCCGTCGAAGAGCCCACTTCATATTCAGCGATATAGGGTTCCTCGGTCATAGTGGCAACCAGTTCGTCACCGACATAGAGGTCTATCTTCTCAATGGTCTTCGTTGCCATCGTAGCACGCACCTTGATGGGCAGCACGTCCTTCTTGGCCACCTTCATGGCAGCAGGGTGTACATAGATGGAGGCCTCCTTCTTGAATTCAGGGTAAGGACTCTTGGCAGTCTCGGCAGGCTCGGTCTGCATGTATTCGCGCAGCCACTTCAGAGCAGAACGCTCCTTACCATCACGAATCAGGCCGGAATTGCCGTCGGTAGTCCACGTATTTCCGTAAATCCAACCCCAGATGGTGACACCAGCGCAGTAGTCGGCTTCCCACATAACGGGGAAGTGCTGCATATAGTTCCACTTCTGATTGCTGTCGTTGGAATCGCCAATGTCATATTCGGTAATGTACATAGGCATCTTCAGCGCGTTCTGAAGCTTCGCCATAGCGGCCTCGAAGGTGCTACGGTCAACACCGCCCAGGTCGTGACTTTGACAACCGTAGGCATCGACGGGAGCACCAGCGTCGCGCAATGCCTGTACAAGTCGGATATACTGATCGGTATTATATTGGAAAGTATTGTAGTCGTTATAGATAAGGATGGTGTTTGGCCAGCGTTCGTGTGCCAATTCGAAGGCTTTGATAATCCAGTCGTAGCCTGTACGTCCTTCGCCACCCAGTGCTGCCCTGTATGGCGCAGGGGCATGAACAGCATTAGGCTCATTAATAGCCTCGTTCACTACGTCGACTATCTCCAGATCAGGATAGTGTTCCTTCACAGCATCGAAATACTCGACAATGGCGTTGTATTGCTCCGGTATCGAAAGATTGTCCATCCAACCGGGATACTGACCGCCCCAGATGAGCGTGTGATACTTAAACGGGAAGTTGTGCTTTTCGGCATAGTTGGCCGATTTGTCAGCATTGCCAAAGGTGAAATTGCCGCGTGAAGGCTCGATGGCATCCCATTTGGTGCAATTCTCGGGAGTTATCTGATTCCAATAGTCGGAAAAGATAAATCCATGAGTATCCACATCGTTATTATAACTCGTGGTGATGTTACCCAGGAACTTGTCTGGGTTTGTTGACAACTGTGCGAATGTCGCCGCAGAAGTCAGAAACAGCGCACAGGCTGTAATTAGCGTTTTTTTCATTGTCTTGATTTTTATTTTATTGATATTTCTATTGAGTTATCGTTTGAACGTTACCGCGGACGAAGACGGGGATATGAGCCTTGTCGACGGGGGTAGTAATATACTGCCCGCCACGATAATGAAGACCCGTGCGATAGTCGGTCCAGCCGTCCTTGTTCTTAGGCAGATAGGTGCGCCACTCGGTGACATTGGGCTCCGTCACGGGACTGATGAGCAGCGAAGGACCGAACATGTATTCGTACTTCTGTTGCAAGGCCTCAGCGTCGTCGGCAAAGTCGAACACCAAGGGACGCATCAGCGTATAACCCTCCTTGGCGATACGCTCGGCACACTGCTCGATATAAGGACGGAGCTGTTCGCGCTCCTTCAGACATTCAGTGATAATCTGCTGCGCCTCGGCGCCATAGTTCCAAGGTTCCGTATTGCCCATATAACCGTGAACGCGCATCAGGGGCAGATAGACGCTGAGTTCTATCCAGCGCAGCATACGGTCGATATAGTCCTGATTGGTGTACTGGTCGCCTGGGCGGAAGAAGCCGCCAGCGTCGTAGGTCCACCAAGGGATGCCAGCAGCCTGAACACCCAAACCTGCAGTAATCTGACGACGGAACGTCTCCCAGTCGTTACCCACATCGCCACTCCACAGCGCTGAGCCGTAACGCTGAATACCCGGGAAACCGCAACGGGTGAGAATCATCGGGTCGTGACCAGCCTCGCGAAGACCTTCGTAAACGGTTTTGTTGACAAGCAGGGGATAGACGTTACGCACCTGTTCCCCACTCCATCGTCCTTTGTTGACACGACGACCTACAAGGTCATCATTCTCGGGCTCGGTAGCATCCTGCCACCATGCATCAATTCCCAGAGGCACCAACCGTTCGCGGAAGTTCTTCCAATACGACGCAGCGGCCTGAGGATTGAAGAAATCAATCCAGTCGGTGCCAGGGATGTAATACTGGTCGCGCTCCATCTGACGACCAACCTCAGAGTTCTTGTCAATCTTCGACCACACACTAACCATCAGACGGATGCCCATCTGGTGAAGACTGTCGGTAAGCGCCTTGGGGTCAGGATAAAATTCCTCGTCGAATTTCATAGAATTCCAGCCGTATTTTCCCCAATACTGCCAGTCCTGAACAATCAGGCTCAACGGCATATTCTCCTTGCGGAAGCGGTTGGCAGTCTCGAGAATTTCCTGTGAACTATGGAAACGCTCGCGACAGTGGATATAACCCAACGCCCAGCCGGGCATCTCTGGGCATTCGCCTGTTAATTCGCGGTAGGTAGCGATGATTTCGTCAGGAGAACCGACGAACACTGTGTAATCAACAGCAGTAGCGACAGGCGAGCGGAAGGTTGTCTGATCCTGCACACGGTCGTAATACAGCACGGGCTTATCGTCTTTCGTCAGTTCGGCTGTCAGCGTATGCCGGCCTTGTTCCAAATGGACTATCTTCGAGGCCGTAGGAGGCAGCCACAGGTTCTGCATCTCGATAACGTTCTGGCCGTCAATAGCAAGATTGTGGCGACGGGCCATCTTCTGCCCAACGTCCAATAACAGGGCATAATCGCCTGTTTCAGGAATATCGATGGTCGCTTCGAAGATGTGACGCTGGCGCACCTCACGCTTGTTTCCCTCGGTGGTGGTGACGTCGACGACATCGGAAGCGGAGGTCGCTGACGGGCGAACCGTCAGACACACGCTCTGGCCGCAAGGGTTGTATTCCGTCATGCCGTAGTTATTCCACAGGATGCCGTAACCCTTGCTTGAAAGAAGCATGGGAATGGAAATCTGCGTATTGACCTGCGTCAGTCGGCGCGAAAGGCCTCGCACATTGCCATAGCCGTCCTGAAACTGCCCCAAACCGAAAAGGCATTCGTCCTTGGGAGAAGCAAACGTCAGCGTGGCCTCACCATTCGTTAGCTGGTGACGGGTAGCCGTGAAAACGGTCTTGCCCTTGCGGTCCTTGATGGTTAGCAGCTGCTTCTTCTCGTCGACCTTTACCTTCACATCGCAGTCGGCAACGGTTTCGTGTTTTACATATAGCCAATCGGGCAGGTCGCTTGTCTGCACAGTGCCTTCTGTATACTGAATACGGACGGCATTATCAGCCACGGGTTGTATGGCCAACTGTCCGTCGCCAAAGGGTGTCTGCGCCATCATGGTGACCGCACAGAAGCATAGGGATATGACACTCAATATTTGTTTCATCACTTCTTAACTCCTTAACTACTCAACTTTTCAGTCTACCACTTCGATGCCCGAGAAATAGTGTTCTCTCAAAGGTTTACGGACAGACTCACCAACTAGCGTCAGCGTCTCTTCCAAGCGAATGTCAGCCGACGAAGCACCAATCTTCACAACATACTTGCCAGGCAGGATGTTCCACGAACGTTCGCCACCCTCATGGCTGTAAAATCCTAGCTGCTCGGTATACAGCCTTACCTTGATGGTCTTGCTATGACGGGGTTCGAGCTCCACACGGGCAAAGCCCTGCAACTGAATCGGGCGCAGCGACTGGGTGCTATCAGCTGGCGAGATATACAATTGTGCGATTTCCGTAGCGCTAACCTTACCCGTATTCTTCACCTCGAACGACAGGTCGATATACTCGTCGGTGGTCTTTGCCTCTTCGTCCAGTGCCATGTGCTTATACTCGAAGGTGGTGTAACTCAAACCGTAGCCGAAAGGCCACTGAATGCACGAGTCGGGTTCAATAGCATCGTTGTAGCAAATGGGGGTGTAGATTTCTTTGTTAGGATAGCTGACGGCAAGCTTTGCTGAGGGTGACACATTACCATAGAGGATATCTGCCACGGCATGACCGCCTTCCTCACCAGGGTACCAGGCTTGGATAACGGCAGCACAACGTTCGGCAAGTCCGGCAATGACCTGTGCGCGACCTCCGAACACCACCAACACGACGGGTTTGCCGGTAGCCAATAGCGCTTCTACATATTCCTCCTGCTTGCCTGGCAGTCGCAATCCCTGACGGTCGCGATTCTCGCCACACAGCATTACGTTTTCACCCACAGCGGCTATGATGACGTCCGCAGAATCAGCCATCGCCAGTGCCTCTTCTTTATTGGCTTCCTCTCCTGCATCAACCTTTCGGTGCAAGATGGGATATTCCCAAGCTCGTTCGTCACCGGCATGTGAGAACTTCGTCTCTATCTCCTCCGTCCAGTCACAACCGCGACTGTACAACAGCGTATCGCCTTCAGGCAGTTTGTCACGCATCCCCTCCAACAGCGTTATCACGTGAGGATGATCCAAGTCCTCTTCTACACGCTTCCAGAAATAGGTCATGGCCGGGAACGAATAGTCGCCACACATAGCCCACATCGTATTCGCATTGGGACCCGTCAGCAGGATGCGCAGCGACTCGCCCTTCAGCGGCAGGATGCTGCTGTCATTCTGCAATAGCACAATGCTCTGGGTGGCTATCTCGTATGACGTCTGACGCTCCTCGGGCGTATCGAGTTGGATGTCGCTCTTGGCATAAAGGTTGGGGTTGCTATCGAACAGTCCGGCACGGAACTTATAGCGCAGCACGTCCTTCACAGCACGTTCCAGCGTTTCTTGGGCCACAAGACCGCTATCGATAGCTTCTTGCAGGAAACGGTAGTTAGCTCCTGTGGGGAAGTCGACGTCACAACCGCCATTGATGGCAGCAGCAGCCTTCTCGATGGGCGACCATTCTTTACCCTCAGGGAAAGCCGAGGGCTTAACCAACTGGTCGATAGCCGTATAGTCGCTGACCACCATACCGTCGAAGCCCAGATAGCCGCGCAGGATGTTTTTCAGTATCATACTGTCAGCCACACACTGTTGCTGCTGTCCAGCCATTGCATGATAGCCTGGCATCACGGCTTTGCTACCTGCCAGTCGGATCATAGCCTCGTGCGGCATCAGAATTTCCTCCATCAGCACCTTCTCCTCGGCATCACCGCCTCCGCCATAGCCGAGATAATGTTTCGAGCAGGCTCCTACGCCTTTCCGCAGGTCGCCCTGCTGCAAACCACGCACGAAAGCTACACCCATCACCGCCGACAGATATCCATCCTCACCGTACGACTCTTCCAGGCGGTTAAAACTCGGCGTGCGGCACACGTCCACCATTGGTGAAAGCGACAGCACACCACCCATCTTTCTCATGGCCGTACTCGTCTGGCGCGTCTTCACCTCAGCCAATTCGGGATTAAACGAACACGCCTGACCAATCTGCTGGGGATAAATGGTAGCGCCACGGGTATTGACACCCGACAGCACTTCCTCATGGAACAACGCCGGAATCTTGTTCGGCGTCTTCGTCATCAGCCATTCCTGCACGACAGCCACACGGTCACGCAACTCATTGGGATCGCGAGGCTTCTGCATACAGAACTGCGAGAAATGTCCGATGCCGTAGGGTATCAGTTCTTTACACTTGACGGTGTCCAGCTGTCCCTGTTCGTCGAACAGCTCGTCCATATACATACTTTGCAACTGGGCGATACGCTCCTCCTGCGGCATGCGCTGGTACAGTTCATCGACCATCTGTTCCAATTCCAGGTCACTGACCGTTGTCTGACATGCAGTCATCAGTGCCGTAGCTCCCATCATCATCATAGTCTTTATTTTCATAAACTTTACATTATATACCGCGTGCAAAGGTACAAAATATTCTTCACCTATCCTTCCATCAGATGTAACAAAAAATATAGGCTATGTTACATAGAAATGAAAACTCCCGCTCTGAACGCTCAGAACGGGGGTTTTTATCGAATCATTGCGGAATTTTACTTCTTTTCCTCTGCTTCAGGAGCGGGAGCGGGGGCAGGAGCGGGAGCGGCCTTAGGAGCAGAGGGCTTCTTGGCGGGAGCCTTCTTGGCTGCCGGTTTCTTGGCAGCAGGCTTCTTAGCCTCCTTGGGTTCCAACTTCTCCAGACGTGCCTTCAGGCGCGTAATCTCCTTGTCCTTCATCTCAATCTCGTCACCCTGATTGCGGATGGTGGTGAGCAGGGCGTTCAGCTCGTCGTTCTCAATCTCCTGCGGATACAGGGCGTTCACTCTGTTGATGAAGTCGCCGAGGATGTTCATGTAGTTGGTGAAGGCGTCAAACGGTCCGCTGTAGATTCCACGGTCTAGTCCTACGTTCGAGGGCTTCGTGGTCATGAAGCGGAAGTTGTTGGAAGCCTGCAGATAGTCCCAGTCCTGATTGATGCGCGGATCGTCGGCAATGCGCAGGCGGTCAGCCACAGAGTAGAGTTTCTGGAAGGCCTCGCGCTGCATGGCGTTACCCAGCCAGCATGAACAGTCGCGCTCTTCGTCGACCCACGACAGCGTGTCGGGCACGTCGATAGCACCCACGCTCTTCGTCTTCATGCATATCTCGGTAGGCGTAGCAAAGGTGATACCCTTCTCTTTGGCACATGCGGGCAGTGCCTTCAGGAATTCGAGGATATTTGAGCTCAGCGGCTGTGCGATACCAAGAGCCGAGAGTTCCATGAAGATGTTGATAATCTGTTCCTCTTCGGGGAAGCGGGCAATACGGTCGATATAGGCATCGGCAAACAAGGGATAACCCTCCCAGTCGGCATTGTTGAAACGCAGCGAGACATCGTCTGACAACTCTACGTCGCGCAGCAATAGCTTCAGGTTCGGAGCGATGTTACAGTTGTAGACATAGTGGGGCGACTTCCAGCCGAGCACGTGCTTGGCACCCTCGGTCAACATACCCTTGAACCCCATAGCGGCAATCTGTCCGCCGATGTCGTCAGAGTAGATGAGCGATGAGTTGCGGGCTACGGTAGGCTTCTTGCCAAACAGTTCCTCAATCTTGGCACACTGCTTCTTCACGTCGAGGGCAAAGGTCTCCTCGTTGGCCAGTGAACTCAGGCCGTGAGAGTAAGGTTCAGCTAGGAACTCTATGCAACCGGTCTGATTCAGCTCCTGCAACTTGGCAATAACCTGCGGAGCATGGAACTCCATTTGTTCAATACCTGTTCCCGACAGCGAGAATGCCACTTTGAAGTAGTCGCCATGCTCCTTAATCATATCGCCGATAGCGGTCAGGGCAGGCATGTAGCTTCGGTTGGCAATATCGGTGATGCTACGCTCGTTCTCGTAGTCATCATAGTAATAATGATCGGTACCGATATCGAAGAAACGGTAGCGCTTCAGATGAATAATCTGATGTATCTCGAAATATAAACAAATTGTTTTCATAATTTTTTATCGTTATTACGTTATTTCGTTATTACGTTATTACGGATGGGGGTTAAGCCTCCCAACCAAGAGTTCTCTTGTAGAGTGTTGCAATCCAGGCACCGACCTTCTCCCAAGTAATCTGGTCAACCTCGTTCTTACCCTCCTCCTTGAGGTAGTTGAAGAGCGACTCGTTGGCGCAGATGGAGTAGATGGCATCAGCCAGCGCGTGAATGTCCCAATAGTCCACCTTGATACAGTTGGTCAGAATCTCAGCACATCCAGACTGCTTGGAGATGATGGACGGCGTACCGCACTGCATAGCCTCCAACGGAGAGATACCGAACGGCTCCGAGACGGAAGGCATCACGTAAACGTCAGAATCCTTCAGGCATTCGTACACCTGCTTGCCGCGCATAAATCCCGGGAAGTGGAACCTGTCGGCAATGCCACGCTCGGCAGCGAGATGTATCATGGCGTCCATCATGTCGCCCGAACCAGCCATACAGAAACGCACGTTGCGAGTACGGCGAATGACCATGTTAGCAGCCTCGACGAAGTATTCGGGCCCCTTCTGCATGGTGATACGTCCGAGGAACGTCACCACCTTGTCCTTGCCAGTATGGTCGGGACGCGGAATGGCCTGATACTCGTCAGGTAGCGGATACACGGCATTATGCACGGTGTAACACTTGCGCGGATCCTGATGATACTGGTTGATGACCGTCTGGCGCGTCAGTTCCGATACACACATGATGCAGTCGGCATTGTCCATACCGTTCTTCTCGATAGAGTAAACCGTGGGGTTCACCTTACCACGCGAGCGGTCAAAGTCAGTAGCGTGGACGTGGATGCACAGGGGCTTGCCGCTCACCTGCTTGGCATGGATGCCAGCAGGATAGGTCAGCCAGTCGTGGGCATGGATGATGTCATACTCCAATGTGCGGGCCACGACGCCGGCAATAATCGAGTAGTTGTTGATTTCCTCATGCAGATTGCCCGGATAGCCGCCCGCAAACTCCATCGCACCCAAGTCGTTGACGTGCATGTAGTTGAAGTCGGCATACAGGTGGTCGCGCAGACGGAAATAGAGGTCGGGATCCATGATGTTGCCCACACGCTCGCGAACGTAGTCGGGCGACACGTCGCGCCAGGCAATCGGTACAGCATTCATGGCCACAAGGTTACAGGCCGAACGGTCTTCATCACCGAAGGGATGCGGCAGACACAGCGTGATGTCCATATCGCCTTGGGCGTGCAGACCCTGTGAAATACCATAGTTGGCGGTGGCTAATCCACCGAATACGTGAGGAGGATACTCCCATCCAAACATTAGTACTTTCATATCGTGTCCTCCTTATTTATTTTTGATATGTATACTTCTCGAGCAACTTCAGCGCACGCAGGATTTCAGCGACGTTCATGGCGAAAGCCATTGCACCGCGGCCGTGGAAAGGCGGGTTGCCGTCGAACAGTTCGCTGATGGTTCCCAGTGCGTGGTAGTCCATCTCTTCCTCATAGCCCACCATCTGGCGCTCGATGAACGAGAGGCGGGTGCGCTTATAGAGTTTCAGGCTGGCTTCCATGTAGAAACCGCCCAACCAAGGCCATGCCGTACCCTGATGGTAGGCATAGTCGCGCTGCGTCTGTGGACCGACATACATCGGATTGTAGCCGCCGCTCTTGGGTGACAGCGAGCGCAGACCCTTCGGTGTTAACAGCTCGCGCGTACATATATCTAATACACTCTTCTTCTGATCCTGACTGAGTGGCGAATAGTCGAAGGCCACGGGGAATATCATGTTCGGGCGAACACTCCAGTCCATCATCGGACCATCCACATAGTCGAGCAGATAGCCGTACTCGTTCATGAAGGTGTCGATAAACGACGTCTTGCACACTTCGGCCTGCTTCTCCAACTTGTCGGCAAACTTCTTGTCACCGAACTCTGCCTCCAGCGATGCGCAGAACTTCAGCGCGTTATACCACAGGGCGTTGAATTCGACGATATATCCCGAGCGCGGAACGACGGGACGGCCATTGGCCGTAGAGTTCATCCACGTGATGGCCTTGTCGCGTCCGTTGGCATACAGCAGCCCGTTGTCGTCCAGTCGTAGATTCGGATGACCGCTAGCGAGAATATATTTCACAATGTCCTTCACCAGTTTGGCGTACATCTTGTAGCCAAGTTCCTTGCCGACTTCCTTGACATACTGCTGGATAGCCCAGATGGCCCACAGCGGCACGTCGGGATGCTCAATCTCGTATATCTTGCCGGAGATGGGCTTGTCGGCCATAAACTCGCGAAGGGCCTTCTCCGAGGTCTTCATCACCATCTCGAAATAGTCTACCTCACCGATGGCAAGCGTCAGACCAGGCAAAGCGATAAACGTATCACGCGCACGAGCCTTAAACCAAGGATAGCCTGCCAGCAGGTAACGCTCGTCCTTCTTGTCAATCTTCTCCATAGTGCCACTGCGGCGATCGCGGAAGTGGAACTGATGGGCAGCCGTCACCAGACAGTGATAGAAATTGTCGCGAGGTACACGGTCGTCCACTTCCTCGTCAAACATCTTTTTCAGCGTAGAAGGCTTCGCTGCCGACGTAGACCCGGCAAACACGATGCTCTCGCCCTTCTTGATGCTCATCTCGAAGTAGCCAGGCACATACAGGTCCTCGTTCGACGCATAGCCGCGCTCCTGCTCCTTCGGATATTCCACGCCGCGATACCAGTCGGGCATGAATACAAATTCGTTCTTCTTCGAGAACTGCATGAAGAGGTCGGGATAGCCGGCATACATACACGTCTTGATGCCATTTTCCACAGGATGGTATTCGCGCGAAGCCGTTGCGTTCTCATGCGTGAACTGACGCACCGAGCGGAAGGCGAGGAACGGACGGAACCGCAGCGTGGTGGCCGAATGAGCATCCTCCAGCGTATAACGTATGAGGATTCTGTCCTCATAATGCTGGAACACCACTTCCTTCTTCAATACTACACCACCCACGCGGTAAATCGTGGTAGGCACTACATCACAACTAAACTCGCGGATGTACTTATGACCCTTGGGGCTGAAGTTGTTGCCCGAATACTTGTGGAGTCCGAGGTTAAACTCGGCACCGTGCTGAATGACTGTACAGTCAAGCGACGAGAGCAACACATGGTTGTCGTCGTCAAGCTGGGGTACAGGAACAACGAGCAAACCGTGATATTTGCGCGTGTTACAGTCCACCAGCGTCGATGCACTGTAGGCGCCTGAACGGTTTGTCCGAAGCAATTCACGACGGAGCGACTCCTCCAAGTTGGTCATTACCGCTTTTTCGAATCGTAAATAACTCATAGGTCCCTTTTTGTTTGTTTTTTATTCTGCTTTGTTTTAGGAATCTCTAAATTTCTCCAAAGTTACGAATTTTTCTTTGAACTTTGAACTTTGAAGTTTGAACTTTATGATTTGTTAACACGTAGATGACTTAATCACGTCGAATAATCCGAAAATCCGTGCTTTCTTTAGTCGGGAATCAGGAAGTTGATGACCTCCTGTTCTATCGTTATCATGTACGCACCTATCGGCACGCCCAGCAGTCTTCCGTCCACACCCACCAGCGCGTGCTTCGCCTCCTCAACCTTCACTTCTCGCGTGCGGTAGGGGTGCACACTCTTGTGATTCAGGAAACGATTCGTAATCAACAACCACAGACCGGCAAACACTTGCAGCAACTCAGTATGATAGACCAACGACACATCGAGCATACCGTTATACGGCACCGCACTCGGCGTCTGGCCGTAACCTGGTCCGCTACCCACGCACATCGTCATCACCTTGCGGTCGACCACGTCCGAATTAACCCTCACACGCATCTTATACTCCATGCGGTGGAATATCATCAGGAATATCGACACGACGAACGCCAGCATCCGCGAACCCAGCAGCGAGCGCGTCTGCCTGCGCAGGTTCATCACGTCGGCTATCAGTCCCACGTTCACGCAGTTCAGAAAGTAGCGGTGACACCGTTCGCCCTTTTTGTTCTCGTAACGCACACACCCCAGGTCTATCGTCCTCACGCGGTGTGCCTTCAGCCAGTCCACCGTCTGTTCCACGTTACCCTCGCTGAAGCCCCAGTAGCGCGCAAAGTCGTTCATCACACCGTTCGGAATCACGCCCAGCGCAATCTCGCTGCGCACCTGCTGCTCCTCCTGCATCAGGCAGTTCACGGCATCGTTCAGTGCCGAGTCGCCACCCACGATGACAATCGTTTTATAGCCGTTATGGATGAGCATCGTCATCAGACGCTCCACACTGTCAGCCGACTCGCTCTGCACAAAGTCGTACTGCACCTGCCGTTCGTCCAGCACTCGCTGGAGCTTCTCGCGCTGCTTCGAACCGCGTCCCTTGGGGCAATACAAGATGCCCCACCTTCCCTCGTTGGTCATAGTCTAATTGAATAGTCGTTGCAAAGATAGCAAATTCTCAGCAAACACGCAAATTTTTTGCCACATTTTGTCATTAGACCATAAAGAACAGAAACTCTCGGGCAAACGCCCTGTCAGCCGTCATATAGAAGCAGACTCTTTTGGCCGAGGAATGACAGTTGCAGGAAATTTTAAAGAAATACGCGTTTTCTTTTGTTTTTTTGCTCTTTTTTTCGTAACTTCGCAGCGTTAAGTTGAAAAAATGTAGAATTGTTGAAAAATAATATGATGAAATGATGAAGAAAATAGTGTTGATATTGATGGCGCTGGTGGGCGGAATGACTGCCGGGGCGCAGACTGTCGGGGAAATTACTGACAGCGTAAAGGCCGGGTTACATTCCAGTAGCGTGAAGGAGGCTATCAACACCGTGAAGGGTGCCTTCGCCAAGAAGTCGGCCGAGGCAGCGCAGATGATTGGCACGTGGACGTTTTTGGAGCCTGCCGTGATGATAACCAGCGGGAATTTCCTGGCGAAAGCTGCCGGCAACATGGTTGACGACAAGTTGGAACGGATGCTCGAAGAGTATTTTGAGCGCGCGAATGTGACAGCGGAGAATACCATCTTCACCTTCTGTAAGGACGGCACGTTCGTCCGTTCGCTGGCAGGCAGAAAGAAGCAGGGTGTGTGGATGGTTGGCGGCGACAAGCTGTTGTTGGGTATCGACAACGTGCAGACAGCCGACATGACTACACACATGGTGAACGATACGCTGACGGCAGTCGTCGATGTTTCGCGCGTATTGGGTCTGTTGCAGACGGTGGGAGCCATGTCTGACAGCAAGACCAACCATGCGCTGCTCAAGCTGACGAAGACCTTGAAGGGCGTCGGTGCTGGTTTCGTCTTGGTCAGAAAGAGTGGAGACAAAGAGCAAGGGGCGAGGAGCAAGGAACGTGGAGCAAAAGACAAGAAGCAAGAGAAAAATAATAGATGAAGGAATTTGTCATTTCGGAGGCGAAGGCTGAGACTGCCGTGCTGGTGGGACTTATTACGCAACAGCAGGACGAGGCTAAGACGAAAGAATATCTGGACGAGCTGGAATTTCTGGCCGATACCGCTGGGGCTGTCACCGTGAAGCGCTTTACGCAGAAGGTGCAGGGACCCAGTCAGGTGACGTATGTCGGCAAGGGTAAGCTCGAAGAAATTAAGCAATATATCAAACAGCAGGAGGATGCCTATTACGACTGGATGGATGCCGGACAGCCTGAAACCGAGGATGGCAGTACGGCACCACAGCCCGTGGGAATGGTTATCTTCGACGACGAGCTGAGCGCCAAGCAGATTCGTAATATTGAGAATGAACTAAAGGTGAAGATACTGGACAGAACGTCGTTGATTCTCGACATCTTTGCCATGCGCGCTCAGACTGCCGAGGCTAAGACGCAGGTGGAGCTGGCGCAGTACCGTTATATGTTGCCCCGTCTGCAACGTCTATGGACACACTTGGAACGACAGGGCGGCGGTTCCGGTTCTGGTGGCGGCAAGGGTTCCGTAGGTCTTCGCGGCCCTGGTGAGACGCAGTTGGAGATGGACCAGCGCATCATCCGTCAGCGTATCTCGCTATTGAAGGAGCGTCTAGTGGAAATTGACAAGCAGAAGACCACGCAAAGGAAGAATCGCGGACGACTGATTCGCGTAGCATTGGTGGGCTATACGAACGTGGGTAAATCGACGATGATGAACCTGCTGGCGAAGAGCGACGTGTTTGCCGAGAACAAGCTGTTTGCGACGCTGGACACGACGGTGAGGAAGATGGTAATAGACAATCTGCCGTTTTTGCTGGCCGACACCGTAGGATTTATCCGCAAGCTGCCCACCGACCTTGTAGACTCGTTTAAGTCGACGCTGGACGAGGTGCGCGAGGCTGACCTTTTGGTGCACGTGGTGGATATCTCACACCCCGACTTCGAGGAACAAATCAACGTGGTGGAAAAGACGTTGGCCGACTTAGGCTGTGCGGAAAAACCGTCGATGCTGGTGTTCAACAAGATAGACGCCTATACATGGACGCCGCAGGACGAGGACGACCTGACAGAGCCGACGCGAGAAAACATCTCACTGGAGGAGTTAAAGAAGACTTGGATGGCGAAAACCAGAGGTGAGAGCTCAGAGGTGAGCGGTGAGAGGTATGTTGTTGAACCGCTGTTTATTTCAGCGAAGAACAAAGAGAATATTGACGAGTTGCGCGAGGTACTATATAAAAAGGTACGCGAGTTGCACGTGCAGAAATATCCTTATAACGATTTCTTCTATAATATTGAAGATAATTTTGAACCAATACAATAATGATTATGAGAGATTACAGAAACTTGACACAGGACGAGATTAACGTCTTAGAGAATAACAGCTGTTGGGCTGAGAGTTGGGACAACGTGAAGGTCGCTGAGGACTTTTCACCATACGGCTTCCACCGAGTGATATTTTACGGCGACATCCGTCTGGGTGTGTTCGAGAAGCAGGTGGAGGTGACCAAGGGTTTTACGAAACATGCAGGTATCAACGACGCCACGTTGCGAAACGTCACTGTGGGCGACAACTGTCTGATAGAGAAAATCGGCAACTTCATCAACAACTACAACATCGGTGACGACTGCTACATATCGAACGTTTCGACAATGGAAACTACCGAGGGCGCAACGTTCGGCGAAGGCCATTTGGTGAGTGTGTTGAACGAGATGGGTGACGGCAATGTAATGCTGTTCCACGACCTGAACTCACAGTTGGCTGCATTCATGGTGAAGCACTTCAACGACAAGCAGTTGAAGGACAGCATCATCCGACTCATCAACGAGGAGATACGCTTCTCGCGGCCTGAACGCGGTACACTGGGCAACGGTGTGAAGATTATCAATTCGAAAGAGATTACAAATACGGTGGTAAAGGACGACTGCGAAATCAACGGTGCCGCACGTCTTTCGGACTGTACCATCCTGTCGTCGGCTGACGCATCGGTATATATCGGCACAGGCGTGATTTGCGAGAACTCGATTATCTCGAACGGCTGTTCGATTACCAACTCCGTGAAGATGCAGGACTGCTTCGTAGGTGAAGCCTGCCAGATTACTAATGGATTTACGGCCGAGGCCAGCGTGTTCTTCGCCAATTCGTTTATGGCCAACGGTGAGGCGTGTGCCGCCTTCTGCGGACCGTTCTCGGCGTCTCACCATAAGAGTTCACTGTTGATTGGCGGTGAGTTCTCGTTCTATAATGCCGGTTCGAACACCAACTTCTCGAACCACGCCTACAAGATGGGACCGTTGCACTACGGAACGTTGGAGCGCGGTACGAAGACAGCCTCGGGAGCCTACGTGCTGATGCCTGCAAAAATCGGTGCCTTCAGTGTCTGTTTCGGTAAGTTGATGAACCACCCCGACATGCGGTGCCTGCCGTTTGCCTACCTGTTGGCATACGGTGAGACGATGTATATCGTACCTGGACGTAATATCACCACTGTCGGTCTGTATCGTGATATCAAAAAGTGGCCGAAGCGCGACAAGCGTGCTGCCTCGTGCCGCAAGAGTGTCATCAACTTCGACTGGCTGTCGCCGTTTACCGTAGGCGAAATCGTGCAGGGTAAGAAGATATTGGAGAACCTGCGCCAGGCCGGTGGTAAGAATGTGTCGAGCTACAACTTCCAAGAGTATATCATCAATGCCTCGTCGCTAAAGAAGGGTATCAAGTATTACGACATCGCCCTACGCATCTATATGGGTGCAGTGTTGAAACGTGCCGTCAAGGGCGGCTTCTTGGGTAAGCCAGAAAGTACTGTGGGAGAGGGTGAATGGATAGACCTCAGCGGTCTGCTGTTGCCCGCCAGTGAGGAACAGCGACTCATTGATGATATCAAGAGTGGCAGCATTGAGAGTATTCAGGACGTGTTGCAGCGCTTCTACGATATCGACGCGAACTACCGTAAATACCAGTGGGTGTGGACGTACAAACTCATCCTCGACTACTACGGTGTCGACGAGCTGACAGAGCCGACGATGCAGCGTATTCGCGAGGACTACGTGAAGGCTCGCCGTGCGTGGATTGCCGAAATCCGCAAGGATGCCCAAAAGGAATTCGACATGGGTGATGTGGAACAGGAAGTCTACGATGATTTCATCTCGAAGCTCGACCACGAAATTGACTACGAAGACTGATTTTTAACAACGAATTATACGAATTACACGAATTTATGAAACTCAAACTCATTCTGACAGGATGCCTCATTGCGCTCGGGATGAACGCACAGGCCAAGGACTACAAGTATGAAACAGTAGATGGGGATTTGACAAAAACCCGTATCTACACGTTAGATAACGGATTGAAAGTGTATCTCTCGGTGAATGCAGAGAAACCGAGGATTCAAACCTATATTGCAGTGCGGACGGGTTCGAAAAATGACCCTGCAGAGACAACGGGTCTGGCTCACTATTTGGAGCACCTGATGTTTAAAGGTACCAAGCAGTTTGGCACCATCAATCCTACTGCTGAGGCTCCATTGCTCGACGAAATAGAGCAGCGTTACGAGGCCTACCGCAAACTGACAGATCCCGAAGCGCGCAAGCAGGCCTATCACGAGATTGACTCCGTGTCGCAGATTGCTGCCCAGTACTTCATTCCCAATGAGTATGACAAGCTGATGGCTGCCATCGGTGCAGAAGGTACCAACGCCTTCACGTCGAACGATGTGACGTGCTATACGGAGGATATCCCGTCGAACGAGGTTGAGAACTGGGCAAAGATTCAGAGTGACCGTTTCCAGCACATGGTGATTCGCGGTTTCCATACTGAACTGGAGGCCGTCTACGAGGAGTATAACCTCTATCTGACCGATGACGGCGACAAGGTATGGAGTGCGCTGGGCAAATTGCTGACGCCCACTCACCCTTATGGCACTCAGACCACTATCGGCACGCAGGAGCACTTGAAGAACCCCTCGATAACCAATATCAAGAATTATTTCAATAAGTGGTATGTGCCTAACAATGTGGCTATCTGTATGGCTGGCGATTTCGATCCCGAGAAGGTCATTGTCATCATAGACCGCTACTTTGGACTATGGAAACCGGCAACAGATGCCAGCGGAAAACAGCTAGCAACGGTACCGCAGCCAGTATTCCCAGAGCAGAAGCCGTTGACGGCACCGAAGGATACCTCCGTTATAGGACAGCAGGCCGAGGAGGTCATTGTAGGTTGGCTTGGCAAGAAGGCTTCCGATGCCCAGTGCGATACGTTGAGCGTCATCAGTTCGATGCTTATGAACGGCAAGGCTGGACTGATTGATATCAACCTGAACCAGCAGATGAAGATTCAGAGTGCGCAGGCCTATCTGCAGGATCTGCAGGACTATTCCTCTTTCCTGCTCATCGGCATGCCGAAACCCGAGCAGTCGTTGGAGGAAGTTCGTGCCTTGATGTTGGGCGAGGTGGAGAATCTGAAGAAGGGACGTTTCTCTGATGACCTATTACCGAGTATCGTGAACAACATGGAACTGCAGCGTCAGCGTTCCCTCGACAATAACATGTGGCGTGTGCGTCAGATGATGAATTCGTTCATCGACGGTACAACATGGGAGCAGCAAACGCATCGTATGGACCGTATTGCGAAGATGACCAAGGCGGAGATTGTGGCCTTTGCCAACCGTTTCTTCACCGACGGCTATGCCACCGTCTTTAAGAAGCAGGGTACTGATACCCTTCAAAAGAAGATTGACAAACCTGCCATCACGCCCATCCCTGCCAATCGCGATCTGATGAGTCAGTTTGTGAAGGACATCCAGAATAGCAAGGTGGAGCCCATCCTGCCGAAGTTCGTTGATTATAGCAAGGACCTTACCCTCGGCGCTGTGAATAAGGGTTTGCCCCTTGTCTATAAACAGAATACCGATAACGATCTCTTCCATCTCGTATTCCGCTATGAGTTCGGGCAACAGGACGATAACCGTTACGATATTGCTGCCGACTATCTCGACTATGTGGGAACTGACAAATACACTTTAGCGCAGATCAAACAGCAGTTCTACAAGATGGCTTGCAGTTATTCGGTGAACGTCAATCCCGATAATCTGAACATCTCGCTTTCCGGCCTTCAGTCGCAGATGCCCAAGGCGCTGAAACTGTTGGAGGAAGTGTTGCATCATGCAAAGGCTGACAAAGCATCGTACGAACAGTATGTGGATTTGGTGCTGAAAGCCCGCGACGACGCCAAGAAAGACCAACGTACCAATTTCAGCTATCTGATAAACTACGCTACTTATGGTCCTCATAATTCCAATCGCGACGTGATGACCGCCGACCAGCTCCGTCAGGCTAATCCCCAGCAACTGCTGGACTTGTTGGCCAATCTGTCGAACATGAAGCATACCGTTCTTTATTATGGCAAGCTGACTCCCGACGAACTCTCGAAAATGTTAGGCAATACCCATAAAACTGCCAAGAAACTGGCTGACGTGCCGAAGGGTAAACCTTATGTCCGTGAGCAGGCAACGACGAACGAAGTGCTGATTGCACCCTATGATGCCAAGAACATCTATTTGGCCATGTATCACAACGAGGGCCGTGACTGGAATCCTGTGCAGGAGGCTGTTGTAGACCTCTTCAACGAGTATTACGGCGGCGGCATGAATGGTATCGTCTTCCAGGAAATGCGTGAGGCCCGTGGTCTGGCCTACAGTGCTGCAGCCTATTACATCACGCCGTCCAAGAAGGGCGAAAAGGAGTTCTACCAGACTTACATCATCACCCAGAACGACAAGATGGTGGATGCTGTCAGTCAGTTCAATGTCATCCTGAACGAGATGCCTGCCAGCGAGACAGCCTTCCAGATTGCGAAGGATGCTGTTACGAAACAGCTTGCCAGTCAGCGCGTCACGAAATTCGGCGTCATTAGCGACTATCTCATTGCCAAGCGCAGGGGTATCGACTACGACATCAGCGAGAAGGTTTACAACGCGCTGCCCGGTCTGAAGCTTCAGGACATCGTTGACTTCGAGAAACAAATGATGTCCAATAAGCAATACCGTTACATTATCCTCGGTGATGAGAAGGAACTCGACGTGAAGGCCTTGGAGCAGCTCGGCCCCATCAAGCGCCTGACGACAAAAGAAATCTTTGGATACTGATTAAAGGGTAAAGGTTAAAAAGTAAAAGGGTAAAAGTACCAATAATTAAACAAATGTATTTATGGCAAAGACAGTTGAATTCAAGTACGCCCCGATGTTTCAAGTGGGCAAGGACAAGACAGAGTATCGTCTGTTGAGTAAGGAAGGCGTGACTACCGCCGAGTTTGAAGGAAAGCAGATCGTAAAGGTCTCAAAAGAGGCCTTGACGCTCTTGGCACAGCAGGCTTTCCACGATGTGGAGTTCATGTTGCGTCGCGAACATAACCTACAAGTGGCAAGGATTCTCAATGACCCCGAGGCATCAGAGAACGACAAGTACGTCGCCCTGCAGTTCCTGCGCAATGCCGAGGTGGCTGCACGTGGCATCCTACCGTTCTGTCAGGACACAGGTACTGCTATTATCCACGGTGAGAAGGGACAGCAGATCTGGACAGGTTTTGAGGATGAAGAGGCGCTGAGCCTTGGTGTTTTCAATACCTTCACGCAGGACAATCTGCGCTATTCGCAGAATGCACCGCTGAATATGTACGACGAGGTGAATACCCGTTGCAATCTTCCAGCCCAGATTGACATCGAGGCCACTGAGGGTGCTGAGTATAAGTTCGTGATGGTGGCCAAGGGTGGCGGCTCGGCCAACAAAACTTATTTCTATCCGATGACCAAGGCTACTATCCAGAATGAGGGTACGCTTATTCCGTTCCTCGTGGAAAAAATGAAGTCGCTGGGTACAGCCGCTTGTCCGCCTTACCACATTGCCTTTGTGATTGGCGGTACTTCTGCTGAGAAGAACCTGCTCACCGTGAAGTTGGCTTCTATCAAGTTCTATGATGGTCTGCCCACAACAGGTGATGAAACGGGTCGTGCCTTCCGTGATGTTGACCTCGAGGAGAAACTCCTCAAGGAGGCCCACAAGATTGGACTGGGTGCCCAGTTCGGTGGTAAGTATTTGGCTCACGACATCCGTGTCATTCGTCTGCCGCGTCACGGTGCCAGCTGCCCGATTGGAATGGGCGTAAGTTGCTCTGCCGACAGAAACATCAAGGCGAAGATCAATGCCGACGGTATTTGGTTGGAGAAGATGGATTCGAACCCATCTGAGCTCATTCCCGCTGAATATGCCAAGGCCGGTGAGGGTGCCAATACCATTACCATCGACCTGAACGGGGGTATCGACGCTGTTCGCAAGGAACTGTCGAAGTATCCAGTTTCTACTCGTGTGAACTTGAAGGGTACGATTATTGTGGCTCGTGATATCGCCCATGCCAAACTGAAGGCCCGTCTTGATGCAGGCGAGGGATTGCCTGACTACTTCAAAAAGTATCCCGTACTCTATGCCGGTCCTGCCAAGACACCAGAGGGCTATCCTTGTGGCTCGATGGGACCCACTACTGCCAATCGTATGGATCCTTACGTCGATGAGTTCCAAGCTAACGGTGCTTCGCTTGTGATGATAGCCAAGGGTAACCGTAGCGACGTGGTCACCGAGGCATGTAAGAAGTATGGTGGTTTCTATCTCGGAAGTATCGGCGGTGTGGCTGCCGTTCTCTCCCAGAGCAGTATCAAGAGCATCGAGTGCGTCGAGTATCCCGAACTGGGCATGGAAGCCGTGTGGAAGATCGATGTCGAGGACTTCCCCGCCTTCATTCTCGTCGATGACAAGGGTAATGACTTCTTCAAGACGCTCAAGCCCTGGTGTCCCAAGAAGTAATGTCGGAATATCGTTATTACGAAATACCGATATGTCGGAATACCGTTATAAATTCTCTATTCTTCTGCTGTTGCTCGTCACGCTGACGGCAATGGCAGAAGAACCTGTTTTGCGGCAGGGCTGTCGACGGGGAACGCCGAGGGCATTTACTCGCGGGGCTGTTGCAGAACGGACGCCGGGTGGTGATTTCTACAAGGGCGACCTCCATCAGTTGGTGGTGCTTGCCGCCTTTGCCGACAGGTCATTCGTGGGCGACGAGGTGCAGACCATGGAAGATTGGGACATGATTTTCAATACGGAGAATCTCAGCGAGGCACCCTATTTCGGCTCCGTTCGCGACTATTTTGTTGCGCAAAGCTACGACGCGTTCCGCCCCGTCTTCGACCTGCAATACGTCGTCGTTGACAGTCTTGTGAAGTATCGCAGCACGGTAACGGACGACGAGAACTCGCAATTCCTTGTGGAGGACATCGTCGATTCCCTGCTGAAACGAGATATCGCGTGGGGTCTTTATGACTGGAACGGCGATGGTTACGTCAACCAAATGATTATCATCTATGCTGGCAAGGGCAGTAGCTATGGCGGTTTTGGTGGGGGCTATGATGCCATTTGGCCACACCAGTGGTGGCTAAGTGAACATGTTGACCCCGTGGCACAGCAATACTGCCAGCCCCGTGTCGTTACTGACAGCGAGGGACACACGTATCTCGTGGACTGTTACTGTGCTGTACAGGAACTTGCTAGCCACGAGACATGGAGTACTTTCGGCACGTTATGCCACGAGTACAGCCACTGCTTCGGATTCCCCGATTTCTACTACGGCAGTACGAAGATTGTCGGCTACTGGGATCTCATGGATTACGGTAACTACAATGGCAACGGCTTCCGTCCCTGTGGCTATTCCGCCCACGAGCGATGGCTGATGGACTGGTTGACACCTGAGGAACTCACTGAGGCCGCGACCGTCACAGACCTGCCGTCGCTGTCGGACGAGGGGCGGGCCTATTTGTTATGTAACGATGGGTGCAAAAACGAATACTACATTATTGAAAATCGCCAGCAACACGGCTGGGACGAGTTGTTACCAGGCAGCGGCATCGTCATATTCCACGTCGACTTCGACCCCTCAGTATGGACCAGCGTGACGCAATGGCCCAATGCCGGCAGCAACAAACGCTACACTATTTTCCGCGCCAACAACAAAGGCGACGAAGCCGGTTGGGGCTATCCCTACTGCGATAACAACGAACTGACCAACACGTCAACGCCGGCCGCCACGCTGAACAACCCTAATCTTGATGGTACCAAGTTAATGTCGAAACCCATCACCAACATGGCTGTCACTGGCGCTCTGGCCTCGTTTGAGGTCATGATGGACCCGACGGCCGTCAACGCGTCAACGCTCGCCTCCAGCGTCGAACAGCTTTACCGCTTCGGCCCCGTTACCATCGTCCGCGACGAGTCGGGTACTGTCCACAAAATCATCACGCAGTAAAAAAAGAAGTATAATTAAACCTGAGACAACGATGAAAGATATCAAGCGAATAGTATTGACGGGCGGTCCGTGTGCGGGGAAGACCACGGCGCTAGTGAGAATAGTTGAACATTTTTCGAACCTCGGGTTCAAGGTATTCACGGTGCCCGAGGTGCCGACACTGTATAGCCAGGGCGGTTGGAGCTATCTAACGCCGAACCGCGAGCTGTACTACGAGGGCGAGCTGGCCATCCTGCGGTCGCAACTGGCACTAGAGGATTCCTTTTTGCGGTTGGCCGAAACGTGTACGAAACCGACGTTCGTGGTGTGCGACCGCGGTACGATGGACATTTCGGCGTACATCGAGCCAGAGATGTGGGCAGAGTTGTGCGCGAAGTGCGGCACATCACCCAACGAATTGCGCAAGCGCTACGATGCGGTGCTGCATCTGGTGAGTGCTGCCGACGGTGCTGAGGAGTACTACACGACGGCAACGAACTCGACGCGCTACGAGCAAGCCAACGAGGAAGGGCTGCGACTGGCCCGCGACCTGGACAAGAAAGTGAACCGTGCATGGATTGGTCATCCCCATCTGCGCGTTATCAACAACCACAACAACTTTGACACAAAGATCGGGCGCGTACTGAAGGAAATCTCGAACGTACTCGAGATTCCACAGCCCATTGAGGACGAGCGTACATACATCGTCGAGGTGGTTGGCGAGCTGCCTGAGTGCATCGAGAGTGAAATTACGCAGACCTACCTCGTGGCCGACCCTGACTGCGAAATCCGCCTGCGTCGACGCGACTGGGGCGGCGAAGTGGTAAACGTCCATAAAACAAGGAAGCGCATCTCGTCCACTGAAGTGCTGGAGACGGAGCGACAGGTGACGAACGCGCTATACGAGTCGCTATTGCAGCAGGCCGATCCCTATCGTGCCACCATCCGCAAGACGCGTCGCAGCTTCATTTGGCGTGGGCAGTACTTCCAAATCGATGCGTTCCATGAGCCCGTCGACAACCTCGTGTTGCTTGAGACAAAGGGCGTGGCTGAGCAGGAAAGCGTGAATTTCCCACCGTTCCTCCGTGTTGTCGAGGATGTGACGGGAAATCCGCAGTATCATAATTGTACTATCGCTCTGCGCCGGTAATTTCCCTGGCACGAGCAAGTGCGAGATCGATGTGGCTTGTGATATTCGCCTCGCCCAACAGCTTGTCGAAGTTATTGCGTCGCAGCACGGCGTCTACCTTCGGCGTGACACCCGACAGCACGATAGTCGTACCCTCCTTCTGGCACATGCGGCACATGTTCTCGAGGTTGTGCAGGCCCGTCGAGTCGATGAATGGCACTTTGCGCATACGGATAATACGCACCTTCGGGTGATGACCCCAGCGTGCCATGAAGTCCTCGAAGCGCGTGCCGGCCCCGAAGAAGTACGGACCATTGATTTCGTACACCTCAACATCCTCGGGAATGGTCAGGTGCTCCAGATTGCCCGCCTTCATCTCGGCATCCTCATTCAGATTGATCTCGTCGAGAATAGCGTGTACCTCGGTGGTCTCAGCCATACGTCGCATAAAGAGCAGACAAGCACAGATGAGTCCAAACTCGATGGCAACGGTGAGGTCGAAGATGATGGTCAGGAAGAATGTCATCAGCAATACGGTGACGTCGCTCTTCGGATTGCGCTTCGTCATGGCCAAGAACGAACGCCAGCCGCTCATGCCGTAAGCCACAACGACCAGCACACCGGCCAGACAAGCCATCGGGATGTACTGCGCCAGAGGCATGAGGAACAGGAAGATAATGAGCAGCACGACGGCGTGGACGATGCCGGCAACAGGCGTGCGACCGCCATTGTTGATGTTTGTCATCGTTCGAGCAATGGCTCCCGTAGCAGGAATACCACCAAAGATGGGCGATGCGATATTGGCGATGCCCTGTCCGATGAGCTCGGTATTCGAGTTGTGATGATTGCCAATGACACCGTCAGCTACAGTAGCCGAAAGGAGTGATTCGATAGCGCCTAGCACGGCAATGGTCACTGCGGGACCAACAAGCCCCTTGATTGTCTCCCACGTCAGCTCCGGCACGACAGCACCCGGCAGTTGCGACGAGATACTGAAACGGTCGCCAATGGTCTCGATGCTGGTCACGCCAGCATACTGCTTCAACAAAAGTGCAGCGACAGTCATCACTACGATAGCCACCAGCGAACCGGGCAGTGCGCGCAGTGGCGACAGGTGGAACTTACGCGCCAGCATGGGCCACGAAGCGATGAGCGCGACGGAGACAATGCCCACCATAGCACTCCACCAGTCTATCGTACCTATATTATATATATAGGCACCCCACTTCTCTATGAAATCACTCGGTACTTTGTCCATCGTCAATCCCAGCAGGTCTTTCACCTGCGTTGTGAAGATAGTGACAGCGATACCGCTCGTGAATCCCACCACAATGGGGTAAGGGATGTACTTGATGATGGTACCCAGACGCAGTACGCCTAACAGGATGAGGAATACACCCGCCATCAGCGTGGCGATGGTTAATCCCTGCATGCCGTACTGCTGGATGATGCCGTAGACAATGATGATAAAAGCACCCGTAGGACCGCCAATCTGAACCTTTGAACCTCCGAAGAGCGATACGGCCAGTCCGGCCACGATGGCGGTGATGATACCCTTCTCAGGCGACACACCGCTAGCAATACCGAAGGCTATGGCCAGCGGCAGTGCCACGATACCGACGATGATGCCCGCCATAAGGTCGGAAACGAACGTCTTCTTGTTGTAATTCTTAATGGCCGAAAACATCTTCGGCTTGAAATCTAAAGTCTTCATTATCCTAAAAAACGATTTTCGACTGCAAAGATATGCAAAAAATATAAGGTGGCAAACTTTTTTGCCACCTTACATTATAATATAGGGCGTTTTCTTGATTTACTTCGCCTTCGATCCTTGAACTACTTTGATTTCAGCAGGTCGCGAATCTCAGTCAACAACTCTTCCTGCGTCGGTCCGGCAGGAGCCTCGGGAGCAGCGGGCTCTTCCTTCTTCATCTTGTTCATAGCCTTGATCATCAGGAAGATACAGAACGCGATAATAAGGAAGTCAATGATATTCTGGATAAACTGTCCGTAAGCTAGAACGGCGGCACCAGCCTCCTTGGCAGCAGCCAGCGTCTCGTATTCGCCCTCGCCCAGATTGACAAACAGGTCGGTAAAGCTGACACCACCCGTCATCTTGCCAATGAGTGGCATGAGTACATCGTCGACCAAGCTCGACACTATTTTACCAAAAGCACCACCGATGATTACACCAACGGCCATGTCCATCACGTTGCCCTTCATGGCAAACTCCTTGAATTCTTTAATAAATCCCATAATACTAAAATTTAATGTTTAATGTATAATGTTTAATATTAAAATTGCTATCTGCGTTTTACAATCTTGGCTTTTCAGCCTTGTTATAACTCATTTTTCACACTCAGTCATTACTTTTCACTTTAATTAAGACTGAAATCTCGTGCAAATATAAGAATTTTTTTGTAACTTTGCACTCGAAATCAGAAAAAAGCGTCAAAAAGACGCGAAAATAGAGCAATTTTTAGTATAACCCTTTTAAATAATTAAGTAAAATGACAAAAGTAGCAATTAACGGTTTTGGCCGTATTGGTCGTCTCGCATTCCGTCAGATGTTCGAGGCTGAAGGTTATGAAGTAGTAGCAATCAACGACTTGACAAGCCCCAAGATGCTTGCTCATCTGTTGAAGTATGACACTGCTCAGGGTGGTTTCTGTGGCAAGTTCGGTGAGAACAAGCACACTGTTGAGGCAGGTGAGGACTACATCGTTGTTGATGGCAAGAAGATCACCATCTATGCTATTCCTAACGCTGCTGAGCTGCCTTGGGGTAAGCTGGACGTAGACGTTGTTCTGGAGTGCACAGGTTTCTACACATCTAAGGAGAAGGCTTCTGCTCACCTGACTGCTGGTGCTAAGAAGGTTGTTATCTCAGCTCCTGCTGGTAACGATCTGCCTACTATCGTTTACAATGTAAACCACAAGACTCTGACTCCTGCTGACACTGTTATCAGCGCTGCTTCTTGTACAACAAACTGCCT
>JAFSNG010000003.1 GCA_017447515.1 Prevotella sp. | reverse complement strand
CGCCAGCGTCACCATCACCGGCGGAGGCACGGGCTACACGCTGACGACGAGTTATAGCGTGGGAACATTCTGCGGCATCAACACCAACTATCCGCAGTTCACTACCGACAAGGAAGGCAATTATGCCCTGGACGGCGAGACGGTCACACTGACCTTCACGTCACTCTACGGCGAGACATTGACGGCTGTGACCGCGACGGGCGCAACCTCTGGCAACGACATCACCTTGACCTCGACGGGTGCCAATACTTACACGTTCACCATGCCTCAGGAAGAAGTCAACATCGGTGCAACTATCTCAGCACCCGATGCCAGCAACTTCGAGCAGACTGGCGAAAACGAGTACACCATCAAGACCGCCAACGGCTGGGGCTGGTTCTGCTTTGCCACAAACTACGACTTGACTCCCGAAGGCTTCGGCGGCAAGGTTGTGAAACTCGCTGGAAATGTCAGTTCGTCAGAGATGGCAGGCACGAGTGGTCACCCGTTCAAGGGTACGTTCGACGGACAGAACTACACGCTGACCTTCAACCGCACTGCCGCCGAGGACTTCTGCGCCCCGTTCCACTACATCAATGGCGCCACCATCAGCAACCTCCACGTCGGCGGCACCATCACGGGCGGCACCTATGAGAACTTGGGCGGTCTGGTGGGCCATTCCGAGGGCAATATCACCATCAATAACTGCCGCGTGAGCACCGAAATCAGCACCACAGTCAGCGGCAGCGCCCTTCACGGCGGTGTCATTGGCACGTGGAATGGCTCTTATGCCACCTGCACCGTCACGGGCTGCGTCTATGACGGACTGATTTACAATCCGAACGAGGCTGGCGTGACCACCTCCTGCCACGGATTCATAGGATGGGACTATGGAAATAGCGGGACCATCAAGTTCACCGACTGCCTGTCCGCTCCCGCTGCATACGGCATGGGCAAATACGCGCTGGGCGGCAACTGCTTCACTTTCGTCTTTCCAAACAGTGAGCCGACCCTGACTTACAACATGACGAACTGCTACTACACCAGCATCCTCGGCAACAGGCAGGGCCGCCCCGCAGCCACGGTGACCGTCGCGACCACCGCGCCCGCCAACCTCGGAGCCGCGACCACCGACCACGGAATAGTGGATGGCTACAAGAACGGCTTCATCTACAACGGCAAGTACTACACGCCGAAGTACGGTGACGCAGTGGTGGAATACCGCTTCGATGACGATGAGGAGAGGGCCGACGTGACCATCAACGGCACAAACAATCAGGAAACAGGCGTCAACGTCGTGGGCGTGAACATCACGGAGGAGGTAGGCAATATCAAGAGCGTGACCTACAACCGCCCGTTCAACACAGCACAGGCCGCGACGGTGATACTGCCGTTCAACTACATCTGCAACGACAGCGAGGGCGGCAAGTTCTACGGCTTCCAGAAAGTGGAGTACGACGAGGACGCGCACAAGTGGGTCTGCACGATGGAGGAGCCGTCGACCGGGTCGCTGACGGCCAACACGCCGTATCTGTTCATGCCGAGCGAAACGACGATGACGTTCCCGAACATCGTGAGCATGACGGGCGGAGTTGTGACGCTGCAGCCCACGACGGCCAACGACGGCGACTATGAATTTGCCACGACGGATGAAGCCTGGAAATTCCACGGCTCGTACAAAGGGAAGAGTTGGGCAGTTGCCAGCAATGACTACGGCTTTGCAGCCCAAAGTGGCATAGAGGCTGGCGGCGCGGCAACCGTTGATGCTGGTCAGTTCGTCCGCTTCACCACGAACGCCTTCATCAAGCCCATGCGCTGCTATCTGTCGTATGTCGGCACGTCAGCCCCAGCCCCGGCACGTGGCTTGACACGCTCAGCCGCTGCCACCGACGACCTGCCCCAGAGCATCACCGTGCGCCTCGTCAGCCGCAACGGCGAGACTACCGCCATCGGCGAGATTGACACCAAGACGGGCGAACTCTCGTTCGACAGCGAGGCATGGTACACGCTCGACGGTGTGCGCCTGAGCAGCAAGCCCAGCAGAAAGGGCATCTATATCAACAATGGACGTAAGATTGTAATCAAGTAAGGAGGACACAGCAATGAAAAAGAAATATATGAAGCCATCATTCAGAGTAGTGGAACTGCAGCACAAGTGCCAGTTACTGGCTGGCAGCGGCGACCCCACAAGAAATGTCCCCTGGTGGGACGGCGAGGGCGATTAAATCCCCGCCCCCGCCGACTGGTCTCGGGCCAATCGTATTTTAGTTAAGAATGAATAAAAAAGACAAGCCCGCAGTGATGCGAGCTTGTTTTTTTGTGCCATAGGGACATTGATTTTATCTACTGATTTTTAGAAGAATAACATCGACAGCAGGTAGGCGACGATGGTCGACGTGAAGACGCAGATGAGTCCCGGCATCATGAACGAGTGGTTCAGCAGGTATTTGCCGATGACGGTCGTACCTGAGCGGTCGAAGTTCACGGTGGCAATATCCGAAGGATAGTTGGGGATGAAGAAGTAGCCGTAGACCGACGGCAACACACCCAGCAGCACGGGGCCTGCAATGCCTAACGAGTAGGCCAGCGGCAGCATAGCCACGACGACGGCTCCCTGCGAATTGATGAGCACGGAGACGAGGAAGAACACCAGGGCGATAGACCACGGATAGTCCTTGACGATGTCGGTGAGCATGGTCTGCATGGTGTCCATATAGTTGGAGAAATAGGTGTCGGCGAGCCATGCGATACCATAGATGGCGACGACGGCTACCATGCCGGACTGCCATACTGGACCAGCGACGGCCTTCTTCGGCGATGCCTTGCAGAAGATGATCATCAGCGCGGCGGCGGAAATCATGACAATCTGGATGACGATGTTCATCTTCAGTGCCTTGCCGTCCCACGAGGGCAGCAGCGACGGTACTGCGGCAAACATCACGATGACGACGAGAGCCAGCAGGAAGATGTAGACGGCACGCTTGGCTTCGGGTGGAATCACCTTGTCGAGTGTTGTGGCCTCGCCACCGTAGATGTATTCGCGCATCTGGGGATCGGCTATCTTACGCTGGAACTCAGGGTCTTTGTCGAGGTCGAGTCCGCGGTGGTATGAGGCGGCAGCGGCAGCCATCAGACCGCACAGACAGGCAGGAATGGAGACCATGAGCACGCGTGGTATCGTGATGTCGAAACCGTTGGCGTTGGAGATGGTGACGAAGGCCACGACAGCGGCGGCGATGGGCGAACAGGTGATGCCGACCTGCGAGGCGATAGATGCCACGCCGCAAGGACGCTCGGGACGGATGCCTTTCTTCAGCGCGATGTCGCAAACGATGGGCATCAAGGTGTATACGACATGGCCGGTACCGACAAGGACGGTCAGGAAGAACGTACACAGCGGAGCCAGGAACGTGATGCGGTCAGGATGCTTGCGGAGCAGCTTCTCGGCAATCTGTATCAACCAGTCCATACCGCCCGAGGCCTGCATGATGCCTGCGCAGGTGACGGCGGCGATGATGATGTAGATGACGTCCGTTGGAGGAGAACCGGGTTTCAGACCGAAACCAAATACCAGCAGTGCGAGACCGATGCCCGAGATGGCACCGAGCGCCAGACTGCCGTAACGCGAACCAACCCAGAGTGCTCCGAGCACTATCAAGAGTTGCAGAATCATTAGTAAACTCATACTTTTCTGTCGTTTTAAATTAGATTGTTTTTAGTTCTTGCTGCAAAGATAAGCAAAAAAAATGAGCTGACCAAAAATATCAGCCCTTTTTTTCATTACTTAGTAATATTGCATGGTGCAACAGTGCAGTGAACCGTGTTGCTTGATGACGGTGCGGCAGTCGATGGGGACGATGTCGCGGTCGGGATAAGCAAGGGCGATGATGCGCATAGCCTCGGCGTCGAGGTCAGGCTGGGCGTAGGTGGGAACGAGCACGGCACCGTTGATGACGAGGTAGTTGGCATAGGTGGCGGGGAGGCGGTCGCCTTTCTCGGCGGCGGAACCGCCGAGCACCCGACCGAATGGCTCATCATAGATGGGGCGGGGGAGGGGAAGGCGCAGCAGACGGTAGGGGCGGCCGTCGAGGGTGCGCAGGGTGCGGAGTTCCTGCTCCATAGCCACGAGGTCGGGATGGTCGTCGTCGGCCCCTATATATAATAAGGTGTCGTTAGGACAGATGCGCACGAGGGTGTCGATGTGTCCGTCGGTGTCGTCGCCGATGAGCGAGCCGTGATTGATCCAGACGATGCGCTCGGCACCGAGATACTGCTTCAGGCGGTCTTCTATCTCCTGTTGTGTCAGCGGCTGGTTGCGGTGAGGCGCCATGAGACAACAGGTGGTCGTAAAGATGGTGCCTCGGCCGTCGCTCTCGATGCTGCCGCCCTCCAAAACGAAATCGAGGTGGCTTTCATAGGTGCCCATTACGAGTCCTTGGTCATAGAGATGACGGTTGATGGCGTTGTCGAGCGTTGCCTCGAACTTCTCGCCCCAGCCGTTGAAGCAGAAGTCGAGGAGGATGATGTCTGATAGCTGATGGCTGATGGATGATGATTTTTCGACGGTGATGAAGCCGTGGTCCCTTGCCCACGTGTCGTTAGATGTCAGATGTAAGACGGAAGATGGAAGAGTTGGTAGAGCCGCTCCTTCCGGGGCGACAATGAGCAGTCGCTCGCGCTTCGAGATTTCACGCGCCATCTGTTCGTAGACGGCGGTGATTTCGGGCAGGATGGGTGCCCAGTCGGTATCTTTGTGTGGCCACGTGAGCTGAATCATGCTTTGCGGTTCCCACTCAGCGGGCATACGTCGTTTTCTCGCTTCCATGTTGCAAATGTAATCTTATAAACCCTAGTGAGTCGTTTTATTGTTCATGGCCGCGAAGTTACGAAAAATCATTGAAACCGCCAAACGTTTCGGGGATTTTTCGTACATTAAAAAATAAATCAGAATTTATTTTGTTTTTTGTTCAATTTACACTACCTTTGTAGTCGATTTTATGATGTTGGAACTGCATAATATTACGATAGGCCAGCAGATACACGGATTGTCGGCGACAGTCAGTGAGGGTAACGTGCTGAGCATCACGGGTTCACAGGGCAAGGGCAAGACCACGCTGCTGAGAGCCCTGTTGGGTTTTGTGGCTACGGAAGAGGGACATATCAGCATTGACGGTGAACTCCTGACGCCACTGTCGGCTCCCTATTTCCGACGTCAGACGGCATACGTGCCGCAACGACTGGAGGTGCCTGACGGCTATGAAGACGTGCCGACGGACTATATGCGTCTGTTGGAGCATGGTGTACATTCGGGGAAGGCGCTGTTGATTATCGATGAGCCCGCCGAGCCGTTGAGCGACGACGATAACGCACGGCGCGAACGGCTTATCAGTGAGGCTGCCAAACGCGGTGCCACCGTGGTGGCCGTGAACACACGTGTAACGCAAAACCAGGTGGAGCTATGAAGACGGTATACCTTATTATATTAATAGCACTCATGGGCTGGAAGGGTTGGCACGCATGGTTGTGCGGACAACGACAGTGGGAGCAGGATATGGAGCAATACCGCGGTCTGAGGGAATATTTGCTGGGTAACGGAGCCACCGCGTCCGAAGCACGTAAGCCTTTCGTGAAGCGGGCGTTGCGCAGAGCCTTCAAACCTATACAGAGACAGTGGCGCCTGTGGGCCATCGTCGCAGCAGTCGGCATATTAATTTGGATTATTTTTTAACTTAAAGCTATACATACAAGAATATGATTCAAACAGTAGTAAAACGAGACGGACGCATCGTTGGTTTCAACGAGCAAAAGATTATGGCTGCAATCCGTAAGGCCATGATGCACACGGACAAGGGTGAGGATGAGCGCCTGTTGTACCAGATAACAGACCACATAGCCCAGCGCGGTGACAGCCAGATGACAGTGGAGCAGATTCAGGACATGGTGGAGCTGGAGCTGATGAAGTCGAGCCGCAAGGACGTGGCGCAGAAGTACATCGCCTACCGCAACCAGCGAAGCATAGCCCGCAAGGCCAAGACGCACGATGTGTTTCTGGACATCGTGAACATCAAGAGCAACGACGTGACGCGCGAGAATGCGAACATGAACGCCGATACGCCTGCCGGCATGATGATGAAGTTCGCGAGCGAGTCGACGAAGCCCTTCGTGGACGACTATCTGCTGTCGCCGGAGAGCCGCGACGCCGTGGAGCACAATTACCTGCACATCCACGACAAGGACTACTATCCCACGAAGTCGCTGACGTGCGTGCAGCATCCGTTGGACAATATTCTGTCGCGCGGATTTGTGGCCGGGCATGGTGCTTCGCGTCCCGCCAAGCGTATCGAGACGGCGAGTGTGCTGGCTTGTATCTCGATGGAGTGTTGCCAGAACGAGATGCACGGCGGACAGGCCATTCCCGCCTTCGACTTCTATCTGGCGCCGTACGTGCGTCTGACGTATATTGAGGAATTGAAGGCGCTCGAGGACCTGAATGATGAAGACTATAAGGACCTGTACGACGAGCCGTTGATGGACTATATCAAGAAGCCGCTGGACGGACTGACGGGTCGCGAGCGCACCCAGCAACATGCTGTCAACAAGACAGTAGGCCGTGTGCACCAGGCAATGGAGGCCTTTATACATAACATGAACACCATCCATTCGCGCGGTGGTAATCAGGTGGTATTTTCTTCTATTAACTACGGCACGGACACCAGTGCTGAGGGTCGTTGCATCATGCGCGAAATCCTGCTTTCAACGTACGAAGGCGTGGGAGGTGGCGAGACGGCCATCTTCCCCATACAGATTTGGAAGAAGAAGCGTGGTGTGAATTATCTGCCCGAGGATCGCAACTTCGACCTCTATCAGCTTGCTTGTAAGGTCACGGCACGCAGGTTCTTCCCCAATTTCCTGAACCTCGACGCGACGTACAACCAAGACCCCGACTGGCGCGCAGACGATCCCAAGCGATATGTTCATGAGGTGGCCACGATGGGTTGTCGTACGCGTGTGTTTGAGAACCGTTTCGGTCCCCGCACGAGCATCGGTCGCGGAAACTTGTCGTTTACCACTATCAACATCGTGAAACTCGCCATAGAATGCATGGGAGAGAGGGACCAGCAGAAGCGTATTGGCATGTTCTTCGCCAAACTGGACAACATGTTGGAGGTCGCCGCCAAACAGTTGGACGACCGCTATCAGTTCCAAAAGACGGCCTTTGCCAAGCAGTTCCCACTGCTGATGAAGAGTCTGTGGATTGGTGCCGACAAGCTGGGACCGACCGATACCATCGAGAGTGTCATCAATCAGGGAACGCTGGGTATCGGTTTTATAGGACTGGCAGAATGTCTCGTCGCGCTTACGGGTAAGCACCATGGTGAGAGCCCTGAGGCACAGGAACTCGGACTGAAGATTGTGTCGTACATGCGTCAGCGCGTCAATGATTTCTGCGACCGTTATCACCACAACTATTCCGTGCTTGCCACACCGGCCGAGGGTCTGAGCGGTAAGTTTACCAAGCGCGACCGCAAGCAGTTCGGCGTCATCCCCGGCGTCACCGACCGCGACTACTACACCAATTCGAACCACGTCCCCGTATATTATAAATGTAGTGCGCGCCACAAGGCAGAGATTGAGGCACCGTATCACGAGATGACGCGTGGCGGACATATCTTCTACGTAGAGATTGATGGTGACGCGACGCACAATCCGCAGGTTATCATGAGTGTCGTTGACATGATGGACCAGTTGAATATGGGTTACGGCAGTGTGAACCACAACCGCAACCGTTGTATGGACTGTGGCTACGAGAATGCCGACGACCACCTGGAAAAATGTCCGAAGTGCGGTTCGACAAATATCGATAAGCTACAGCGTATCACGGGTTACCTCGTCGGCACCACTGATCGCTGGAATGCTGGCAAGCTTGCCGAACTGAACGACCGCGTGACGCACATCGACCACGGTATGCAGGAGTTGTTCTAGGACGTCTTTCTAGATAATCTAGATATTCTAGAATCTCTAGACTATGATTAGAGTATTGGATATCATAGAAGATACGATGGTGGATGGTCCTGGGTTCAGGACCTCCATCTATTGTGCCGGATGCCGTCACGAGTGCAAGGGTTGTCATAATCCGCAGTCGTGGGACTTTAAAGGTGGTCGCGAGATGACAACGGCAGAGCTGATGAAGATTATCGTGGCTGACCCCTACGCCAACGTCACCTTTAGCGGCGGTGACCCGATGTACCAGTGCGACGGTTTCGCAGAACTGGCTCGCGCCATCCATGCGCAGACCAATAAGGACATCTGGTGTTACACGGGTTTTACTTATGAGTCGCTGATTACACGGGCACAGCGCGAACTGCTCTACGAACTCGACGTGCTGGTGGACGGTCCCTATATCGAACGGTTGCGCGACCCGGATTTGTTGTTCAGAGGTAGTAGCAACCAACGCATCATCGACGTGCAGAAGTCGCTGTATGCTGGCGAAGTAGTGCTCTGGCAACCGGATGTTGACATTTAATTAAATAGGTATAGAAAATATGAGACAGGCAATGATTCTTGCGGCGGGACTGGGAACCCGTCTGAAACCGCTGACCGACACGATGCCCAAGGCGCTGATTCCTGTGGGTGGAACGCCGTTGCTCGACCTGAACATCCGTAAACTGCAGGCACAGGGCTACGACCGGTTTGTGGTGAACATCCACCATTTTGCCCAGCAGATTGTTGACCACGTAACGCAGCAGGACTATGCGCCGCTGGTACGATTCAGCGACGAGACGGACGGACTGTTGGAGACGGGTGGGGGACTGAAGAAGGCTGCACCACTGTTTGATGACGATACGCCCGTGTTGATTCATAATGTCGATATCCTCGATAATGTGGACTACGACTGGTTTGCCCGCCAGCACCAACTAGATGAGGATGCGGTACTACTGGTGAGTCAGCGTAAGACGAAGCGCTATCTGTTGTTCGACAATGCCATGCGGCTGATGGGGTGGAAGAATGTCGAAACGGGAGAAATAAAATCGCCGTATGAGTATATCCGTCGTACGGGACTCTCACAGCACGGCGAACCGCTGAACATGTTTGCATTCTCAGGCATTCATTCGTTTTCGCCGCGTCTGTTCCCGCTAATGGATAGGTTCCCCGACCGTTTCGGCATCATCGACTTCTACCTTTCCGTGTGTCACCGTTCGCATATTGTCGGATTGCTGAAGGAAGACCTACAAGTCTTGGACGTCGGCAAACTTGACTCCTTACACGACGCAGAACAGTTTCAAATTTCACTCCAATAATCCTTTAATCGTCGCTCAAGCAACCGATTTGTCGCATTGTACTCTACAACAATGTCACCATATTGCTGATACTTTGGCGTTTTAATGTTTTTTTAGAAAAAAAAGTTCTAATAAACTGCTGATATATTGAGATTATTTCATACCTTTGCAGCCGATACGACATATTAGAAACTAAATTTAAGGCTGAAAGTATGAATATTGGTAAGCACATCGAAGAGATTTTAAGGAAGCAGGGTAAGTCGGCAGCTTGGTTAGCAACTCAGATTCCCTGCGAGCGTACGAACGTTTATAACATCTTCAAACGTAAAAGTTTGGACGTACGCCTGCTGATGAGAATCAGTGTGATTCTGGGCCACGACTTCTTCAAGGAACTGTCCGAAGAAGCTTTCCCTAAGGCCAAATAATTTAAGCCGCTACCTCATTTAGGTGGCGGCTTTTATTTTTTATTTGTACTTTTTTCATATTTATGCCTTTTATTTGCGTTTTTTTTACTACCTTTGCACACAAATTGAATTCAATACTATAATTTTTAATTATTTATGAACTTTACTTTGTTAATTACCGTCTTGTTGACGGCTATTACATTGGTGGTTGCGGCTTACGTGGTAGCCAAGCTGATAGGACCTCGGTCCTACGCAAAGGTGAAAGGTGAGCCCTATGAGAGTGGTATCCCCACGCGAGGCAGTTCATGGCTTCCGGTTTCGGTGGGATTCTACCTCTTTGCCATCCTGTTCCTCATGTTCGATGTGGAAACGGTGTTTCTGTATCCATGGGCAGTAGTAGTGAAGGAGTTCGGCGCAGCAGCATTGCTGAGCATCGGCTTCTTCTTGGTAGTTCTGGTTTTAGGCTTGGCGTATGCCTGGCGGAAAGGAGATCTCGAATGGAAGTAAGAAAACCGCACATCAAGAGTATTCCCTACGAGGAGTGGAACGACAATGCCTCGTTGGAGAAGATTGTTGACGAGCTCCATGAGGGCGGCGTCAATGTGGTGACTGGTTCGCTGGACCAGCTCATCAACTGGGGACGTTCCAATTCGCTTTGGTCTCTGACCTTCGCTACTTCGTGCTGTGGTATCGAGTTTATGGCCTGTGGTTGTGCACGTTACGACTTTGCCCGCTTCGGTTTCGAGGTGACTCGTAACTCTCCCCGTCAGGCCGACTTGATTATGTGTGCAGGAACCATCACCCACAAGATGGCACCGGCACTGAAGCGTCTGTACGATGAGATGGCTGAGCCGAAGTACGTGATTGCCGTGGGTGGCTGTGCTATCAGCGGTGGTCCTTTCAAGTCGAGCTATCATGTGGTGAAGGGTATCGAGGAGATCGTACCTGTTGACGTGTTTATCCCTGGTTGCCCCCCACGTCCGGAGGCTATCATGTATGGCATGATGCAGCTACAGCGTAAGGTGAAGATCGAGAAGTTCTTCGGTGGTGCCAATCACAAGCAGACTGCTGAAGAGAAGGCTCTGGGCGTTTCTAACGAGGAGCTGACATTCCGCCAGAAGCATGGCGACCACCGTCGCGAGCCAATGGTTATCACAGAGGTTCCCCAGGAGTTTGTTGAGGAAATGAAGGCTGCGACAGAATCGCAGCCCACAGTAAAAGAGGAGGACAAGGCATGAAATTAGAATTCTTATCATTCGATTTTGACAAGTTCGCCTCTGAGATGCAGAACTTGAAGGACAAGAAGGGCTTCGACTATCTTGTCACCATCGTAGGCGAGGACTTTGGAGCAGAGGAAGGTTTAGGTTGTATTTACATTCTTGAAAACACCAAGACGCACGAGCGTTGTTCGGTGAAGCAGATTGCCAAGAGCCAGGTTTGTGGCGATGGTATGTCGAGCAATGGAAACTGTGATTTGGAAGGTCAGATGCTGGCTTATCTTCCTACCGTTTCTAATATTTGGAAGGTTGCCGACTTGTTGGAGCGTGAGGTATATGACTTCTATGGTATCGTATTCCTGGGCCATCCCGATATGCGTCGTTTGTTCCTGCGTAGCGATTTCAAGGGCTATCCTTTCCGCAAAGACTGGAAGTTCAATGACGAATATACTCTTGAGGATGATGTAGAGCCTGACTACGGTCTGGAGTATTTCATCGATAAGGACGGTAATCTGCAGTCGAAGCAAAACAGACTGTTTGGTTCTGACGATTACGTGATTAACATCGGTCCGCAGCACCCTGCTACCCACGGTGTGCTTCGCTTGCAGACGGTGCTTGACGGTGAGACTGTCAAGCGCATCTATCCGCACCTCGGCTATATCCACCGCGCTATTGAGAAGATGTGGGAGGATATGACCTATCCTCAGACACTTGCTTTAACAGATCGTCTTAACTATCTGGGAGCCATGCAGCATCGTCATGCTTTAGTGGGTGTGATTGAAGAAGGCTTGGGTGTAGAACTGACCGACCGCATCAAGTACATTCGTACCATCATGGATGAGTTGCAGCGTCTCGATTCTCACCTGCTCTATACTTCGTGCGTGGCTCAGGACTTAGGTGCTTTGACGGGTATGCTTTACGGCATGCGCGACCGTGAGCATGTGCTGAACTGCATGGAGGAAACCACAGGCGGACGTCTGATTCAGAACTACTACCGCATTGGTGGTCTGCAGGACGATATCGATCCTAACTTTGTTAAGAACTGTAAGGACCTTGTGAAGTACCTGCGTCCGACCATTCAGGAGTATATGGATATCTTCGGCGATAACGTGATTACCCACAACCGTTTGGAGAATTGTGGTCCGATGTGCCTTGAGGATTGTATCAACTACGCAGTGACCGGTCCTGCCGGCCGTGCTTCAGGCTGGAAGAACGATGTGCGCAAGAACCATCCGTACGATATGTACGATAAGGTAGAGTGGGAGCAGTGTACACTCAGCGGCTGTGACTCTATGGACCGTTACCTCGTTCACATCAACGAGATGTACCAGAGCCTGAATATCATTGAGCAGCTCATCGACAACATTCCCGAGGGTGACTTCTACGTGAAGCAGAAGCCCATCATCAAGGTGCCAGAAGGACAGTGGTACTACTCTGTTGAGGGCGTAGCTGGTGAGTTTGGTGTCTATCTTGATAGCCGTGGCGACAAGAGCCCATACCGCATGAAGATGCGTCCGATGGGTCTATCGCTGGTAGGTGCTTTCGACCCGATGCTTCGTGGTCAGAAGATTGCCGACTTGATTGCCACGTGTGCTGCTATTGACGTTGTAATTCCTGATATTGACAGATAAGGAGAATTAAGAGTTAAGAATTAAGAATTAAGAAAGTATGTTTGATTTCTCAATTATAACCCAATGGTTCGACCAGTTACTCAGGATTACAATCGGATGTCCTGACTGGTTAGCGATATTGATTGAGTGCGTGCTGGTGGGTACAGGTATCCTGTTGGGATATGCCCTCATTGCCTGCGTACTGATATTTATGGAGCGTAAGGTTTGTGCCTACTTCCAGTGCCGCTTAGGCCCGATGCGAGTAGGCTACTGGGGTTTGCTTCAGGTGTTTGCCGACGTGCTGAAGATGCTCATCAAGGAGATTTTCTTCGTTGACCGCGCCGATAAGTTGCTCTACCTTGTTGCTCCTCTTCTTGTGATTATCGGAAGTGTTGGTGCCTTCTCGTTCCTGCCTTGGAACAATGGTGCTACTATCCTCGATTTCAATGTAGGTATCTTCCTGCTCACCGCCATCTCTTCTATAGGTGTGGTAGGTATCTTCCTTGCAGGTTGGGGTTCCAACAACAAGTACTCTGTGGTTTCGGCCATGCGTGGTGCAGTGCAGATGATTTCTTACGAAATGTCGCTCTGCCTCTGTCTGATTACTGCTGTTATTCTGACAGGAACCATGCAGATGAGCGGTATCGTTGAGGCTCAGACTGGTCCATGGAAGTGGCTCATCTTCCAGGGACATATCCCTGCCATCATCGCCTTCTTCGTGTTCCTCATCGCCGGTAATGCTGAGGCCAACCGTGGCCCGTTTGATATGGCTGAGGCTGAGAGTGAGCTGACTGCCGGTCACCATACGGAGTATTCAGGTATGGGCTTCGGCTTCTTCTACCTCGCTGAGTTCCTCAACCTCTTTATCATCGCAGGTATTGCCGCAACGGTATTTCTCGGTGGTTGGGCGCCTATCAATGTGGGTATTGGTCCCGTCGATACCATCATGAACTACATCCCCGGTATTGTCTGGTTCATGGGTAAGACCTTCTTCCTGGTTTGGATTCTGATGTGGATTAAGTGGACGTTCCCACGTCTGCGTATCGACCAGATTCTGAAGCTGGAGTGGAAGTACTTGATGCCACTTGGTTTGATTAACCTTGTGTTGATGACCATCATCGTGGCTTTAGGCTTATATATTAAATAAGGTATAGCAATGGAAGATAACAAAACATATTTCGGAGAAATCGGGCACGGTCTGAAGACTTTGGCTGTTGGCATGAAGACTTCTTGGAAGGAATACTTCAAGGATTTCTTCACCAACAAGTCTACAGAGCAGTATCCCGAGAACCGCAAGACCACACTCCACGTGGCGAAGCGTCATCGTGGTCGCTTGGTGTTCAAGCGTAACGACGACGGCAGCTACAAGTGCACGGCTTGCACATTATGTGAGAAGTCTTGCCCCAACGGAACCATCAAGATTGTAAGTCATATGGTGGAGGATCCAGAGACGGGCAAGAAAAAGAAGGTGCTTGACGATTATGCGTACGATCTGGGCGACTGCATGTTCTGCCAGCTCTGTACCAACGCCTGCAACTTCGACGCCATCGAGTTTACGAATGATTTCGAGAACGCCGTGTTCGACCGCTCTAAGCTGGTGCTCCACCTCGACAAGGAAGTCTACAAGGGTGGTTCGCTGCCTAACCTCCTCGAAGGTGGTGCCGAGTGGCAAATCGGTAAGTTTAACACTAAAACGAAGTAACGCGCTATGGGTAATACAATTATGTTTATCATTCTCGCGGTGTTCATCATCGGCTCGGCGCTGATGTGTGTCACCACAACGAGAATCATGCGAGCCGCAACATTCATGTTGTTCGTGCTCTTCGGTGTGGCAGGCATCTATTTCCTGCTCGACTACACCTTCCTGGGAGCCGCTCAGATTAGCGTATATGCCGGTGGCGTTACGATGATCTATGTGTTTGCCATCCAGCTGGTATCGAAGCGCACCCTTCAGGGTCTGGAGGAGCGTGTGAAGTCCAGCAAGATGATAGGTGGCGGACTGGCTGCACTCGCCGGACTGGTGGTGGTAAGCCTTATCCTGCTGAAGACAGGCTTCTACACAATGGCCCCTGCTAATGTGGAGGTTCCTATGAAAGAGATTGGTACGGCCCTCGTAGGTGCTGGCAAGTATCAGTATGTACTCGCTTTCGAGTTCATTTCGCTGTTCTTGCTGGCCTGCATCATCGGTGGCTTGGTTGTTGCACGTAAAGAAAAGGAGGACAAGCAATGATTCCAGTAGAATGTTATTTCGCGCTTAGCGCCCTGTTGTTCTTCATCGGCTTCTATGGCTTTGTGACACGTCGCAACCTGATTGCCATGCTCATCTCTGTCGAGCTGGTACTCAATGCCGTTGACATCAATTTCGCAGCCATCAACCGCCTGCTCTATCCCAATGGCATGGAGGGTATGTTCATGACCCTGTTCGTCATTGGTGTGGCAGCTGCTGAGTCGGCTGTGGCTATTGCTATTATCATCAATGTCTACCGCAACTTCCGTAGCGATAGCGTTGACAGTATCAAGAACATGAAATGGTAAATGGTTATGGAAACAGTTTATAGTTATTCATTTCTGATCCTTCTGCTGCCT
>JAFSNG010000002.1 GCA_017447515.1 Prevotella sp. | reverse complement strand
AAACCATTCCAACATATGTGTTGGCAACAAACATTTGGCAAGTATTTCGTATTGTGGATTCATTGTGATATCTCGTTTCTTACAAGAACGAAAAACATCACGGTTTTAGTGTACGCTCACACGTGATTATGCAGGTGACCCCTTTTAAGTAGTCGATAGGGGAATCGAACCCCTATGCCAAGATTGAGAATCTTGTATCCTAACCATTAGATGAATCGACCGAGTGGTGAGTGTAATCAAGCTCGCTTGAATTACCGAGCCACGAGGGAGATGACCTTTAGGTCAATCGACCGTGTTGTGAGCGCAATCGACCTGCAACTTTACCTCACTTTGTTCAAAGAGCGCGCTCTCGCAGAGAAATCCCACCGGCTGCGGAAGGAGGGGGATTCGAACCCCCGGTACGGGAACCCGTACGGCAGTTTAGCAAACTGCTGGTTTCAGCCACTCACCCATCCTTCCAAAAGGAGGCTTTAAGCTTCAACCGTGGGGTTATCTCCTTGATTGCGGGTGCAAAGGTACTACAATTATTTGAACCCTGCAAATTTTTAAGCGACTTTTTTCACTTTTCCTTGTTTTTTTCGATGATGGCGCGAAAGGGTGTGCGATTTTGAGCGGATTACGGGACTCGAACCCGCGACCCTCGGCTTGGGAAGCCAATGCTCTACCAACTGAGCTAAATCCGCCTGAACGCGACAAAGTGCCATGAAAAAAGAGTCAGTACCTCTTGTGGGGAAGATGACTGACTCCTTGTGGAAAGTGAGCCGATAGCCGGACTCGAACCGGCGACCCACGCATTACGAATGCGTTGCTCTACCAACTGAGCCATATCGGCAGCCTTTCAAAGAACTCTTTGCTCCCGTTCTTGCAGACCTTACGGCCGGACATTTTCCGAAAGCGGGTGCAAAGATAATACTTTTTTCTGTAACTGCAAAATATTTTTCGTGAAAGTTTCGCAGGTTGCAGTATTTTTATCCGTTCAGTTTCTCTTTCAGGTATTTTCCTGTGATACTTTCACTGCAAGCGGCTATCTGTTCAGGTGTTCCGCAAGCCACAAGCTGACCTCCGCGGTCGCCTCCGTCAGGACCAATGTCGATGATATGGTCGGCACATTTGATAATCTCCATATTGTGCTCGATGATTAGGATGCTGTGACCACGTTCTATCAGCGCATCGAAGGCGTGCAGCAGTCGTTGGATGTCGTGGAAGTGCAGACCCGTCGTGGGCTCGTCGAAGATGAAGAGGGTGGGGTCTTGCTTCTCCTGTCCGATGAAGTAGGCCAGCTTTACACGTTGGTTCTCACCACCGGAGAGCGTGGAGGAGTTCTGGCCGAGCTTGATGTATCCGAGTCCGACTTCTTCCAGCGGCTTCAAGCGGGAGACGATCGTGTTTAGCGAATTGCTTTTAGCTTTTGGATCTTGGCCACCTTCGCTAAAGAAAGTGATGGCCTCGCTGATGGTCATATTGAGGACATCGTAGATATTCTTGTCCTTATAGCGGACATCGAGGATATCGTGCTTGAAGCGGTGGCCATGACAGGCTTCGCATTCGAGGACGAGGTCGGCCATAAACTGCATCTCAACGGTAATCACACCTGCTCCCTTACACTCGTCGCAACGTCCACCGTCAGCATTGAACGAAAAATACTGTGGCGTGAAGCCCATCTGTTTGGCCAGCGGCTGGTCGGCAAAGAGGTCGCGGATGGCATCGTAGGCTTTGACGTAGGTGGCGGGATTGGAACGGGTAGATTTGCCGATGGGATTCTGGTCGACGAATTCAATGTGCTTAATGCTTTGGTAGTCGCCCTCCAGGCCAATGTATTCTCCCGGTGCATCGCAGACGTCACCTAATCGGCGCTTGATTGCGGGGTAGAGGATGCCTTTGACGAGTGACGACTTGCCCGAACCGGAAACACCTGTGACGACAGTCATGATGTTCAGGGGGAAGTCTACATCAATGCCCTTCAGGTTGTTCATGCGGGCACCCTTGATGGTGATTTTCTGGTTCCATGGACGGCGGCTAGTGGGGACTGGGATTTCGTCGGTATGTGAGAGATAGCGGAGCGTGTAGCTTTTCCCGACGGACGAACCCTCGGGTACAGTCAACGGGCCAGCATAGACGATTTCACCACCGAGGCGTCCGGCATCGGGACCTACGTCGATGAGGTAATCAGCAGCACGCATGATTTCTTCGTCGTGTTCTACAATGACAACGGTATTGCCCAGGTCGCGTAATTCCTTGAGCACCTTGATGAGTCGGTCTGTATCGCGTGAATGCAATCCAATGCTGGGTTCGTCGAGGATGTAGAGTGAACCTACGAGAGAAGACCCTAGGGAGGTTGTCAGATTGATGCGTTGGCTCTCGCCACCAGACAGCGAGTTCGACATACGGTTGAGTGTCAGATAGCCCAGTCCGACGTCGAGCAGGAACTGCAGGCGCGAATTGATTTCCGTCAGCAACCGACGGCCTATCTCCTGTTCCTGTGGCGTCAGCTCCAGCTGATTGAACCACTGCTTCAGGCGTACAACAGGCAGTTGCACGAGGTCTGTAATGCTGCGTCCGCCAATCTTGACGTATTCTGCCTCGGGCTTCAAACGCGTGCCATGACATTTGTGACACGTCGTCTTTCCGCGATAGCGCGCCAGCATGACACGATACTGAATCTTATACTGATTCTCCTGCAGCATCTGGAAGAAATTGTCAATGGATACGCGGTCGTACTTGTCGCGGCTCTTGTCGCTGGGCAATCCGTGCCAAAGCATATCCTTCTGCTGCTGCGTCAGGTTATAGTACGGTTCGAAAATAGGAAAATCGTTTTGAGCAGCACGACGGCAGAACTCATCCTGCCACATCTTCATCTTATCACCGTGCCAAGGCTGCACACAACCGTCGTACACCGACAGCGTGGTATTGGGAATGACGAGGTGTTCATCGATGCCGATAATCTTGCCGAAGCCCTGACACTCAGGACAGGCACCAGCGGGCGAATTGAAGGAGAACATCTGGTCGTTGGGCTCCTCGAACGTCATGCCGTCGGCCTCGAAACGCTGGGAGAAATCGTAGGTCAGACCAGAGGGGGAAACCATCAGGCGCAGTTCGCCGTGACCCTCGTAAAAGGCTGTCTCAGCAGAGTCAATGAGACGGGAGATGGAGTCCTTGGAATTATCGACGGAGAGGCGGTCAATGACGAGATAGAGGTTTGATGTCTGAGGGTTCTCTCTTTGAGAGTGTGGCGTTGCGAGGATGGATGATGAATCTGCGAGATAATCATCAATACGGACGATGTTGCCACTGACAGACATACGGGCATAGCCATTCTGGACATACATCTGCAGTTGGCGTTCCAGCGTGCGACCCTCGACAGAAATGATGGGTGCCAGGATGATGAACTTCGTGCCAGGCTGGAACTGTTGCACCTGTCGGACGATATCCTCGGTGGAGTGTTTCTTCACCTCCTGCCCGCTGATGGGCGAATAGGTCCGTCCGATGCGGGCATAGAGCAGGCGCAGATACTCATAGATTTCCGTCGTTGTGCCAACAGTACTTCGTGGATTGCGCGAGATGACTTTCTGTTCGATGGCAATAGCGGGAGGTATGCCGCGAATGTAGTCGCATTCGGGTTTGTTCATACGGCCCAGGAACTGACGAGCATATGCCGACAGGCTCTCCACATAACGTCTCTGGCCTTCGGCATACAAAGTATCGAAGGCTAAAGATGATTTGCCGGAGCCACTGACTCCGGCAATCACCACCAATTTGTTGCGGGGAATGGTGACGTCAATATTCTTCAGGTTATTGACTCTCGCCCCCTTTATTTCAATCGATTCGCTCAATTACAGAATAGTCTTTACGGCTTCCAGCATACCCTTCTCCTGAATCAGGTCGAGGAACAGCTTCACCATTGCGTTCAGGCCGGTAACCTTGTTGAGGTCCTCCTGCCAGATGAACTCAGCACCGAGTACACCGTCAGCAACCTTCTGTGTGTCGCCAGTAGCCCACAGTTCCTTCAGCAGGCCCATGATCTTCTCGTCGTCGTTGGGGACAATCTCCACACCGTCGGCGCGCTTGCCACCTTTATAATATGTAATGATAGCAGCCAGACCGAATACCAAACCCTTAGGCAGTTCGCCCTTGCGCTCCAGATAAGTCTTCACGCCGGGCAGGTCGCGAGCCTGGAACTTGGGGAATGAGTTCAGCATGATGCTGGTCACCTGATGGTCTACGAACGGGTTGTCGAAACGCTCCAGCACATCGCCGGCAAACTTCTCCAGCTCATCCATCGGCAGGTCGAGGGTCTGCATCAGTTCCTCAAACTGTACCTTGTGGATGTACTTCGAGATTACCTCGTGGTTGCAGGCATCGCGAACGATGTTGACACCACTCAGGAAGGCAACAGGTGAGAGTACGGTATGGGGGCCATTCAGCAGGGTCACCTTACGCTTGTGGTAGGGCTCCTCTGAGGGAACGAACAGCACGTGAAGACCAGCCTTGTCAGCAGGGAACTCGTTGGCAACTTCCTTCGGAGCCTCGATGACCCACAGGTGGAAGTTCTCGGCCTGTACAACGAGGTTGTCGCGATAACCAACTTTCTCCTGAATCTCAGCAATCTCCTTGCGTGGGAATCCTGGAACGATACGGTCAACGAGGGTAGCATAAACACCGCAGCACTCGTCGAACCACTTCTTGAAGTCAGCGGGCAACTGCCACAGTTCAATGTACTTATTGATGCAATCCTTCAGCACGTGGCCGTTCAGGAAGATGAGCTCGCAGGGGAAGATGATGAGACCCTTTGTAGGATCGCCATTGAAGGTCTGATAGCGGCGATACAATAGCTGCACCAGCTTACCGGGATAGCTTGAAGCGGGCTTGTCCTCCAGCTTACAAGCGGGATCGAAGGCGATACCAGCCTCGGTGGTGTTGGAGATGACAAAGCGAATCTCAGGCTGATCGGCCAATGCCATGAAGGCGTCGTTCTGAGAGTAGGGGTTCAGCGCGCGGCTGATAACATCGATACGCTCCAGGGTGTTCACGGGCTTGCCGTTCTCGCGACCCTGCAGGTTGACGTGATACAGACAGTCCTGACCATTGAGCCAGTCTACCATACCGCGGTCGATGGGCTGCACAACGACAACACTACCGTTGAAGTTGGTCTTCTGGTCCATGTTCCAGATAATCCAATCAACGAATGCACGGAGGAAATTACCCTCACCAAACTGAATGACCTTCTCGGGCATCACGCTCTTCGGAGCGAACTTTTTGTTTAACGGTTTCAACATAATGTTATACTTATATTAAATAGTTTGTTTTATTTTCAGTGCAAAGATAGTGAATATTTTCCGAATAACGTATCATTTTTACGTAATTTATTACGTTAACGTTTGCAGCCACTTGTTTTTCTTTTGACACTGATGGGATGGGTGGGACTATTTATTACTGATTCATCAGGTAGGCCTTGAAATCGGCAAAGTCCTTTGACAGTTCCACGCTCTGCTTCTTGCCTTCCATGAATGCACGCAGGCGGGCAGGAATCTCGATGTCGATGCCCAGGATGTCGTCGACCTTCTCCTTGAACTTAGCAGGATGGGCCGTCTCGCAGAATACGCCAACCTCGCCTTCACGCAATCCTTCTTGCAGGGCTCGGAAACCGCAAGCACCATGAGGATCAAGCACATAGCCCGTTTCGCTATAGCATTGACGCATGGTTTCTTTGATTTGCTCGTCACTGTAGGTGGCACCGCTTATGAGGTTGGTAATGCGGTGGTGCGTAGCCTCGGGTGTCAACGCATTGTTCTTGCTGTAGAGGTTCAGGATGCGTGCAAAGTTCGAGGGGTCTCCGACATCCATGGCGTTGGCGAGTGTCTGTACCGAGGCCTTCGGTTCGTACTTACCGGTCTGCAGATAGTTGAAGAACACGTCGTTGGCATTGTTGGCAGCAATGAAGCGCTTGATGGGCAGTCCCATCTCGTGTCCGAACAATGCTGAGCAGATATTTCCGAAATTGCCTGAGGGGACACACATGACGATGTCAGAGGTGAGAGACTTCATCCGGGCGTAAGCATTAAAATAATAGAACGCCTGCGGGAGGAATCGGGCGACGTTGATGCTATTGGCCGACGTCAGACGCATGTGCTTGTTCAATTCCTCGTCCATGAATGCTGACTTCACCAATGCCTGACAGTCGTCGAAGACACCGTCCACCTCGATGGCTGTGATGTTCTTGCCCAGGGTTGTGAACTGGCACTCCTGGATGGGGCTCACCTTGCCCTTGGGATATAAAACGTAAACATGGATGCCTTCAACGCCGAGGAAGCCGTTAGCTACGGCGCTACCTGTGTCGCCACTGGTAGCCACGAGGACGTTGACTGTTGAATTCGTGGCTGTGGCACAGCCACATACTGAACCGCCGAGATCTGCGGAACTGCCTTGGCCTAAAGAACCACTGCGGCGCAGGAAGTAGCCCAGCAACCGCGCCATGAAACGAGCACCGACATCCTTGAACGCCAGCGTAGGGCCATGGAACAGCTCCAGCGCATAGATGTTTTCCGTGACTTTCACCACCGGACAATCGAACGAAAGTGTATCGTAGACGATGTCCTGAAGGGCATCACCGTCCACATCGTCGCCGAAGAAGTTCTGCGCCACGTTGTAGGCGATATCCTGGAACTTCATGCTGGGCATGTCGTTGATGAATGACTTCGGCAGCGTATAAATCTCTTCGGGCATGTAAAGCCCGCGGTCCTCTGCCAGTCCCTTCACTACCGCCTTCTGCAAATCCGCAATCGGCGCATTTCCGTTTGTACTGTAGTATTTCATAAGCTCATAAATGTTTTCATAAATTCATCGAGTTTTAACATGCCATAGGAACCGCTGACGCACGAAACCTCGTCGTACTGCTGCACGCTGTCGGGTGTGATGCCCTTGTGCCAGATGAGGAACGGCACAGGCTGACCAACGTGGATACGTTGTTCGACGGGTGTCAGGTGATCGGGTAACACGGCAATGCAGACATCTTTATCCTTTACCTTATTATATATAGGGACTATGAGTCGCTGGTCCAGATACTCGATGGTCTTCAGTTTCAGTTCCAAGTCACCATTGTGACCAGCCTCGTCGCTAGCCTCGACATGGACGAAGACAAAGTCATCGTGCTCCAAAGCGTCAATGGCTGCCTGTGCTTTGCCTTCGTAGTTGGTGTTAGCCAAGCCTGTGGCACCAGGTACCTTGACGATGCGCAGACCAGCGTACTTGCCTATGCCCTGAATCAAGTCGACAGCAGAGATGACCGTGCCACTCTTGATTTGCGGGTACTGTTGCATGAGCGTCTCCATGGACGGACGATAGCCGCCACTCCAAGGCCAGATGCTGTTGGCCTGGCGCTCACCCTTTGCTGCTTTCGCGAGGTTGTAGGGGTGCTTGGCCAGCAATTCTTGAGAGCGGAGAATGAGGTCGTTGATGAGGTTGGCGGTTTGCTGGGGAGTGAGGCGAGTTGGGGCTGTTGCTGTATCACAGCAACATGCAGAGACAGGTTCAGGCTTTACCAGCAGGGGGTGCCAAGGCTCGTTGGGGTGATCGTGGGGTGGGGCACAGACGATATGTTTGTTGCCTCCTTTGATGACCAACAGGTGGCGGTATTGTATGCCGGTGATGAACTTCACACGCTCGCAGCCCTCGCGTTCGTTGATGGGCTTGGCGAGGTTTTCGTTCAGATAGTCAATGAGCACGCGGGCATCGTCGGTTTCCAGATTGCCCCCATTATGCGTGATAATCTTGCCGTTCTCCAGCGTGATGATGTTGCAACGGATAGCAAAGTCATCATCAGCCATGTCGTAACCAATTGAGGCAGCCTCCAATGGGCCACGACCTTCGTACACCTTATTCAAATCATAACCGAGAATGGCGGTATTGGCGACCTCAGAACCTGGAGGGAAACCTTCAGGAACGGTTACCAGACGACCACAACGCCCTTCGCGCGCCAACTGGTCCATCATGGGTTTATGGGCATATTGCAGCAGGGTCTTCCCACCGAGTCTTTCGACGGGAAGATCTGCCATGCCATCACCAAGAATGATGATATGTATCATAAAACTTTAAATGTTTGCGATTGACATGATGTTGGCGAAGACACCAGCTGCAGTTACGGCGGCACCGGCACCATAGCCCTGAATGAGCATGGGGTACTCCTTATAGCGTTCGGTGGTCAGGAGTACGATGTTGTTCGAACCCTCGAGACCGTAGAACGGATGACCATAAGGCACCTCCTTCAGGGCCACGCTGGTCTTGAAGTTTGATGGGTCGTTTTCGTCAGCCTCCATTGTAGCGACAAAGCGCCAACGCTTGTTCTCGCTCTCCAATACCTTGCGGCGCGCCTCAAAGTCAGCATCGAGTTCGGGCAGACGTTTCCAGAAGTCCTCGATAGAACCCTCGAAGTAGCTGTCAGGCACGAAGAGATGTTTTTCTACGTCGTCCTGTTCCACCTTGTAACCAGCCTCACGGGTCAGGATAACCAGTTTGCGAATCACGTCAGTACCACTGAGGTCGATACGTGGATCGGGCTCTGAATAGCGCTGTTCCTTGGCACGACGAACGGTCTCAGAGAACGGCACGTCAGCAGCAATCTCGTTGAATATGAAGTTCAGCGTACCTGAGAGGATAGCCTCAATCTTCAGGATCTTATCGCCTGAGTTACACAGGTCGTTGATAGTGCCGATTATCGGCAGACCTGCACCTACGTTGGTCTCATAGCGGAACCATACACCACGGTCGCGAGCTGTCTGGCGTAGCTTCACATAGCTGTCGTAGTCGCTTGAAGCAGCAATCTTATTGGCTGCAACAACGCTGATATTGTGCTCCAGGAAAGTCTGGTAGAGTGTTGCAATCTGCTTGCTGGCAGTACAGTCAACGAAGACAGAATTAAAGATATTCATCTTGATGATTTCCTCGCGCATGTGGTCGGTGTCTGCCTTGAAACCTGCGCGCAGAATCTTTTCGTAGTTGTCGAGGTCGATGCCATCACGGTCGAGCACGAAGTTGTCAACATCCGAAATGCCGACCACATTCAGCTTCAGACGGCGTGACTGCATGAGGAATTGCTGCTGGGTGCGAATCTGTTCGAGCAACATGCCACCCACAGTTCCGATACCGCAGATGAAGATGTTGAGCACCTTGTATTCCGACAGGAAGAACGAGTCGTGCAGCACGTTCAGCGACTTGCGCAGGAACTTGCCGTCAACCACGAACGAGATATTTGTCTCTGATGCACCCTGGGCACAGGCAATCACGCTGATACCCGAGCGTCCGAGTGTACCAAACAGTTTACCAGCAATACCCGGTGTCTGTTTCATGTTTTCACCTACGATGGCGATAGTGGCCAGACCACTCTCCACCAGCATGGGGAACATGGCACCCGTCTCAATTTCCTTGGCGAACTCGGCGTTCAGTACCTCTGCAGCAGCCTCGGCATCTTCGTCGCGTACACCAATAGAGGTGGAGTTTTCTGACGAAGCCTGCGACACCATGAAGACGCTGATGCCCTTATTAGCCAGCGTGGTGAAGATACGACGGTTGACACCAATGACACCTACCATTGACAGACCTGTGACGGTAATCAGCGAAGTGCCCTTGATACTTGAGATACCCTTGATGGGCTTCTGGTCGTTGTCAATCGTGGCCTTGATGAGGGTGCCCGGGTGTTCGGGGTTGAACGTATTCTTTACCTTAATGGGGATATTCTTGACACAAACGGGATAAATCGTCGGGGGATAGATGACCTTCGCACCGAAGTTACAAAGCTCCATAGCTTCTACATAAGAAAGCTCGTTGATGGTATAGGCACTCTTGATGACCTTCGGGTCGGCAGTCATAAAACCATCGACGTCGGTCCAAATTTCGAGGATGTCAGCATCGAGGGCTGCTGCGATGATGGCTGCAGTATAATCAGAACCGCCACGTCCGAGGTTTGTGGTCTCATGGCTATCGCGGTCGCGAGCAATGAAGCCAGGCACCACGGCGACAGTCCTGTTTGTTGCTGTCCCACAGCAACATACTGGACTGAAGGCTTCCTTCACCAGTTTGTTGGTCAGTTCGGTGTCGAGCACATGCTTGCCCTCCTTGTTCTCTGTGCGGATGAAGTCGCGGCTGTTCATGCGCATACCATTCTTAATCATGGCTGCGACAATATGAGAACTCAGGCGTTCACCATACGAGATGATGGTGTCCTGTGTCTTCTCGCTCAGGTCGTGAATCAAGAACACACCATAGTAGATACTCCTCAACTGGTCGAAGAGCTGGTCTACACTGTTGAATAAGTCGATGCGTTTTTTGTCGTCCTGGATGATGGCGTCAATCATCTGGTGGTGGCGTGTCACCATCGCTTCAAACTCCTCGCGATAGTGGCTGTCGCCATTCTTCGCCAACTCTGACGTTGCAATCAGTTTGTCGGTGATGCCGTTCAGGGCGCTAACTACTACTACGACAGGCCCCCGTCCGGCTTCTGCCTCCACAATCTCTTTTAAGCTCAAAATGCTTTTCACGGAACCTACGGACGTTCCGCCGAATTTCATT
>JAFSNG010000063.1 GCA_017447515.1 Prevotella sp. | reverse complement strand
CTGCGATGACCACGATCATATATGGGCAGGAAAGAATGGACGCGACCTGATAAGCTACGACCAGGCCACTGGAGCCGTCAGCCACTACGAGACAGGTACGCCCATGACCAACAATGTAGTGCGTGCCATAGATGCCGACCGTCAGGGACGCATCTGGGTGGGCACCGAGCGCGGCCTTGTCATCATCAGTCCCGACGGACATACCGAGGCCCTCAGACAAGACTATGCCAACCCCTTCTCGCTGAGCGACAACGCCGTCTACTCCATTCTGTGCGACAACGATGACAACGTGTGGATAGGCACCTACTTCGGAGGCGTAAACCTTTATAGCAGTACATCGGCACGCATCAAGTACTATGCTCCGGGTAACCAACCTGGACAGCTGGGAGGAAAAGCCGTCAGACAAATGGCCGAAGAACCACCCCAACGGCTGTGGATAGCCACCGAGGACGGCGGACTCAACCTGCTGGACCGCACCAGCGACAATATCAGCCGCGTCAACATCAGTGGCATGTCGTCGGACAACATCCACTCGCTGATTATCGACAACCACCGCAACCTATGGATAGGAACGTTCATGGGCGGACTGACACGCTACAATCTTGACACCCATGATGCCTATACCTACGACAGGCACAACTCACCACTGGCAGAGAACAACATCTTTGCCCTCTGCACCGATCGCGACAGCGACCTGTGGATAGGAACCACCAACGGACTCTATCATTACGACAACGCATCGCAGCAGATAGAACCCATACACCAGCAGCTCCTCGCCCATGCCTTCGTCTTCCACCTGGACAGCGACAAGGACGGCATCGTATGGGTTGGCACGCGATACAACGGACTCATCAGCTACGACAAGACGACGGGAACAACCCACCACTACAAGGCAGGATCTGCCCCGGGACAGATCACCGACGACTACATCACCACACTTCTCGTCACACGTAGCGGACAGCTCTGGGTAGGTACCAACAACGGCGGACTCTTTCTCAAAAAGGAGAACGCCTCCTTCGAGTCCATGATACGCAGCGGCGTGCTGGCCGAACTGTGCATCTACGGCCTCACCGAGTCGGCTGACGGGAGCCTGTGGATAACGGCTGGTAAGAGCATCTATCGGCTCGATCCCGAAAGTCGGACGGCAACCATGCTCAGCGGAGGCGACGACCTGCCCACAGGCCATTTCAACTACACCTCCGCGCTCTGTGACTCACAGGGCACGCTCTGGTTCGGAGCGGTTGACGGACTCGTGTCCTTCCGGCCAGAGCAAGTGATGTCCGAGCCTACCTTTCCACCAGTACAGTTCCTGCCACTGACACTCGACGCCGACAAGGAGTGCGACATAGATGCGCTCGATTGCATCACGCTCAGTTACGACGAGGCCGCCACCATCGGCATAGCTTTCGCGGCCATACAGCCTGCCCATACGCAGGGAATTGTCTATGAAGTGAAGATGGAAGGCCTGGGCAGCGAATGGCAGTATGTAGGTACCCAACGTAAGCTATACTATTCGCACCTCCCCTCGGGGCGTTATGTCTTTTCTGTTCGCGCCTCTTCTACACGCGGCGTCTTCTCTGATAGTAACATACGCTCTATTACCATCATCATCCGTCCGCCGTTCTATGCAACATGGTGGGCTTACACGGCCTACGCCCTCCTCCTCGGTGCCTTCCTCTGGTGGCTCTTCCGACACTATCGCCGCCGACAGCATGAAAAACGCATGGCCTATGAGATGCGTATCGAAAAAGAAAAATTGGAAAAGCTGGATCAGATGAAGCAGGCTTTCTTCACCGATATCTCGCACGAGTTCAAGACACCTCTCTCGCTCATTATTGCCCCTGCCCGCAAGCTGCTCCATGAAGTGAAAAGCGGAAAGTCAAAAGAGAACATTGAAACCATTCTGAAAGGCGCCGGCACCATGCAGTCGCTGCTCGACGAGCTGGTCGAGGCAGGAGGGCTGCGCGACATCCACCAACAGCTGAAGATGGTGTATGGCAATCCCCTTGCCCTTGTCAACGATGTGTCGAGCCGTTTCCAGCCCCTTGCCGACGAGAAGGGTATGGTTTACAACATTGAGATAGAGGACTGGGAGGCAGAAGGTTCCTATTCGCCAGAGGCAGTAGAGAAAATCGTAGCCAACCTGCTGTCCAATGCCTTCAAGTTCACACCACAGGGCGGTACTGTAGAGCTGTCTGCCACACTGAGTCCTCATGGCGAACTATGTATCACTGTCAGCGATACAGGCATAGGTATGGACGAGGAAACCGTGACACATATTTTCGAGAAATTCTACCAGGCCAATGCCGACGGCAACAAGTCACAGGGATGGGGCGTCGGCCTCGCCGTGACCAAAGGTCTGGTTGAAGCCCATGGAGGTATGATAACCGTGGAATCGGAACCTGGACGCGGGTCCGTATTCACCGCTACGTTGCAGATGCAACCTGCAGCCTCAGCCCTAAAGAATGCTGATGACGAGAAAACAGTGGTAGCGACAACTGGTGACGAGGTAGAGCCCCAGCACACTGATGAGGGACTCAGCACCGTGCTCTTGGTCGAGGACAACCCTGACATGCTGCGGTTCCTCACCAGCATCTTTGAAGGAGAATTCCAGTTGTTCACTGCCAATGACGGACAGCAGGCTCTCGACCATATCAGGGCCGCTCATCTGCCGGATATCATCGTCAGTGATGTGATGATGCCTCGTCTCAGCGGTACCGAGCTGTGCCGTGCCGTAAAGAGCGATATACTGACGGCCCACATCCCCGTCATACTGCTGACGGCCAAGGGCGGCACCCTGGCCACACGCGAAGGCTATGAGCTGGGGGCCGATGCCTACATAGAGAAACCCTTCGACCCCGCCGTCCTACTGCTGCAGGTGAAGAACACCCTGAAGACGCGCGACAACAACCGCCGACTGTTCAACGAGTCGTCGACACTCGACATCAGCGTGATGGCCAACAACCGCTATGACGAAAAGCTGCTGCGCGATATCCGCAGTATCGTTGAGGAGAATATCGGTAACAGCGACTTCTGTGTGAACGATGTGTGCATGGGGGTGGGCGTGAGCCGTACGAAGCTGCATGTGAAGCTGAAGAGTCTGATCAATATGTCTATTGGCGAATATATCCGTGAGACGCGTGCCAGGAAGGCGAAGGAGCTGCTCCTTGCAGGACATACGCCCACCGACACTGCCTATGCCACGGGATTCTCAGACCCCAACTACTTTGCCAAGTGTTTCAAGAAGTCGACGGGACAGCTTCCACGTGAGTTCGTGGCCCAGCAACAGGCGAAAAGTAGCGTTTCTGTCCACTCCCTAACATTATTCCCTGTATTAAGAACATTTTTACCCTGTGTATAGGGTATCATTATCGTAACTTTGCAAGCGAAAAGTATTTTAAAAAGGATCAGCACCATGAACTTGCGAACAATTATCTGGCCAGTGGTCGCGGCTGGCATGACAATACTGACCGCGAAGGCCCAGCAAGGCTTTGTCAATCCCGTGCATAACATGCGTGACGGCTGCGTAGAACGTCATCGTGGCTATTTCTATATCATGGGTGAAGAGACGAAGGGCACCATCTCCAGATCAAAGGACATGGTGTCGTGGTCCAATCCTGTGAAAGCGGTAACCACCGACGGTGCCACATGGCTGAACGACCCGCAGTGGACGCAGGCATATACTTATAAACAGGTGCAAGCTGGCGACCTGATCTACCGTAATGGTGTATGGCACAGCTACTTCAACGGCATTGGCCATTGCTACTGCGACGAACCGCAGGGCAACTATAAGGAGCAGACGCTGACGGAGCCCTTCGACGACTACGGCATTGATGTGCAGGTATTCCAGGACGAAGACGGTGAGATATACTGGGTGAAGAAGCGCAACCCTGCCGACCCGCATCCCATGACACGTGCTGCCAGCAATATTGACGGGCCTGAGGTGTGGGCTTTCCGCATGAACTCGCCTTTCTCGCGCTGGGACAT
>JAFSNG010000060.1 GCA_017447515.1 Prevotella sp. | reverse complement strand
CCCCAACTGTGTGGCAATCTCGGCAATGGGCAGCAATTCGCATTCCCGTGCTATCTGTATGTCTGTCTTCATATCGAATTATGTTTTTAGCGTCGGCAAAGATACGATTATTTTTGCAATAAAACAACATTTCTGCCCTTATTTCTACCATTATGCCCATCAATACGCCGATGGCGAAAAAGTTTAGTGCCGGTAAACCTCCACTTTAGTGCCACTAAACTCCGAGTTTACCGGCACTAAACTCTGAGTCCGTCGGCTGATGACATTTAGGGGGCTCATTAGTCTTTATGATATATGAAAAAGATTCTGTTTTTCCTATGTGCCATACTACCATCGGTAGTGGGGGCACAGACGTTTGAGACGCGATATGAACGGAGCGTGCACGACCTGATGGAGGATGTTGCCCGTCGCTTTGATGTGAGGTTCAAGTTCGACGCAAATGTGGATACGGTGGGCAAACAACTGCCGTATGCCGACTTCCGCGTGCGATCGTATTCGCTGGAGATGACACTCGACAACATCTGCAAATACTACGACTGGAACTGGTGGAAGCAGAGCGGTAACCTCTATAAGATTAAGCTCTATGAGTATCCACGTCGCCATGAGGCAGAAGGCAAGATGATGCTCGACTGGCTTTCGTCCTTATATCATAATAAGGAACAATGGGAGGCTCGTCGCGACTCACTCCGTCGTGAGGTTCGCCAACGTTTGGAGCTCGATGCTTTCCTCGACTCCTGCGTCACCGTTCCCGATGGTTCCCCATCGGGAAAACGGCCTGTGATTCTTTCGAAGATCCGCAAGCATGACGGCTATACTACTCAAAACATCTGCATCGAACTGACGCCTGGTCAGCACCTCTTCGGCACCATCTACGCCTCGACTAAGAAAGGTAAGCACGCCTTGATTGTCTGTCCTGACGGCCATTGGCCCTACCGTTATCGCAAGGACGAACAGCAACGGCTAGGCACACTTGCCCGGATGGGTGCTGTCTGTGTCGATTTCGACCTTTACGGTTGGGGCGAATCAGAGAAGGAAGTGGGCGAAGCAGCTCACCACACCAGTCGCGCCCACGTCTATCAGGCCGCTTGTGGCTATATCCTGCTCGACTGGATGCTCAAAAACCGTAAGGACATCGACCCTGAACGCGTTGGCGTCATGGGCGGCTCGGGCGGTGGTACACATACCGTCCTGCTTTCCTTGCTCGACGAACGTGTAACGGCCTCAGCACCTGTGGTCCATCTCGCTTCGCATTTCGATGGCGGTTGTCCCTGCGAGAGTGGCAAACCCGTTCAGCTTGCGGCTGGCGGAACTTGCGAACCAGAACTCGCCGCTATCATGGCTCCCAAGCCTATGCTCATCGTCAGCGATGGTGGTGACTGGACGTCGAGTGTTCCCACCCTCGAGTTCCCCTACCTGCAACGCATCTATGGTTTCTATGGTGCTCAGGACAAGGTACGCAACGTCCATCTGCCCAACGAGCGCCACGACTTCAAGGAAAACAAACGTAACGCCGTCTACGACTTCTTCATCGACGTCTTCAGTCTGGACCGCTCGATGCTCGATGAAAGCAAGATAACGATAGAACCTGACGATGCGCTGAAATCACTGTACAAATAGTATGAGACACTGGATATTATCAGCCCTGCTGCTGGCCGCCACCATGACGGCGAAGGGGCAGGAGACGCACTACCACAAGGGACTGCGCTCGCAAGCGGAGAACGACAAGTATGGCGGTGTGGGCGCAGAGCCCAACTTCAACGGCGGCGGCACCTACTGGTCGCGTGTCCGCAATGTCGACGACATGGCTATCACCGATGAGTCGCCAGCCGACTCCATCAAGCGTCGCGAGGAGTTCAAACGGCTCTGCCGACTGGCCTACGATGCCTACGACGAGGGCAATGCCCTGAAGACTATCGTCTATGGCGACAGCGCCTTGCAGAACCGCTACCATACGCCCGACCTCTACTTCTTCATGGCGGTCTCGTTAGAGAAGGTTGGCAGCTACGACGAGGCCGACTGGGCGTACCGTAAGGCCCTCGGCTCGGGCTATCCAGGAGCGCTGAACGTCTACAACGGCTTCAAGGCCCGCCAGAAACAGCGCAAGGCCGAGGAAAAGCAGCGCAGGAAGGAAGAAAAACGCAAGGCAAAGGAGGAAAAAAGAGGCTCTGGGGAAGGACAATGAGAAAAGGTATATTGTTGTTATTCATTCTGTTGCTGTCAGCGGCTATGCGTGCAGAGTTGCTGTCGGTGCATGTGCAGCTGCTCCATGCAGGGACGCTGGCTGAGCAATTAGGCGAACAGAAAGACTCCGTGGTGGCGCTGAAAATCACCGGTCCCATCAACGGTACGGATGTCCTTGTGCTCAGAGAGATGTTGGGGATGGACTTTGAAGGCCACCTGATAGACTGCAACCTGCGCATCCTTGACTTGGAGGACGCACGGATAGTAGAGGGCGGCGACGTGTATTTCTACCCCTATACCAAAACGGAGAAGGATGTCGTTAGTGCAAATATGTTCTATTGGTGCTACGGACTGGTGTATATCGCTCTGCCATCGAATGTGGTGAAGATTGACGATTTTGCATTTAATGCATGCATGAATCTCAGATATGTCAAGTTCCCTGAGACGCTGCAGTCTATCGGAATGTCGGCATTCCACAGTTGTACATCACTGCAAGAGTTAGAGTTGCCGCAGTCTATGCGGAGCATCGGCTTCCGTGCCTTCAACCATTGCAACAGTCTGAAGCATGTCAACCTGCCTGACGGGATTACGGAAATGGATATCGCTTTTATGTTGTGCGACAGCCTGCAGACCATTCACCTGCCAGCATCGCTGAAGGAGGTGAGTCCTGGCCTGTTGAATTCCTGTCCCGAGCTGCGCGAGGTAGAGATTCCGGCAGGGGTGCGCGTCATCGGGGCAGGGGCCTTCCAGTATGATGACAAGCTGGAGCGGGTCACCCTGCACGAAGGAATAGACTCGATAGCCTTTGAGGCCTTTTCTCACTGCCGCGCCTTAAAGACCATCCAGCTGCCGCAGTCTACCCGCACGGTCGGGAGCCATGCTTTCATGCGGTGCAGCTCGCTTACGGAAATCACGCTGCCTGACGGCATTCAGACCATGGGGCCGCAAACCTTCGACGAGTGTACCAAGCTGCGGAAGATCAACATACCGGCATCTATGGAAACCATTCCACAGCTCATGTTCTCCATGTGCGACAGCCTGAAGACGATAGAAATACCTACGACGGTGAAGCACATCGAGAATGGGGCTTTCAAGTTGTCAGGCTTGAGGACGATATCCATTCCGTCGTCGGTTCAGACATATCAGGATAATCTGTTCCTCAGTTGCCGCTATCTAAAAGAGGTGCATCTGCCTGACAACATAACAACCATCACAGCCAACATGTTTTACGGCTGTGACAGCTTGAGGCACATAGATATTCCCCAAAGCGTGCAGACTATCGAGCATCACGCCTTCTCCGGTGCTGGCTTGGAAGAAATCACCCTGCCTGCCCATCTGACGAGCATAGGCAGCTACGCATTCCCCAGGTGTTGTGGCTTGACAAGTATCACAATTCCAGGAGAAGTACGTTTCATCGGCGACGGGGCCTTTGGCAGTTGTGAGTATCTGGAAGAGGCCGTCCTGCCTGAGTCGCTGCAGACGCTGTCGCGCAGCGCCTTCTCAGGTTGCCGCCATCTGCAGCGTGTCAACATACCATCCAGCCTGACAACGATAGCCTCTAACACCTTCCACAACTGCATCGGGCTGCAACAGATAGAGCTGCCTGCCAGCATTACGGAAATACAATACGATGCTTTTTCCAATTGCCATGCCTTGACGAGCATCCGGCTGCCCAAGGCGCTCACCAATTTGGGAAGGAATGCTTTCTACGGATGCGAAGCGTTGCAGTCGCTGACTTGCCTCAATGCGACCCCTCCGGCTGATGCAGACGAAAGTACCTTCAACTTCGTCGACAAGGAGCAGTGCATCCTCTATGTCCCCTACGGGTCGGCTCCGGTCTATCGCAGCCATGCTGCCTTCAAAGACTTCCTGCATGTCGTTGAGGCCGACGTTACGGGCATCGACGGGAGCAGTATGACGGATGACAGCCAGATAGTGGGCGAAACCTACACAGACCTGTTAGGGCGTCCCGCCAGAGCCGGCAGGCAGGGGAGCCGGGGCGTCGTCGTGAGAACTGTCCGCTATGCCAATGGCAGGAAAAAAGCAATGATATGTAATACGAGAAGGAATCAATGATAAAAAGACCAGCATTCTTTCTTAACCCATTAGAGACTCAAGGAAAGTTGAGTCTCTTTTTCAACTTAACATTTCCGATGTTGATGCGTATATAACATAGAATGACGCAGCAAGAGTACGAACATATAGTCCCCAGCCTTCGCCCACGTTTGAAAGACATCGGGCGACAATTTTTTGGCAGTGACGATGCTGCCGAGGATATTGCCCAGGAGACTTTGATGCGGCTTTGGATGGTGCGCGACCGCATTGCCCCACAGGCAGACATCGAGCCTCTGGCCGTCCGAATGGCCAAGAACCTCTGTGTCAGCGAGTGGCGCAAGCAGAAAGTGAGACAGGGGAACGCCCTGCAAGTGGAATTAGCGACGCACGACGACATTCAGCACCATGTGGAACTCAAGGAAGAAATAGCGCGACTGCAAAAAGCCGTCAGCCAGTTAAAACCAGCAGAGCAACGATTGTTCCTCATGCGCCACGAGGCAGAGATGGACATTCAGCAAATCAGTGCCGTGACAGGTATTGGCGCACGCTCAGTCAGCGCTATGCTTAGTACCGCGAAACGTAAACTATTGGAAATACTAAATCCGAAAGGAGGCCAACAATGAAAAAGGATTTGATAGAAAAGATGTTAAAGGGGCAGACGACACCCGAAGAGGAGCACCTCGTAGCAAAGATGATTCAGCAAGAGGAGGATATGGAGCAATGGCTCACAGAAGACGAGTCAGAGGAATACGACCGTATCGTCAGTCAGCGTATCGCCAAGCGCCATTATCTACGCTGGGCTGTTGCCGCAGTCATCGTTGCGTTCGTTGCTGTAGGTACTATCGTGCTTTGGCCCAAAGAACAGACCAGCAGTATAATCGCTGAACAAAAGAAGAAGGAGGTAACTGAAACCGTCATTCGTGAGGCAGAACCCGTTGTCGCTGATGTGACACCTTCTGTGGCTATGACTACGTCTTCGAAGCCAGCGGCAAGTCCCAACAAGGTCTTAAAGCGTGTGAAGCAACAGCAAAAAGCCGACACGACAGACAGCCTGCAATACTACATCGCCCATTTGGAGAAAGAGTTGGAGAACGTCAACGAAAGTACATATACCGCCAAAGCGGAAGAGGTGCTGCGTGCCGATGCCCGCCTGCAAAAGCTGGTTCAGCGCATTATGATTGGCGAACTGACGAAAGAAAATGTGCCTGCAGAGGCCATGAATACGAACCAAACAAAGGAGGAGCAACCATGAGACGTATATTATTAATCATAGGAATCGTGCTTGCGATACTGAATGGCAGTGCTCAGAGCATCAGTACTACCTATGGTGACTTGCGTGCCAAAGTGCTTCATGTGGGGCAGAAAATGACAGGCCAGAATACCACCAACGACCAGGCTATTGCCGTCATTGTGCGCGAGTTGGCTATGAACTATCAGGGTCGTCTGTCGCGTCAGCAGTTCCAGGAACTAAAAGACACTATCGAGGTGATGCGTCAGCAAATCACAGCGGACACTTGGAAAACGGTGTTGAACAGCGCTATCGAGACGTTGCAGGAAAAGACGGATACGCTCGACATCCTGCAACGCATCTTAGACTACTACAAGCGAGTTCCAAAGGAACAAATCTATGTTCATACGGATAAACCCTATTATGTACCGGGCGATACCGTCTGGTTCCGGGCTCATCTGGTGGATGCTGTCACCCACACCCCCATCAGCCGTTCACGCTATGTCTATGTTGAGCTATTGGATAATGCCACAGATACCTTGGTACAGCGTGTCATGGTGAAGTGTGATTCTGACGGAGTATTTGCCAATGCTATCACACTGCCCCGCCAATTACGTAGTGGCTGTTACACTTTAGCGGCCTATACCCAATGGATGCGTAATTTCCCTGTAGAACGATTCTTCTATAAGCAATTGCTGGTGGTAGGCAATACTTCCCTGTCGGGCTTTCAGTCCGAAGCCGTCGGACTCCCAGTCCGAAGCCGTCAGACTCCCAGTCCGAAGCCGTCGGACTCAGAGCTGGAGTTAGGGCAGAGAAAAGGACAGCTGCTTATCCAAATGAACAAGTCCACCAGCGAGCCCCTCTCATGTGTGCTTTATGGTAGTGGGAACCTCATAGTCACTGACTATACATCAGGGAAGGTGTTACGTATTGACAGCAAAACACTACGTCCAGGAAACCTCTGCATAGCTATCGTCAACCGCGAGACGGGAGACGTCATTACTGAAAAACAGACCACCATCGAGGGAAGTCAGCCCCAAATAGCCATCAGTGGCAAAGCTCGTACCCAGAACGAACCGATGGAGTTGTCAATAGACCTTGCAGAATCTGACGGTACACCGCTCTATGGAAGCTTCTCGCTGTCGGTTGCCGATTACGACGTGGTAATCCCCGATACGATACAACCATCTATTGACAAGTCTCTGAACCAACTATCTGCCGACTACCCTTTGGCTGATATACTCAACGGCACATACCCCCGCATCGACTATGGTTTCCAGACCACACAGACCATTACTGGGCAGATTCGTGGTAGTATCTTCAAAAAAATCAAGAATCCAAAGCTGATGCTGGTACGGCCAGATACCGGATTCCGTCAGACCTTCGAACTAGGTGACAGTTGCCATTTTACTATCAACGGGCTCGACTTCGCCGACGGTACGACCTACGTACTGGAAGGTATGCGACGTACAGGCAGTACCAGTCTCGTACAACTGAATATCGACCCACAGACATTCCCTACCTTACATTCGCCTTTCTCCTCT
>JAFSNG010000059.1 GCA_017447515.1 Prevotella sp. | reverse complement strand
TCAATGATGAACTACTATCTGCCCCTGCAGGGTATCGCTTCTATGCACTGCTCTGCCAACACCGATATGGAGGGTAAGAACACCGCTATCTTCTTCGGTCTGTCTGGTACAGGTAAGACCACGCTGTCAACCGATCCTAAGCGTCTGCTGATTGGTGACGACGAGCACGGATGGGACGACGAAGGTGTGTTCAACTTCGAGGGTGGCTGCTACGCTAAGGTCATCAACCTCGACAAGGAGAGCGAGCCCGACATCTACAACGCTATCCGTCGCGACGCTCTGCTGGAGAATGTTACTGTTGACGCCGCCGGCAAGATTGACTTCGCTGACAAGAGCGTGACTGAGAACACCCGCGTAAGCTATCCCATCAACCACATTGAGAAGATTGCCCAGAAGGTGAACAAGAAGAGCGCTGGTCCTGAGGCTAAGAACGTCATCTTCCTGAGTGCTGACGCATTCGGCGTGCTGCCCCCAGTATCTATCCTGACTCCCGAGCAGACGAAGTACTACTTCCTCTCTGGTTTCACCGCTAAGCTGGCTGGTACAGAGCGCGGCATCACTGAGCCCACTCCTACATTCTCTGCTTGCTTCGGCCAGGCATTCCTCGAGCTGCACCCCACCAAGTATGCTGAAGAGCTCGTGAAGCGCATGGAGAAGAGCGGTGCCAAGGCTTACCTCGTAAACACTGGTTGGAACGGTACCGGCAAGCGTATCTCTATCAAGGATACCCGTGGTATCATCGACGCTATCCTCGGTGGCGCCATCCTGAAGGCTCCCACGAAGAAGATTCCTTACTTCGACTTCGAGGTTCCCACAGAGCTTGAGGGCGTAGCTACCAACATCCTCGATCCTCGTGACACTTACACCGATGCTGCTGAGTGGAACAAGAAGGCTGAGGATCTCGCTGGCCGCTTCATCAAGAACTTCAAGAAGTACGAGGGTAACGAGGCTGGTAAGGCACTTGTCGCTGCAGGTCCAAAGCTGTAATGCTTAGGACCGAAAGCAACGAGCATCTTCGATGGTCGCTGCAGGTCCGAAGCTTTAAGACTTTTTTGACTTACATCAAAATAAAGGGCGATTTCTTCGGGAATCGCCCTTTTTTTATTGCAAGCCTCAACGAAACTCCGTACCTTTGCACCCGGTAATCGAGAGAAGATTACATACGTTTATTCATTAGGTTAGTAGTTTATAAGATTTTAAGGTAAAGATTAGATTATGTTATTAGATTTTCAAACAACGGTCATGTTGGGCATTGCAGCAGTGCTAACCATACTGAGTGTGATAACGCTGATACATACCGACATTCGTTGAAAGGAGCGTGGAGTGAGTGATTCATACCACGCTCTTTTTTGTTACGAAAACCTAAAATATGCTTTTTTATAATATATTTTACTTAATAAATGCACGAAAAATGCTCATATTTGCCAAATTGTGCGTAAATTTGCACCCAAATTTGAATTCAAATAGACAAATGAGACGACTGAAGACTCTATTTATACTGTTGTCAGTACTCTGTCTGACGGCTTCATGCCTGAAAGGCAACAACGACGAAGTGACGTATTATAGCGACGCGGCCATCACCAGTTTTTCGGTGGGGACGCTGACATGCTATACGCATAGCGTCACCTCAGAAGGCAATGATACGGTGACGGCATCCACCGTTACCGGTTCTTCCTATAACTTCCATATTGACCAAGTCAACCACTGCATCTATAATACCGACTCTCTGCCCGTCGGCACTGATGTCAGTCGCGTGCTGGTCAGCCTCACGACGCGTAACAACGGCGTAACACTGATACGCACGCTGGAAGACGAGGACTCTGTCGTATACTACCTCTCCACGGACAGCATCGACTTCACGACGCCCCGTAAGTTCGTGGTAGTGGCCAGCGACGGTTCAGGGTATTCTGAATATATCGTCAACGTCAACGTACATCAGGAGAAGGAGGCCTTCAACTGGGAGGAGATGCCGGAAGGAAGCTTCCCCCAGCATTCACTGCCGGAATTGCCTACGGAAGGCATCAAGCAGGTTTTAGGCAAAAGTACCACCGAGACCTATGCCCTCTCCGACAACAATGATTTGATGGTGTGGCGCAAGGACAGCACCCACTGGGAAGAAGATTTGCTGGACGAGAATCCCATGTTGCTGCCCTCACAGGACCTCTCGCTGGTATCCTACTACTATGACGAGGTGGCAGAGAATACCGACTATGTGGTGCTCGTGGGCAACCGCTCGGTGGAAGAGTATCCGCAGGAGTCCATCGCTATGGTGTGGCGCAAAATCGTCGATTGCAGTCCCTACGCCCCCCAGGGTGAGTGGGTCTATATGGGTCAGTCCTACGACGTACGCTATGCGCTGCCCCGTTTGGAGCATCTGCAAGTAGTAGAATATGCCGACTACATCCTCGCCATCGGTGGCAAGGGACTGGGCGGCTGTAGCGATTCACCCTATCGGTGTATCTACGAGAGCCGTGACGAGGGCATTACGTGGAAGAAGAGTCCAAACTTCGAGTTGCCAGCCATGAAGGAGATGACCCTCGATAATCCCGTCATCAGCATGACCACCGAAGGCGTCTATCTCTGGCTCAAGGGCGAGACCACTGGCGAGGTATGGCGCGGACTGCTCAATTCGCTGGCATGGAGGTATAAGTAGAGGTGTGAAGTAAGAGGTTAGAGGTGAGAGGTAAGAAGTAAGAGATGAAGAAGGCGATAGGTTTCTGGTTGCTCCTGCTGGCCGTGACGGGTACAGCGCAAGCTCAGACCGAGCCGGAATACCGCTTGGAGGTGGGTGCTGGCATCGGAGCCGTGACCTATTTGGGCGATTTCAACGGCAACATCTTCCGCGACATGCAACCCATGGGTTCGCTGTTGGCAAAATATCGCCTCGACCCTCGCCGGGCACTGGCCTTGAACGTAAGCTACGGCAAGCTGAAAGGCTCGTCGACAAATGAGAAGAGCCACTACCCCGATTTGGCGGACTATTCGTTCTCAACGAGTCTCGTCGACGTGGGAGTGAGATTTGAATACAACTTCTGGCCGTTCGGAACGGGACAGGAGTATCGCGGTGCCAAGCGCCTGACACCTTATATATATATAGGTATGGGCGCGACGATAGCCAAGTGCGACCAGGCCGACAATACCGAGGTCGCCTTCAACGTGCCGCTGGGAGGTGGCGTGAAGTATAAATTAGGCGACCGTGTGAATCTGGGTGTCGAATGGACCATCCATTTCACCAGTAGCGACAAGCTCGACGGGGTGAAGGACCCCTACGGCATCAAGAGCAGCGGATTGTTCAAAAACACCGACTGCTACAGCCAGCTCCGCGTGTCGGTGACGTACGACCTCTGGGCAAAATGCAGGACCTGTCACAACGACAGAGACTGATGGGAATTTACAATTGATAATTGATAATTAAGATATATGGCTACAACATTTGATAAAGAACGTATTCCACAGCACATTGCCATCATTATGGACGGCAACGGACGCTGGGCAACCGATCGTGGACTGGACCGTACCTTCGGACACAAGGCGGGACTGGACGCTGTCAAGACCATCACAGCAGAGTGCGCCCGACTGGGTGTGAAGTACCTGACACTATATACCTTCTCGACCGAGAACTGGAACCGTCCTGCCTATGAGATTGAGGCATTGATGGGACTGGTGCTCAGTTTCATCGAGATGGAGCTGTTCACCGACAACAACGTCAAATTCCTGATGGTCGGCGATATCGAGCGTCTGCCTCAAAGTGTTCAGGACAAGATTCACTACATGGAGAATCTGACCAAGGACAACGACGGTATGACGATGGTGGTGGCCATGAGTTATTCATCGAAACTCGAGCTGGTTCGCGCCACACGTCTGATTGCAGAGAAGGTCAAGGCCGGAGAACTGGATCCCAAGGATATCACCGAGCAGACCGTCAACGACCACCTGTGGACCAATTTCATGCCAGACCCCGAACTGCTCATCCGCACGGGCGGCGAACTGCGCATTAGCAATTACCTGCTGTGGCAGTGTGCTTATTCGGAATTCTATTTCTGCGACACCTACTGGCCCGATTTCGACGAAGAATGTCTGCACAAGGCTATTGCCGACTATCAGAGTCGCCAGCGCCGTTTCGGCAAGACAGAAGCACAGGTGGAAGCCGAGGAAAAGTAAAAAGGTAAGAAGTAAAGAAGTAAAAAGCAAAAGTGAATATAAGAGCGATTACAAAATGGTTAAAGGTAACGGTGAGAGGTGTTTTACCTTTTTGCCTTTTTACCTTTTTACCTTTAAGCGTCAACGCGCAGGACGTCATCGTCAATCCTGACATCTCGTATGCCGGCACACCACGCCAGTGCGAGATTGGCGGACTCACCGTCAAGGGGGTCGAAGGATACGAGGACTACGTGCTGCTGGGACTCTCAGGACTCTCCGTGGGACAAACCATCGACGTGCCAGGCACCGAGATTACCGAGGCCATCAAGCGATACTGGAAGAACGGACTCTTCTCGAAGGTCGCTATCACCGCCGACTCCCTCGTGGGCAACAAGGTCTATCTCTGCATCCATCTGGCCACACGTCCGCGCGTCAGTGCCATCAACTATTATGGTCTGAAGAAAGCCGAGCGCGACGACATGGACACTAAACTGGGCATCATGCGTGGTGCACAGATTACGCCCAACATGATTGACCGCGCCAAGATTCTGGCCAAGAAATACTTCGACGACAAAGGCTATAACAATGCCGTCATTGAAATCATTCAGCGCGACGACGTCACCAGCAAGAACGAGGTCATCCTCGACATCACCGTCGACAAGAAGGCGAAGATGAAGGTGCGCCAGATTATCTTCGAAGGCAACGAACAGCTCTCCGACAAGAAAATCAAGGGTAACATGTTCAAGAAAGGTGCCTTCGGTAAAATTAACGAGGCTGGCAAGTTCAGCAACATGTTCAAGGCCAAGAAGTATACCCCCGAACGCTACGACGAGGCCAAGCAGGCCCTCATCGATAAATACAATGAGCTGGGCTATCGCGACGCTACCATCATCGAAGACTCCGTATGGACCGTCGACGAGAAACACGTCAATGTCTTCGTCAAAGTCGACGAAGGTCAGCAATACTATCTGCGTAATATCACGTGGGTGGGCAATACCGTCGTTACCAGCGACTACCTCAACCAGTCCCTGGGCATGAAGAAAGGCGACATCTACAACCAGAAGCAGATGAAGAAACGCCTCTCGGAGGACGACGACGCCGTGGGTAACTACTACTGGAACAACGGTTACCTGTTCTACAACCTCGACCCTGTTGAGGTAAACATCGTAGGCGACTCCATCGACCTCGAAATGCGCATCCAGGAGGGCACGCAGGCTCACATCAGCCACGTACGCATCTTTGGTAACGACCGCCTCTACGAAGAGGTTGTACGCCGTGAGTTGCGCACCAAGCCAGGCGACCTCTTCTCGAAGGACGCCATCCAGCGTTCCGCTCGTGAGGTTGCCTCCATGGGCTTCTTCGACCCTGAGAAGGTCAACCCCGACATCAAGCCGAACTACGAGGACGGTACCGTCGACATCAACTGGCAGTTGGAGCAGAAGTCCAACGACCAGCTCGAATTCTCGCTCGGATGGGGTCAGACGGGTATCATCGGACGTGTGGGTATCAAGCTCACCAACTTCTCCATGCGCAATCTGTTCGGCAAAAACAAGATGCACCGCGGCTTCCTGCCCATCGGTGACGGTGAACAGGTGTCGCTCTCGGCACAGTCCAACGGTAGCTACTACTACTCCATCTCTACGGGCTACTCCACAGGATGGTTTGGCGGCAAGCGTCCTAACTCGTTCAGCGTCAGTGCCTTCTACTCCAAGCAGACGGATATTTCGAGCACCTATCGTAACTCGGCTTGGATGAACAACTACTACAACTACATGGGTGGTTACGGTTCCTACAACACCGGTTACTACGACTATACGTCACTCTACGACGACGACAAGTACATCAAGCTTATTGGTATCAGCCTCGGATGGGGTAAGCGTCTGCGCTGGCCCGACGACTACTTCCAGCTCTCCACAATGCTGTCCTACACGCGATACATGTTGCAGGACTGGAACTACTTCCTCATCTCCAACGGTAACTGTAACAATATCAACCTCGGCATCACGCTGGCACGTACATCTACCGACAACCAGCTGTTCCCACGTCGCGGTTCAGAGTTCCTGGCTTCCGTCACACTCACACCGCCCTGGTCGCTCTTCGACGGCAAGGACTACGCCAACCTGGCAACGCCTGAGACCTATCAGCTCAACGCCGACCGCTATCAGGCCGAATTGCAGGAGAAGTACCGCTGGATTGAGTACCACAAGTGGAAGTTCAAGTCACGTACCTATACCGCACTCACAGGCGGTCAGAAGTGCTTCGTGCTCATGACACGCGTCGAAATCGGACTCCTCGGAAGTTACAACAAAGACAAGAAGTCGCCCTTCGAAACGTACTACATGGGTGGTGACGGCATGAGCGGCTATTCTACCAGCTATGCCGAAGAAACCATCGGACTGCGCGGTTACGAAAACGGATCGCTGACGCCCTACGGTGCAGCAGGCTATGCCTACGACCGCTTCACCCTCGAACTGCGCTATCCCTTCCTGCTCGGCAATACCACCATCTACGGACTCACCTTCCTCGAAGGCGGTAATGCATGGTCAAAGACGCGCGACTTCAATCCCTTCGACATCAAGCGCTCGGCAGGTGTCGGCGTGCGCATCTTCCTGCCGATGGTCGGTCTGATGGGTATCGACTGGGCTTACGGTTTCGACCGTGCCTACACAGGCTCCGCCAAGGGTGGCAGTCAGTTCCACTTCATCCTCGGACAAGAGTTCTAAGCAGTTTAAACTATCAGAACGTAATAACGTCATAACGATAAACGTAATAACGAAAGAACAATGAAAAAATTATTATTAATAGCCGGTTTGATGTTTGCAGCAACCCTGTCGTTGCAAGCACAGAAGTTCGCCCTCGTCGACATGGACTATATCTTCAAGAACATCCCTGCCTACGAGCGTGCCAACGAACAGCTCAACCAAGTGTCGAAGAAGTGGCAGGCAGAGGTCGAAGCCCTGCAGGTCGAAGCCCAGACACTCTACAAAAACTACCAGAATGAGGTTGTCTTCCTCTCACAGGAGCAGAAGAAAGCCCGTCAGGATGCCATCGTCGCCAAAGAGCAGGAAGCCGCCGAACTGAAGAAGAAATACTTCGGTCCTCAGGGCGAGCTCTTCAAGAAGCGCACGGCACTTATGACGCCCATCCAGGAGGAAATCTACAACACCATCAAGGACATTGCCGACCTCCGCGGCTATCAGCTCATCCTCGACCGTGCCAGCGATGCAGGCATCATCTTCGGTTCCCCCAAGATCGACATCTCCAACGAGGTGCTCTCCAAGCTGGGCTATTCCAACTGATTCGAAATCCCGAAATAACGTAATAACAAAAAATAAAAACAAAAAAACAAGACAACAATGAAAAAGTTTATCATCTGCGCTATTTGCGCAATCTGCGGTCTCACTACCGCCAACGCACAGAAGTTCGGTCACGTCAATAGCCAGGAAGTCATCCAGGCTATGCCCGAGTTCACCAAGGCACGCGCCGACATCGAGGCCCTCACCAAGCAGTACGAGGCCGACCTGAAGTCAATGCAGGACGAGCTGCAGAAGAAGGCTGAGGCTTACGATAAGGAGCAGGCCACTCTGCCCGCCAACATCAAGCAGCGTCGCGAGACCGAGCTGCAGGAGATGTATCAGAAAATCCAGCAGAGCTATCAGGACAACCAGCAGGCACTTGCCAAGGAGCAGAACGAGAAGATGCAAGTCATCCAGGGTAAGGTCCTCGAAGCCATCAAGGCCGTTGGTCAGGCTGGCAACTACGTTTACATCATGGACAACGCCAGCGGCATCCCCTACATCAGCACAACTCTCTCCACCGACGTCACTGCTGAGGTAAAAGCCAAGCTTGGTCTGAAGTAATTGACATTTCTCAATATTATATTTTAAAAGCTCCCACTCACACCGAGTAGGAGCTTTTACTTTTCAAATGTGACCGCGTGGCCGCGTTAACGTGTGGAAAAGCCTGGAATGATGATATGACAGGCCTGGCATAGTTCCCGTCAAGATAAAGATGGATAACGTTCACAGGGATGTCGTCAGGTTGTTTGTCCCGTGTGGACTTCTTCTCCTTGGGCTTCACCTCAACATTGGTTAGTTCAAACCATTCCAGCATGTGTTCAG
>JAFSNG010000058.1 GCA_017447515.1 Prevotella sp. | reverse complement strand
CAATACCCAGGGCCCTGCCTCGGCGCCGAAGAATCCTCAGTTCCAGGAGCTGTATGTGCGCTGGATGCAGTATGGACTGTTCTGCCCTGTGTTCCGCAGTCACGGTGCCGATGCGCCTCGTGAAATCTGGCAGTTTGGCAAAAAGGGCGAGCCGGTGTATGATGCCATTGAGAAGATGATTCGCCTGCGCTATCGTCTGTTACCTTATTTATATAGCACCGCCTGGCAGGTGACGAGCAATAACGACAGCTACATGCGTCCGTTGTTCAGCGACTTTGCCAGCGACAAGAAGGTGTGGAACATGACCGACGAGTTTATGTTCGGTCGTTGCATCCTTGCAGCACCCATCGTCGACCCCCAATATACGGAGGAAAAGATCATCCGCACGGATGCCATGACGGGCTGGGACAAGAAAGAATTGACAATTGACAATGGACAATTGACAATTGACTGGACGGCCACGAAGACTGCCGTGAAGTATCTGCCGAAGGGTGCTACGTGGTATGATTTCTGGACCAACAAGGCATACAAGGGCGGACAGAACGTCACCCTTGAGACGACGTTCGACCGCGTGCCGATGTTTGTGCGTGCCGGCAGCATTCTGCCCTTAGGTCCTGAGATGCAGTATGTGGGCGAGAAGGCTTGGGACACCCTCGAACTGCGCGTCTATCCTGGTGCTGACGGCCGTTTTGTGCTCTACGAAGACGAGGGCGACAACTATAATTACGAGAAGGGCATGTACAGTGTCATCCTGTTTAGCTGGAACGACAAGAAGCACACGCTGACCATTGGCGCGAGGAAAGGTGAGTATCCTGGAATGCTTCAGACGAGAACATTCACGGTGGTTTGGCCTGACGGCACCACGAAGACAGTAAACTATCAAGGACAGGAAATTAACATTAGCAAATAATATGAAGAAGCTATTAACGACAATGGCAGTCTGTTTGTTGACATTGACTGCTACGGCCCAAGAGCATAAGTTATGGTACGACCAACCCGCCAAGAAATGGCTGAAAGCGTTGCCCATAGGCAATTCCCATCTGGGGGCAATGATTTATGGTGGCGTCAAGGAGGAAGAAATCCAGCTCAACGAGGAAACCTTCTGGAGCGGTTCCCCTCACAACAATAACAGCCCGGAAGCCCGTGAACACCTGCAGGAGGTGCGCGACCTGACGCTGATGGGTCGTGAAGAGGAGGCTCACCAGTTGTTGGATAAGTACTTCTTCCGCGGCCCTCACGGCATGCGCTTCCTGCCGTTGGGCAGTCTGAAACTCAAGTTCGACTACGACAGCGACGCAGAGCCGGTTAACTACCGTCGTGAACTGAACCTCGGCAATGCGCTGAATACCACTACCTACGAGGTGGACGGCGTGAAGTATGTGCGTACCGTCTTTGCTTCGCAGGCAGATAATGTCATCATCGTACGACTGGAAGCCTCGAAGAAAGGCGAGCTGGAGTTCGACATGAGCTTCGACAGTCAGCTGAATGCACAGGTCTTTTCGGTTTACGAACACGAAGGCATCATTGCAACGCCACACTCTGACCATCGGTTAGAGAACGGACGCGTCAATGAACTGGCAGCCGTTGTTGACGGTGTGGAGCAGGAAGGCATCAAGGCCGGTCTGAAAGCCGAGTGCCGCATTCTGGTGGAATCAGATGGTAAGATAGCGCATAAGGCAAAGTCGATAGCAGTGGACGACGCCACTACTGCGACGCTATATATCACCGCCGCTACCAATTACGTGAACTATCACGACATCAGCGGCAACCCTGTGAAGAAGAATAACCAAACGCTGGCTGGCGTCAAGGGCAAGGCGTATAAGCAGTTGCTGAAGGAGCACCTGAAGAAATACCAGGAGCAATACAACCGCGTGTCGCTGGAATTGTCTGGCAATTCTAGAGACTCTAAAGCATCTAGTATCCCTACCGACCAGCGCCTGAAGACGTTCGACGGTAGCGACCTTGATATGGTGTCGCTGATGATGCAGTACGGCCGTTACCTGCTGATTTCCAGTTCGCAGCCTGGCGGACAGCCTGCCAACCTGCAAGGCGTTTGGAATGACAAGAAGAATGCCGCTTGGGATTCGAAGTACACCATCAATATCAATGCCGAGATGAACTACTGGCCCTCAACGGTTGGTAACCTCATTGAGAACCAGCAACCGTTGTTTGCAATGATTAAGGACCTGAGCGAGACGGGTGTCAAAACTGCACAGGAGATGTATGGTTGCAGGGGTTGGGTGGCTCACCACAATACTGACCTCTGGCGTATTGCCGGACCCGTCGATGGTACCACGTGGGGAATGTTCCCAACGGGTGGCGCCTGGTTGACGACGCATATCTGGCAACAGTATCTCTTTACTGGCGACAAGCAGTTGTTGGCAGCGTATTATCCTGTGATGAAGGGTGCTGCCGACTTTCTGTTGGACTATATGCGCATTCACCCTGAATTCGGTTGGCTGGTGACAGTGCCTACCGTATCGCCAGAACACGGCCCCGTGGGTAAGAATACCACCGTGACGGCTGGTTCCACGATGGACAACCAGATTGTGTTTGATGCGCTGAATCAGGTGGTGCGTGCCGCTCGGGTGTTGGGCATCAGCGACGATTCTATTGCCGTTTATCGTACTGCCCTCCAACAATTGCCTCCCATGCAGATTGGACGTTACGGACAGTTGCAGGAGTGGATGTGGGACGGTGATAATCCGAAAGACGAGCACCGCCATATCTCGCACCTCTACGGACTCTATCCCTCGAACCAGATTTCTCCATATTCCCATCCGGATTTGTTCTCGGCTGCTGCCAATACGCTGAAGCAGCGTGGCGATATGGCTACGGGTTGGAGCCTAGGCTGGAAGATTAACTTCTGGGCACGTATGTTGGATGGCAACCACGCTTTCCGCATCATCAAGAATATGCTGACGCTGATTCCCGATTCAGTGGAATGGGGAGGTCACGGAGGCACCTATCCGAACTTGTTTGATGCCCATCCGCCCTTCCAGATTGACGGTAACTTCGGTTGTGCTGCCGGTGTTTGCGAGATGCTGGTACAAAGTCACGATGGTGCCGTTCACCTCTTGCCCGCCCTGCCGGATGCCTGGAAGGATGGCGAGGTGAAGGGCCTCAGGGCTCGTGGCGGTTTTGTGGTGGACGAGAAATGGAACGGAGGGGAACTTCGTTCAGCAAACATACGCTCGACGATTGGCGGCAAGCTGCGCCTGCGTTCCTATGTACCTTTGCAGGGCAAGGGGCTGAAGGAAGCCGTTGGTTCCTGTCCCAATGCGTTGTACGAATCGGCTGATGTCAAGCAGCCCCTACGCTCTCCAGAACTGAAATCCTTCGAACAGTTGGACATCCGTCCTGTCTATGAGTACGACCTTGATACCAAGGCAGGGGGAGTGTATGAAGTTAGAGGTAAGAAGTAAGAGGTGAGAGGTAAGATGTAAGAAATAAGAAATTTAGATATAAAACCCCCAAAAAAAACTATGATGAAACGAATGATGACTGCTGCAGCATTGGCATTATGTCTGCTGACAGCGCAAGCAACTGAGAAGACATTCCAGAGTCCAGACGGCAAGATGGCCGTTACCGTGAGTGACCAAGGCGGTAAAGCCACGTATCAGGTGACGCTCGACGGAACCGTATTTATTACTCCCTCTCCGCTGGGTGTGAAGATGAACTTCGCTGACCTGTCGCAGGGCCTTACCCTGAAGGACTGCCAGACAACCACCGTCAAGGACGAGTATTCGCTGAAGACCATCAAGCAGAGCCACGTCAGCTATGAGGCTACGGAGGCTGTCTGCCAGTTCACAAAAGACGGTAAGCCCGCATTGGATGTCATTTTCCGTGTGACGGGTCGTGATGTGGCCTATCGATATAAGATCTATGGTTCGAAGAAAGACATGTTCAGTGCTGTTGTTGAAAGCGAAGCCAGCAGTTTTGTGCTGCCTGAGGGTACCACAACGTTCCTCTGTCCGCAGGTAAAGCCGATGGGTGGTTTTGCCCGCACCTATCCCAGCTACGAGACTAGCTATACCTGGGACGACGAGATGGGTAAGAACGGCTGGGGCCAGGGCTATACCTTCCCTTGCTTGTTCAAGACACCTCAGGGTTGGGTGATTATCTCTGAGACAGGCACCGACGGCAACTACGTGGGTTGCGCGCTGAAGAATGACGGCGGTGCAAAATACAGCATCGACTTCCCTCAGGCATCAGAGATGGACGGCTGGGGTACTCCCAACGCCAAGGTCGCTCTGCCTGCATTGACTCCTTGGCGCACGATGACTATCGGCACCACGCTGGCTCCTATCGTGGAGACCACCGTTGCCAACGACCTCGTGCAGCCCAAATACAAGGCTTCGAAGGACTACACCTATGGCAAGGGTACCTGGTCGTGGATTATCCGCATGGACGGCAGCTGCAACTACAAGGAGCAGAAGGAGTATATCGACTTCTCGGCAGCTTTGGGCTATCGTTCCGTATTGGTTGATGCTCACTGGGATTCACAGATTGGCTACGATAAGGTTGCCGAGCTGTCGCGCTATGCTCAGTCGAAGGGTGTAGGCCTGTTCCTGTGGTACAACAGCAACGGTTTCTGGAACGATGCTCCTCAGGGTCCTCGTCATAAGATGAACAAGAGTTCCGTTCGTCGTCAGGAGATGAAGTGGATGCAGGAGAATGGCATCCTGGGTATCAAGGTCGACTTCTTCGGTGGTGACAAACAGGTGATGATGCAGCTCTACGAAGACATCCTGACCGATGCCAACGAGTTTGGATTGCAGTGTATCTTCCACGGATGCACGCTGCCTCGCGGTTGGGAACGTATGTATCCGAACTACGTCGCCTCTGAGGCTGTGCTGGCTTCCGAGAACCTGAGTTTCGGACAGGGTGCCTGCGATGCTGAGGCCAAGAACGGCTGTACGCACGTCTTCATCCGCAACACCGTAGCCTCTATGGACTGGGGTGGTAGTGCTTTGAACAAGCGCTACAGCACTGGCAACGACCGTGGTACCTATCGTCGCACCAGCGATGTTTATGCGTTGGCTACTGCTGTGTTGTTCCAGAGCAGCGTCCAGCACTTCGCTTTGGCTCCCAACAACCTCGAGGATGCTCCCGCTTGGGCTATTGACTTTATGAAGCAGGTACCCACCAACTGGGATGAGGTTCGCTTCATCGACGGTTATCCTGGCAAGTATGCCATCATTGCCCGTCGCGCAGGCGATACATGGTACATAGCCGGTATCAATGCCGAAAAGCAACCGTTGAAGAAAGTCCTCTCGCTGCCCATGTTTGTGAAGGACACCCAGTTGACCGTCTATGCTGACGATGCTAAATACACCAACGATCCGAATGTCGTTGGCAGCGTCAAGACTGTCAAGCAGAATAAGAAACAGCAGATGAACATTGTCATCCCCGAAAATGGTGGCATTGTGATAGTCGGAAAGACGAAATAGTGAAAAAATGAAAGAAAATGGCGTGTATTTCGAATATTTTGCTTACCTTTGCACCCCAAATAATAATATAGGAAAAGAATTAGGCTTATGAAAGTAGCAATTGTGGGTGCCTCAGGTGCCGTAGGTCAGGAGTTTTTACGCATCCTCGACCAAAGAAATTTCCCGATGGACGAACTTGTGCTGTTTGGCTCAGAACGCTCAGCAGGCACGAAATACACTTTCCGTGGTAAGGAGTTGACTGTGAAGTTGCTCCAGCATAACGACGACTTCAAGGATGTCGACATCGCCTTCACCTCTGCTGGTGCCGGCACGTCGAAGGAATTTGCCGAGACCATCACGAAGTATGGTGCTGTGATGATTGACAACTCCAGTGCTTTCCGTATGGACGACGACGTTCCCTTGGTAGTGCCTGAGTGCAATGCTGAAGATGCCCTGAACCGTCCGCGTGGCATCATTGCCAACCCCAACTGCACCACCATCATGATGGTCGTCGTGCTCCAGCCACTGGAGAACATCTCGCACATCAAGCGCATCCACGTTTCTTCTTACCAAAGTGCTTCTGGTGCTGGTGCTGCCGCTATGGCCGAACTGCAACAGCAGTATAAGGAGATGGTAGAAGAGGGTGAGGTGAAGACCATCAAGAAGTTTGCCCACCAGTTGGCTTACAACGTCATTCCGCAGATTGACGTCTTCCAGCCCAACGGCTATACGAAGGAAGAGATGAAGATGTACAACGAGACCCGTAAGATAATGCATACCGATGCCAAGTGCTCGGCTATGTGTGTGCGTGTCAGCTCGTTGCGCAGCCACTCAGAGAGCGTTTGGATTGAGACCGAGCGTCCCATCAGCGTTGAGGAGGCTCAGAAGGCTATCGCCGCCGCTCCTGGTTGTACGCTCGTTGATGACCCCGCCAATCTGAAGTACCCCATGCCGTTGGAGACTGCTGGCAAGGATGACGTCTATGTGGGTCGTGTCCGCAAGGACCTCAGCGACGAGAATGGTCTGACTTTCTGGCTCTCTGGTGACCAGATCCGCAAGGGTGCTGCGCTCAATGCAGTCCAGATTGGGGAATACCTGGTGCAAGCGAGAGACCTGCCATGCTTTGCATGAGCAGTTCCGAGCGCAGCAAGGCATGACCAACGGTCAATATTTAATAAAAGTAGGCAACGTTAAGTAAGATAAACATAACATCATAAAAAGGTAGGCTAACTCTTTGCAGTTAGCCTATTTTTTTGTATCTTTGCCGCCTGTATGACGTATGTTGATGTGATTTTGCCAGTTCCCTTGCATGGGATGTTTACCTACGCCGTGCCTGAAGGCATGACGGTGCAGGTAGGCGTTCGTGTGTTGGTGACCTTTGGACGTTCGAAGTCGTATGTCGGACTGGTTGGCCGCGTTCATACGACAAAACCTGAAGGTTATGAGGTGAAGCCTATTCAGCAAGTCATGGACTCGTCGCCAATCGTCACCGAACAGCAATTGCGTTTGTGGCACTGGATTAGCGACTACTACCTGTCGCCCATTGGTGAAGTGTACAAAGCAGCACTGCCGGCAGGACTGAAAGCTGAGGACGGCTATAAGCCACGCACGGAGACCTACATCCGTCTGACCCTACAATACCGTAATGTGACGGCCCTGCATGTGGCGCTGAACGTGCTGTCGAGGGCCAAGAAACAACTCGAGGCCTTTATCGAGTACCTTGCCTTGTCAGGGTGGGATCAAGAAGACTGTCATCCGCAGGAGGTTACTCGTGAAGAACTGATGAACGCCAGTGGTGCTTCTGCCGAGACCATCAACCAACTGGTGAAACGTCAGCTACTCGAAACCTACGAGGTTGAAGTTGGTCGCCTGAATCATGGTGGTGACTATCGTCCTGACCTCATCCAACCCCTTAGCATCGCTCAAGAGGATGCCTACAACAACATCCTGCTGTCGATGATGAAAAAGCAGGTGACGCTGCTGCATGGCGTGACGGGGTCGGGCAAGACGGAAATCTATATCCACCTCATCCGCCAAGCCCTCGAACGCAAGGAACAGGTGCTCTACCTATTGCCTGAGATAGCGCTGACGGTGCAGATGATGCAACGTCTGCAACGCATCTTTGGCGACCGCTTAGGCATCTACCATTCCAAGTATTCCGATGCCGAGCGCGTGGAAATCTGGCAGAAACAACTCTCGCCCAATCCTTACGATGTCATCCTCGGAGCCCGTAGTGCCGTATTCCTGCCCTTCCAGCGACTGGGATTGGTCATTGTCGACGAGGAACACGAGACCAGCTACAAACAGCAGGATCCTGCCCCGCGCTATCATGCCCGCAGTGCCGCCATCATGTTGGCCCATCTTACATCATCCATCAGCCATCATCCGTCCCACGTTCTGCTGGGTACCGCAACGCCGTCTATGGAAAGCTACCACAATGCCAAGACGGGCAAATATGGACTGGTGACACTGACGGAACGCTACAAGGGTATCGAACTGCCTGAGATACAAGTCGTCGACACGGCTGACCTCCAACATCGCAAGATGATGGTGGGAGCCTTCTCACCTTTATTATTAACGCGCATGCGCGAAGCACTGGAACGTGGCGAACAGGTCATCCTATTCCAGAACCGTCGCGGTTTTGCCCCTGTCATCGAATGCCACCAATGTGGTTGGGTGCCCACCTGCCAGCATTGTGACGTATCGCTGACGCTCCACCGCCAACTCAACCAGTTGACGTGTCACTACTGCGGAGCCACCTACCGTATACCCACCGAGTGTCCCTGTTGTGGCGGTACCGACCTGCGTACGCGCGGTTTCGGTACGGAGAAAATAGAGGAACAGGTGCGCGAGGCGTTTCCTGAAGCCCGTATTGCTCGTATGGATCTCGACACCACCCGTACCCGCAATGCCTACGAACGCATCATCACCGACTTCGGAGCAGGACGTACCAACATCCTCATCGGCACGCAAATGATTTCGAAGGGTCTCGACTTCGATAACGTCAGCGTCGTAGGCATCATCAGTGCCGACGGCATGATGAACCAGCCCGACTTCCGCGCCTTCGAACACTCGTTTATGATGATGTCGCAAGTCAGCGGACGCGCAGGCCGCAAGCATCGTCGTGGATTGGTCGTCCTACAGACCAAGCAGCCCAAGACACCCGTTATTCGTCACGTGGTACACAACGATTACACCTCTTTATACCGTGACCTCGTTGCTGAACGCCAGCTGTTCCACTATCCGCCATTCACCCATTTGGTTTACGTCTTCCTGCGCCACCGCCACGATGCTGTTGTCGAGACAGCTGCCAACGAGCTGGGAGCCCGCTTGCGCCAATGGTTTGGAGCGCGTGTGTTGGGACCCGACAAACCATCCGTCGCCAAGGTCAGCGGTCAGCACCTCCGCAAACTCGTGCTGAAACTCGAACTGGGCATCGACATGCCTCGTGTGCGCCAATACCTGCTCATGGCCCAGCAGCAGATGATGGCCGACAAGCGTTATTCCTCGCTGCAAATCTACTACGACGTCGACCCGTTGTAGCATTTTATCACCAAAACATTTGGTATTTCGTTCGCTTATTCGTACCTTTTCGCTTCGCGAGAAGGCACTCCCGCTCGAAAATGAAAATAAATTCGAATTTATTTTGCATTTTGCTCGCTTATTCGTACCTTTGTCCGCTGTAAAGCGAAATTTATCTTTCAACTAATAATTATTATTCATTTTTAAAACGTTTAAGTTATGAAGAAACAGTTTTTACTCCTTTTTGCCATGATGATGGCAATGTGCAGTTATGGACAGGTTTGGAAAAGGGCTACTTTGGAAAGAGCTCCTTTCAAGGCTCCATTAATGACGAACAGAGCCCCTATCACCCCCGGTGAAGGACAGATTTGGTGGGGTTACATGTCAGAGTCTGATTTAGGTACCTCAGATGGTATCGGCATCGGACAAAGCAACGTACCATTCTTGGCTGGTATCTGTATTCCCGCCAACCACGAATTGATTGGTGGTAGCACCATCAAGGCAGTACGTGTATATGTACGAGAAGGTCTGGCTAATACAATGAAAGACGTAAGTGTCTGGGTTTCCAAAACCTTGCCTGCCTCATTAGATGCAGCAGACTATGTGCAGTCGGTGAGCAGTCTTGCTGACGGTGCCAACGACATTGAACTCACTACCCCCTTTGCTGTCGACAATCAGTCCTTCTATATCGGCTATGCCGTCACCAGTTCAAACAATTATCCCATCATGTGCTGTGGCACTGAGGATGTTCCCAATGCGTTCCTTATCTATGCACCGGGAAATATTGACTGGCAAGACCTGTACGGCTATGGTTTCGGCAAGCTGGCATTCCAAATTTTGGTCGATGGAGTCGAGCTTACAAACAATAATGCGACACCTTCTGATTTCGGAACATCATACGTCCTGAAAGGTGAATCGGTTACTATTCCTGTAAAGATTACCAATAATGGTAAAGACGACATTACCTCTATATCGTATACCATCACAACAGGTAGCAGCACTACAGAAGAGATGACAATATCAGTAGATAACCTGCCATTCAATTCGTCAGCAAATGTGCTCATTCCTTTCGATGCCGACGATGAGGCTAAGAAATATATCAAGACTTTGACGATTACGAAGGTCAACGGAGAGGCTAACCAAGCTACTCAGAATTCAGCTCAGGGTGCTATCATCACCATCACCGAGAAGCCCGTTCCTGTTCCCGTTGTCGAGGAGTTTACTGGCACTTGGTGCGGTTATTGTCCTTATGGATTTGTTGGCATGGAGAAGACTCACGAGACCTTTGGCAACAAGGTAGTGCTCATCGCAGCCCATAATAGCGACCCGATGGAAATCACTGACTACAATCCCATTATGAGCAGAGTCAGCGGCTTCCCCAGCTCGTTCATCAACCGTGTCATTGATGCTTATCCCTCTGCATCGACGTTGAACTACTATCTGAATGCAATTCTCGAAAGTATAACTATAGCCGACATCCAGGCTTCAGCCATGTGGACCAGTGACGACAAGACGGAAATCAGCATCGACACAAAGACAAAGTTCGTTTATAGCGATGATAATGGTCAGTACGGCATAGCATACGTGCTTATTGAAGACGGAATGACTGGCACCGGTTCTGATTGGAAACAGGCTAATTACCTGAGTGGAGGTAGCGGCGACCCTGATATGGAGTTCTGGTACAATTCAGGCTCGAAGGTCTCAGGTCTGACGTTCAACTTTGTTGCCGTTGGTGCGTGGGATATTGCCAATGGCGTAAGCGGCTCTGTCAACAGCGCAATCAATGCTGGTGAGGTGCAGAATTACAACTTCAAGGCTGACATCACCTCGAAGAGTACCATTCAGGACAAGTCGAAGCTGACCGTAGCAACCCTGCTCATCGATCAGACAACGGGTGGTATCGTCAATGCTGCTCAGGTGGCTATTCAGGACTTTAATCCTACAGCTGTCACTGGCATACAAGACACCACCGCTACCGAGGCTGCCCGCTATACCCTCGACGGCCGTCAGGTTACTGCTCCCCAGCATGGTTTGAACATCATCCGCCTCAGCGACGGCACTGTTAAAAAGATCATGGTGAAATAAGTGCCATAAAACGTATAGACAATGGGCTGACCCGATGATGGGTCAGCCCATTGTTTTATTTTGCATTCAATAATGACTGCTTTTTTATCCGTTTCTCTCTAAATCCGCTCCTTTTTTGAGCGAATTCTCGAAGAAAACAGAAAAAACAACATCGAACTGAAGCGCATCAAAGTCATCATTGGTTCGCAGAGTTCGGGTTGGGGAATTGAACGGCAAGAGCGAGCCCTCGCTGAAAATCGGCAGAGAATTGAGCCGTCAGCTGAACATCGCCCCTGCTGTTGTGCTTGAAGTGTGAAAAGTGATCAGTGAAGTGAACCCCAAAGTTTGGACGGATTAAACAATCGAAGCGGTAAGCATCTTCCTGTATTGTACGGGCGACATGCCATTAAGCCTCAGTTTTATTCTCTCGTTATTATAATATTCAATGTATTCTACCAGGTCTTTGATGAAGGTGTCTGCTGATGTGTACTTTCCAGAATACAGCAGCTCTGACTTCATGAGACCAAAGAAATTCTCCATCATGGCGTTATCCAGACAATTTCCCTTGCGAGACATGCTTTGGATAATGCCATGTTTCTTTAGACTATTCTGATAGGCTACGTGCTGGTAGTGCCATCCTTGGTCAGAGTGCAATACGACGCCCTCAGGTAGCTTTATACGCCTGTACATCTGGTTGAGCATACCGAGTACCATTTCCATGTTTGGCTTCTCTGTGATTGAATATGCAAGAATCTCACCATCGCACATGTCAAGTATAGGTGATAGGTAAATCTTGCGTCCGCCTATCGTCATCTGGGTCACGTCTGTTGCCAGCTTCTGATAAGGTCTTTCAGCTGTAAAATCCCTGTCTATGATATTAGGAGCAGTCTTGCCGACTTCTCCTTTATAGGAGTGAAATTTTACCCTCCTCACCTCGCTCTTCAGTTCCATTTCGTCCATAAGCTTCTTGACTGTCTTGTGATTGATAAGACTGCCATCTTTACGGAGTTCCAGCGTTATACGCCGGTATCCGTAACGTCCTTTATGCTTATGGAATATGATGTATATCATATCTTTTACTTCCTTGTACTTGTCTTGCTTCTTGCGATGCTTGAGGTGATAATAGAATGTACTACGCGCCATCTTCTTGAGCTCCAGCAGGACAGCTAAATCTGCATGCTCATTACGCCTTAGTTCTTCGATGGCCCATGCCCAATCGCTCTGTTTCGAGCTTCTCTTTCCTCGACTAAGGCTCTCACTTTTTTTAGCAGGAGATTCTCCAGCCTTAAGCGTTCGTTCTCCTTGCGAAGGCGCTCATTCTCCTTCTCGTACTCTTCTTTGGGTAGTCGTTTAATCATATGCTCACCAGTTTGGAAATGCCTGGATCGTCGAGATTCCAGTGCTTCAAATCCATTTCGCTCAACCAATTTAACCCAATTGCCAATTATCGAGCTTGACAATTGATATTTAGCTGAAAGATGGAACAAAGTTAATTCACTTTCCTGATATTCACAAACTATTTTGCATTTTTCTTCATATGAAAGCCTCTTTTTCTTCTTACGCTTTAATTTCAGACCTTCAATACCAAGGAGTTTGTAACTCTCAATCCACTCATATAGAAGATGATGGCCTAAATGGAGTTTACGAGACACGGAACGGGCAGATTCGCCTTGGAATACTAACCCAATTGCGGACAACTTTTCTTCTAAACTAAATTCCTTTTTCATTTGAACCTTTCAGTTGTGTCCAACTTTCTGGGTTCACTTCATCAGTAGTCCCCATGATAGTTGACAATACGGAGACATTACACCTTATTACATATAAGGATGCATGGCGTTATACCAGTTGCTCTTCTATTGCATGTTTGACCAGCATTACGGTGTTTTTGACGCCAAATTTGGCGAGCAGGCGCTTACGGTACCAGTTAACGGTTTCGGTACTCAGGTTCATCTGTGTGGCAATTTGGGGATTGGTCAGTCCGTTGCACAGCAGTTGCAGGATGTTTTGCTCGACGGCGGTAAGAATGACGCTGCTTTCACGCCCCTGTTGGAGGATGCGTTCGACGAGTGGCGATATATACTGTCGTTTCTGCCAGACGGTGACAATAGCTTCGAGCAGTTCGTCTGCCGACGAACTCTTGAGCACATAGCCGTGGGCTCCACACGCCATCATACGCTGCACGACGGAGTATTCGTCGTGGATGGTGACAGCGACGATACGCACGTCAGGATAGTCTCTGACTACCTGTTGAGAGAAGGCAACACCATCGCCGTCGGGCATAGAGAGGTCTATCAGCAACACGTCTGGACGCCGTTCGGCCAGCGTCTGACGACAGGCCTCGAGAGTGTTGAAAGTTCGGCTGACGTGTGCCTTGCCGCTCTGGTTGATGATTTCCGAAAGTCCTTCGCAGACCATCTGGTGGTCGTCGGCTATGTAGACGTCGATGAGGTATTGTTTCATAGAGGTATGCTTACGTTGATTTCTGTTCCTTGTTCTTTGGGCGATATAATATTCATTCGTCCTTTGTAGGGTCCTATGCGCTCACGGATGTTTTGCAGTCCCATGCCCTCAGAGCCTGCCGCCATTCCCTTGCCGTCGTCGCTGACGGTAAGCGTCACCTCCTTATCGTGTTGCATCAGCTGGATGGTAATATGCTGAGCCTCGGCATGCTTTAGGGCGTTGTTTACCAGTTCGTAGGCACAACGATAGAGCACCAGTTCGACGTCCTTTTGGAACCGGATGTCACCTACGGACTGGAACTGAGCACCAGGTACAGAAACGGCAAAATCGCGGAGGGCGGAGGCGAGGCCGTTTTTCAGCAGTTCCTCTGGCATCAGGTGATGAGCCGTACGTCGCAGTTCGGTGTGGATATTGTCGAGCAGCGGCAACGTTGCTTCGCCTTGCTCCATCTTCAGTCGCAGTACCGAGAGCATACCTCCCAGTCCATCGTGCAGGTCGCGGGCAAGGATACTGCGCTCTTTCGTTTCTGCTTCTAAGGCCACACGAGCTGCCAGCAAGGCTTTTTTGCGACGCTGGACAATGACCATCAGTATACCGCCCGCCACCAATGCGACGATAGCTATGGCGGCAGCTGCTAACAGCCAGCGGTATAGCGAGCGTTCATGGTCGAGAACAGCTATCTGAGCCTCCTTCTTTTCCGTTTCGTAGAGCACCTCCATCTGCGACAATCCACTCTGGTAGTGATCGGTGGCATAGCGCGTCATTACGTCGTACATTTTCTGGAGATACTCGCGGGCTTTGTCTTTCTGTCCTAATTGCGTATAGATTTCTGCCAACAAACGGTAGCAACTGGCGTCCGCACTTGTTGCCAGTGAGTCCGGACGTATGGTGCGCAGGCCGTAGTCGAGTGCTTGCTGCCATTTCTGTTCAGCCACCGCCACTTCACAAGCTGCGGCATAGACGTCGCTCTTGTCCTCAAAGCGCAGGCTGTCAGCCAGTGAGAGTGCTTCCTTGGCGAAAACCTTAGCCGCTGCGATATTCTTGTGTCCCTCCATCAGGTTCAGGCGCACCATTGAGGCCAGCACCACGGGGTAGTCGTCCACTTCTTCTTCGCGGTGGGCATAATAGTAGCCATAACAAGGCTCTGCCGCATGGCGGGCTTTCTCATAATCATCCTGTGACACATAGAGACGGAGCAGTCCTTTCTGGGCTATTGCTATCATCAGCGAGTCTTTCGACTCTTTTCCCTTGTCAATGGAAAGTTGATAGTTGCGTTCCGCTTCCTGGAAGTTTCCCATCAGATAATAGAGTTCTCCGATGTTGTGGTAGAGGATGGTCTGGCTCTCCAACCAGTTGTACTTCTCGAAAATGGGCAGCGCCAACTGGTAATAATGGATGGCCAAGTGGTGCTTGTCCTGAATGTTGTAATCATTGCCGATAGCACCATAGATACACGAGCGGGCATCGTCGATGTTCCTCTGCGTATAACGTCCCGACAGTTCCATTGTATCCACGACGGCCAGTGCCCATTTGAACAGGCGTATGGCCTCGTCGTGCTCCTCGTGGGCATAGTGTATCTGGGCAAAATAACGCAGTATGTTTTGTCGTATGTTCAGACCATTGCGTTCATAGCTCAGCGCCAATGCCTTATGACCGTAGTCGCTGGCTTTCTGAGTGTCGTAAGGCAACCAACCCCGCATCAGTCTTTCGTAGGTTCTGAGCAGATCGTCGCCCTTTGGCGGGTTGGCACTCTTCAGCGCAGCCTCCAACGAGTCTACTTTGGTGTTACGGTGGTCGTCGTAGGCCGTCGCCGACAGGCAGACAGCTGCAAGCAATATTCCAATAAATAGTCTTCTGATTGTCATAGTGACTGCAAAGATACACAATTCTTTCCACAATCGCCACCCAAATGGGGGGAAAAATATGCCATTTGCTATAATTCCACCCATTTGGGTGGCGGGCTGTCAAAAGAAAATGCTTAACTTTGCGCTATACATTAATAATAAAGAAGCAACAACTTATGAAAAAGACTTTACTTACTATCATGGCCTTCGCCCTCACAATGACGGGCGCACGAGCCAGCGTGACGATTAACAGTACGAACTTTCCCGACGAGAACTTTCTCTGGGTAGTGCAGAACGATTGGGACACCGACGATGACGGCACCCTCAGCGACGAGGAAATCGCCGAACGCACACATGCCGTACTCTACGGCGTAACGAACTTCAAGGGCATCGAGTATTTCTACCACATCACGGATCTCTTGATCAGTGGCCTGAACTCTGATGGCAATCCGATGAGGAATCTCGACCTCACCAAGTTCTCCAAACTGGAAAGAGTCGAGATAAGTGATTATCCCGAAACCACCTCGCTCGACTTCACCAAGAATACCAATCTGTGGTCTCTCCTAATCTCCAATATGTACGGTCTGACCACCGTTCAGATTCCGGCCAGTATAACATACCTCCACATGTATTGGAACCCAAAACTCACCACCGTCAACCTTAACGCCTGCCGCGATAACCTCGACGAACTGTCCATGCAGGACGTCGCCATAAAGGATGTCGATGTGAGCAACTTCAAGAAACTGCACCGTATCTACATCGAGGGTAATGACGCGGAAAACATCTACAAACTGAACTCGCTCAACATCGCAGGCTGTGACGAACTCTGGTCCATCAGCATCCAGTATACTGACATCGAGACCGTCACCATCAAGGACCTGCCTGCGTTCATGGAGGCCACCGTCAGTTACAACGACATCCGCAAACTCACTGTGGAGAACTGCCCGGAACTTCTCTTCCTCGACTGTCAGGACAACAAGCTCCCCGAACTGCACATCAAGAAGTGCGATAAATTCTGGCGCATCTTCGCCAATAACAACTACATGCGGACGCTCATCATCGACGAAAGCCCCCTCGAAGAAGTCGAGGCCGCAGACAACCTGCTGATGTGGCTCGACCTGAGCAATGTGGTGTTTGAAAAAGACAGACTCAATGATGCCCAGGCCCCCATCAAGGTTAACAACCAAACGCCCGCCGTTCAGGCCGTGAAGATATCTCCGACAGAGACAGGCCTGCTGGTACA